>CANQAR010000024.1 GCA_947588845.1 uncultured Lachnospiraceae bacterium
CAATGCACGGAGCTGACTGCTACTAATAGGTCGCAGGCTTGTCCCGAACGGACGGGTTTGGGAAAAGGGAAGGGAAAAGAGTCCTGAAAAAAGGGCTTGAAAAGCTGAGGCGGATGTGTTATTCTGTATGTGGTTTTGAAGGTATGTGTATAAGCAACATGGCCCAGTAGCTCAGTTGGTTAGAGCGCCGCCCTGTCACGGCGGAGGTCGTGAGTTCGAGCCTCATCTGGGTCGTTTTTGGAAATAAGGGGTCTTAGCTCAGCTGGGAGAGCATCTGCCTTACAAGCAGAGGGTCACAGGTTCGAGCCCTGTAGGCCCCATTACTCCAGAAAACTTGTGCCGATGTGGCTCAATTGGCAGAGCAGCTGATTTGTAATCAGCAGGTTATCGGTTCGAGTCCGATCATCGGCTTGCTTTTAAAATTTATAGGAAGCACGATTAAGGACTTTCTGTAATAAATATTATATGGGTGGGTTCCCGAGCGGCCAAAGGGGGCAGACTGTAAATCTGTTGTCGACGACTTCGAAGGTTCGAATCCTTCCCCACCCACTTTCAACTAAATATCGCGGGGTGGAGCAGTCTGGAAGCTCGTCGGGCTCATAACCCGAAGGTCGTAGGTTCAAATCCTACCCCCGCTACTCGCACAGGACTTATGGTACTGTGTCAAATGCCCAGATAGCTCAGTTGGTAGAGCAGAGGACTGAAAATCCTCGTGTCGCTGGTTCGATTCCGGCTCTGGGCATGCTGTTTATTCCTGTGATAAATATTGCAGGAATCAGAATAACAGATGGGATATTAGCTCAGTCGGTAGAGCACTTGACTTTTAATCAAGTTGTCCGGGGTTCGAATCCCCGATGTCTCATGAAAAAGACGCTGAAGTTTATTCAGCGTCTTTTTTGCACTTAAAAATAAGGAGAAATGAATGAACGTTTTTATGAAGAAAAAATTTAATGGAGATGGAACCTGCAGACAGTTCCTGCTTTTGGCAGGATATGTTGTAAAAAGAAGAATTTTGCCCATTATTCTGGCGGCTGGTATTGGAGCGGCCTGGATGGAGATTCAAAGCTGTGCGGAAACGCAAAAGGACAGGGAGATTCAGACCTGTACGGAAATCCAGGAAAATATAAAGACGATCGCGGAAAATGAAGACCTTTCAGAAAATTTTTATATCACGGAAATCCACGAGGGAGATGAGATTTTTGAGCGGATCAATAGGCGTTCCTACCAGGAAAATGATAATATTTCCCTGGATGAGCTGCGTTATCTGAAAATACAGCACTATGATTTTGAGCATGAGATACAGGAAGGGGAACTGATTGTAAATGAGGCAATTGCAGAGGATTGCCTTGATATCTTCAAACAGCTGTTTGAGGCGGAATATGAAATAGCGTCTGTCAGGCTGATTGATGAATACTGGACCGGCGACGGAGACACGACAGACACGGCGTCCATTGAAGAAAACAATACGTCGGCTTTCTGCTATCGAACGGTGACAGGAGGGGGAAATCTGTCAAATCATGCGCTTGGACTTGCAATTGACATCAATCCCAGGCAGAATCCCTATTTTTCCTATTCGACGGGAGAACCGGTCTGGTATCATGAGGGAGACGAAATATATCTGGACCGGGATGCGGGAATGGAACATGTCATCACAGAGGAGGATCTCTGCTATAAATTATTTACGGAATATGGATTTACATGGGGAGGCAGCTGGAACAATCCGAAGGACTACCAGCACTTTGAAAGAAAAGGACAATAAAAAATAAAAAAATCGGAAAAAACAGATCTGCCTGTTGACAGTTTATATACCGAACGGTATAATAGGAGTCATGAAAAATTTCGGAGGGACTTTTATGGAAAACAGGACGCTTTTGCTTCAGTGTGCGAAAGAGTTGTTTTATGCAAAGGGATACGACGCGGTAGGTGTGCAGGAGATCGTTGAAAAGGCAGGGCTTACAAAACCGACTCTGTATTATTATTTTGGAAGCAAGATTGGTATTTTGCGGACGCTGATTGAGACGAAATTTGAGGAATTAAGAATTTCTGTCCAGAAAGCGCTCGACTCGGAAGGAGATATCCGGATCCATCTGTATCATCTGGCTGAGGCTTACTGCTATTGTTTTGAGCGTGACAGAGAGTTTTATATGCTGATGATGGCCCTTTTCTATTCGGCAAGGGAAAATGAGGCATATAAAGCCATCAGGCCGTATGTTACAGAATTTTATGAGACAGTCGTGAAGGTATTTGAGAATGCGTCCGGGGAACTGGGAAATATGAATGGCAGACAGCGGCAGTTTGCCGTGGGGTTTATCGGGACAGTCAATCATTACCTTCTTGTGCATTGTGAGCTTGATCCGGAGCAGAAGGAGGAGATCAGCAGGGAGCAGATCAATTCTCTGGTAAATCAGTTTATGTACGGAATCTTTTCGTAAACATCCCTGTCAATGTCAGTCCGTTACAGTTCACACCACACTGAGCTCGAGGTGATTTCCGCACATTTTTTGCGGAAATCCCGAGGTCTGAGGCGCAGACCATGGAATTCTCTTTGTTCATTCCATGGTTGACCACGGCGTTCGCTGACAGACATACAGGTATGTCTTACAGCTCACTTCCCACGCAAAATGCCACGGAAGTGGCATTTCTGTGTGTCAGTCCAGAAAGTCCAGGCGGAAAATTTGGGAAAGTCTTGAAGCTCGCAGCATTTGTCGGACAAATGCGGGTATGCGGCGGTTTACCGCCCGCAGAAAAAATTAAAAAACAATGGAGGGATCAGAATGGGAAACTGGTACGACAATACAGTATTTTATCATATGTATCCGCTGGGAATGAGCGGAGCGCCGTTTGAAAACAGAAATCCGGAGATTACGCACAGATTTGATGAACTGAAAGAGTGGCTTCCGCATATCAGGGGACTTGGCTGCGGAGCTGTTTATATCGGACCATTGTTTGAGTCGACGACACATGGATATGACACACGGGATTATTACAAGGTGGACCGCAGGCTGGGGGATAATCAGGATTTTAAGGAGTTTGTGCGCATGGCGCATGAGCTTGGCCTGAAAATCGTGGTAGACGGTGTGTTTAATCATACGGGAAGAGAATTTTTCGCGTTTCAGGATATCCAGAGGAACCGGGAAGGATCGCGGTACTGCGGCTGGTACAAGGGGATCAATTTTGGATGGAACAATCCGTATAATGACGGATTCGGATATGAGGCGTGGAGGAACTGTTTTGAGCTGGTGAATCTGAATCTCAGAAATCCGGAAGTAAAAAATTATTTGCTCGATGTGATCCGGTTCTGGATCCGGGAATTTGATATCGACGGAATACGGCTGGACTGCGCGGACTGTCTGGATTTTGATTTCATGAAGGAAATGCGCTGGGTGACCGGAAATGAGAAGAGGGATTTCTGGCTGATGGGAGAGGTGATCCACGGAGATTATTCCCGCTGGGCCAATCAGGAAATGCTGCATTCTGTGACAAACTATGAGCTGCACAAAGGCCTGTATTCCGGACATAACGACCACAATTATTTCGAGATCGCGCACACGATCCGCAGACAGTTTGACGAGAATGGCGGAATTTACAGGGGAAGAGTGCTGTACTCGTTTGTGGATAACCATGACGTGGACAGGATCACAGAGAAGCTGAACGACAAGCGCCACTTAAAGCCTGTGTACACTCTTTTGTATACGCTTCCGGGAGTGCCTTCCATTTATTACGGATCGGAGTGGGGAATCGGCGGACGCAAAGCGAACGGAGGGGATCCGGCGCTTCGTCCGAGACTGGTACTGAAGGAAATGCAGCAGAATCCTCCGGTTCCATGGCTGCCGGATTATCTGAGATTTCTTGGAAAATGCAGGGAGGAGCATCCGGTGATCGGGACCGGCCGGTACAGGGAACTGCTTCTGACGAACCGTCAGTATGCGTTTGCGAGGATCGGGGACGGAGAAGCGGTTATTGTCGCGGTAAACAATGACGATAAAGAGGCGTATATGTCAGTGCCGCTTCCGATTCACGCGTCAAGTCTGACCAGCCTTGAGACGGGAGAGAAGCTTGCGGCGGAGAATGGAAGAATAAATCTTGCGCTTGCGGCAGGAGGAAGTATGCTGATTGATGTGCGGAGCTGAGCCAGTAAAACTAAAAACTTCATTTCTCACAAAATTAGTCGGAAAATATTGAAAAATATGGTAAAAATAGATATAGTAGAGTATACTGAACAATAAGAGGGGAACGTGGAAGTAAGAAAACAAAGATCGGGAGATGGCAAAATGAAAATCAGGCAGTGCCTGATAATAACCGGAACCGGATCAACAGCAACATCAAAAGTAATTGGAACAGGGAGAGACGAAACATGGCAGGAAAAAAGAAAACAGAAGAAGTAACAGATGCAATGAAAGCTGCGGAAAAACCGGCAGCGCGCAAACGGAGAGCAGTTTCCAAAGCACCGGAATTTATCACAGAGCTTGATCAGTATCTGTTCGGACAGGGTACACATTATGATATTTACAAAAAACTGGGGGCTCATCCATCCGTCGTGAGAAAAGCGGAGGGCATGCATTTTGCGGTCTGGGCGCCGAATGCCGAATCGGTTCATCTGGTAGGAAATTTCAATGGATGGGATGAGGAATCCAACCCGATGGAGAGACTGGAGCCTCTTGGTATTTATGAGACTTTTATCAAGGGAATGGGGACTGGCGAGGTCTATAAATATCTGATCACCACAAAGGATGGAAGAAAGCTCTATAAAGCGGATCCGTTCGGCAATTCAGCGGAATTCAGGCCGGGAACGGCGTCTGTGACGGCAGATATCTCAAATTTTAAGTGGAGCGACCAGGTATGGATGCAGAAACGTGCATCTTTTGATCAGGATAAGAATCCGGTTTCGATCTATGAAGTACATCCGGGAAGCTGGAGAAAGCATCCGCATGAGGAGAGTGAGCCAGGATATTATAATTATCGGGAATTTGCAAAAGAACTCGCTGCATATGTAAAGAAGATGGGATATACCCATGTCGAGCTGATGGGAATCGCGGAGCATCCGTTTGACGGTTCCTGGGGTTATCAGGTAACCGGTTATTTTGCTCCTACTTCGCGTTATGGAACGCCGGGAGACTTCGCGTACTTTATGAATTACATGCATCGAAGCGGGATCGGTGTGATTCTGGACTGGGTGCCGGCTCATTTCCCGAGAGATGAGCAGGGACTTTCCGAATTTGACGGTACCTGTCTGTATGAGTATGCGGATTCCAGAAAGGGAGAGCATCCGGACTGGGGCACAAAGGTTTTCGATTACGGCAAGAGTGAGGTCAAGAATTTTCTGATTGCGAACGCGATTTTCTGGCTTGAGCAGTTCCATGTGGACGGACTGCGCGTGGACGCGGTGGCCTCGATGCTGTATCTGGATTACGGAAGAAGAGACGGGCAGTGGGTGCCGAATATCTACGGCGGAAATAAAAATCTTGAGGCGATTGAATTCTTCAAGCATCTGAACAGTGTGCTGACAGGCCGGCTTCCGGGAATCATGATGATCGCGGAAGAGTCTACGGCATGGCCGAAGGTGACAGGGAAGCCGGAGGACGACGGACTTGGATTTACCATGAAGTGGAATATGGGATGGATGCACGATTTCCTTGAATATATGAAGCTGGATCCGTATTTCAGACAGTACAACCACAACAAGATGACGTTTGCGATGACGTACGCCTATTCCGAGAAGTATATTCTGGTGCTTTCCCACGATGAGGTTGTGCATCTGAAATGTTCCATGATCAATAAGATGCCTGGACTTTACGATGACAAATTCGCAAATCTGAAAGCCGGCTATTCCTTTATGTTCGGACATCCGGGCAAGAAACTGATCTTCATGGGACAGGATTTTGCCCAGTTCCAGGAGTGGAGTGAGGCAAGAGAGCTTGACTGGTATCTGCTGGATGAGGAAAAACATCAGCAGATGCAGAATTATGTGGCGGCCCTGCTTCATCTTTATAAGAGGACGCCTGCGCTGTACAGTGCGGACTGTCAGCCTGAAGGTTTTGAGTGGATCAATGCGGACGATAATTCCCGCAGTATATTCAGTTTTGTGAGACATTCTGCGGACGGAAAGAGCAACCTGCTGTTTGTGATAAATTTCACACCGGTGGCGAGACCGGATTACAGGGTCGGCGTGCCGAGGAAAAAACAGTACAGGCTGGTTCTGAACAGTGACGCGAAGGAATATGGCGGAAGCGGAAAAGAGCAGCCGCTCGTCTATAAGGCGGAAAAGAGCGAGTGCGACGGAAGACCGTATTCGTTTGCCTATGACCTTCCGGCCTATGGAGTCGCGGTATTTAAATTCTGAAAAATGGCGTTGCACTTTTTGAAAAAATAAATTATGATAGACATGCGAAACTTTTGAGTCTATTTTTCAGAGAGAGAGGGAAAAACTTATGATTTCCAGCCAGATTTTACAGAACACGATCGATGAACTTCACAGTATTACAAGAATTGATTTTTCTGTAATGGATGTGGAGGGGAACGAGATTGCCACAACAATACCGACGGATTATCTGCTGCCGCAGGCGATCGTACAGTTTGCAAATTCTCCGGCGGACAGTCAGGTTGTTCAAAACGCTCATTTTTTTAAGATATATGATGAAAAAACGCTGGAATACATTCTGATTTCCAAAGGTTCCAGCGAAGATGCCTATATGATCGGACGGGTCGCGGTCAGCCAGATTCAGAATCTGATCATTGCGTACAAGGAACGGTATGACAGAAATAATTTTATCCAGAATCTGATTCTCGACAACATGCTGCTGATCGATATCTACAATCGTGCCAAGAAGCTCCATATAGAGACGGAAGTGCGCAGGATTGTCTATATCATCGAGACAAAAAACGAGAAAGACAGCGCCGCTGTCGAGATCGTGAAAGGGCTGTTCAGCAACAGAACCAGGGACTTTATTACGGAGGTCGATGAGAAGAGCATCATTCTGGTGCAGGAACTCAGGGAACAGGACAACTATGAGATGGTCGAGGAGACAGCGAGGATGCTGCGCGACATGCTGAATTCAGAAGCGATGATGAACGTCAGAATCGCGTACGGCACGATTGTGGATGAGATCCGCCAGGTATCGCGTTCCTACAAGGAAGCCAAGATGGCGCTTGATGTCGGCAAGATTTTCTATATAGAGAAGTCGATCATTGCATATAATACGCTTGGCATCGGCCGTCTGATCTATCAGCTGCCGATACCGCTGTGTCAGATGTTCATGAAAGAGGTATTCACGGAGAAAATGCCGGATTCCTTTGACGAGGAGACGCTGACAACCATCAATAAATTTTTCGAGAATAATCTGAATGTCTCGGAGACGGCGCGGCAGCTCTATATACATAGAAATACGCTGGTTTACCGTCTTGAGAAACTCCAGAAAAGTACGGGACTTGACATCCGCGCGTTTGACGACGCTCTGACATTCAAGATTGCGATGATGGTGGTAAGTTATATGAAGTATATGGAGCAGTCGATGCAGTAGATTGGGAGGGCTGCAGGAATCATTCTGATTTCTGCAGCTTTTCTGTGTCACAGGGAAATTCGTCCTGTGACACAAAAAGCCTCCGGCGGATGCGCACGAGCGCGTGCATGGAAAATGCTGCTTTGCAGCCGCGCTCGGCGCGAGAATGTGCCAAAGGCACATTCTTTATTTTGCGCAGGCCCGCACATGGAAATCAGCTGCTGCCGCAGCATGCGGGCCGCGCGGCGAGCAGGAGGGAAGAAATGCCTCCTGCTCGATTTGCAGGAAAATTCGTCCTGTGACACAAAAAGTCATATCTTAGTAATACATTACAAAAAATATCAAATAAACAGTGCAAATAATTGTAAGATATACACAAAAATATAAAAATTAATAAAAAGCTATTTACAAACTGGAAATAAGTGTTATAATGTAACCACTTTAAAACATTTCAAAATTCTTTAAATCTAAAATTCAAAAGTTCTATGTCAGTTTTGACAGGAATCCAATGAGAGAGCATTTGATTATAAGAGAGACAGAAGCAGATTTTCGGGTAGTTTCTGACAGGAGGGATGTGTATGAATCATTGAAAATGATACAGGTATTATCGCTTTTGCTGGTTATTCAGGCAGCGGTACTGTACGATCTGGACAGGGGAAAGATTCCAAATGCACTGATCCTGGCCGGTCTGGGGATGGGTTTTATCTTCCAGTCTGTGTCGGGTGGATTTACAGGGGTTGTGCTGTTTCTGGGAGGAATTTTTCTGCCGGTTCTGATATTTGGACCGTTGTATTATTTCCGCATGATTGGAGCGGGAGATATTAAGCTGATGAGCGTTGTGGGGGCGTTTATGGGTCCCGCGGCCTGCTTTTCCTGCATGCTGTGGTCGGTTCTGACGGGAGGAGTTCTGTCCTTTGCGCTGGTCCTGCATCACCGCAGTCTGTTTTCACGGCTGCTCTGTCTTGCGGATTATGTAAGAGAGTACAGACAGACAGGGGTGTGGAAACCATACCTGGAGCAGGCGGATGAACACGCGAAATTCTGCTTCTCCATCCCTGTTCTGATCAGTGTACTTGGCTGTATAGGGGGGATTTTTTGAGAAAAAACAAATTTGCGGTCTGCGATCTGGAAGCGTCGTATGCCTGCAGTCTTATGGATTATCTGAATGAGAAGAAAAATACGCCTTTTGAGGTGCAGGCTTTCACAAGCGTGGAGAGTCTGATCGATTTTGCGAAGGATAATCCGCTGGAGATTCTTCTGATTTCCACAAAGGCAATGTGCAGCGAGATCAGAGAGCTGCCGGTCGGGAGAATCATCATACTTTCGGAAGGAGAGAGTCTGAAGGATCTGGAAGAGTATCCGTTTGTATATAAATATCAGTCTTCAGACAGCCTGATCGCGGAAGTGATGGAACACTACGCCGTCGGCAGTCCGCAGCTTCAGCTGATGCCTTCGGCTCTGAAAAAGACGCAGGTCTACGGGATCTATTCTCCCATCGGCCGGTCGGGAAAGACTTCATTTGCGCTGACTCTGGGAGAAATTTTGGCGGAGAAAAAGCAGGTTTTGTATATAAACCTGGAGGAATATTCCGGATTTGATGAACTGTTCGGGGAGACAGGCAGGACGGATTTGTCCGATCTGATCTACTTTGCAAGACAGAAAGAAGGCAATCTGGTCTACAAGCTGAATGCCGTGATCCAGAATTTTCATGAGCTTTCCTACATACCTCCGGCGCTGTCCCCGATGGATGTCCGGGATGTCACGGGAGAAGAGTGGCTGTCGTTTCTGCAGGAGATCATCAATTACTGTGAATATGATGTGATTCTGCTGGATCTTGGAGGACATGTGGATGAACTGTTTCAGATCCTGAAATGCTGTGACAAAGTTTACATGCCGGTGTTTGATGACATTTTTTCCGAGGCGAAGGTGAGACAGTTTGAGAAGCTGCTTCAGATTCTTGACTGCGGGGAAGTCATGAACAAGACCAGGAAGATTACTCTTCCGATGCAGATTCCGTCAAAAAGCGGGAGAGATATGATACAGCAGCTGGTATGGGGTGAGATGGGCAGTTTTGTCCGAATGCTTCTGTGGGAGGAAGAAGGCGGCGATGGATAAAGACAGGCTCGGCGACAAAGAGCGATTTTCTCTGATGCGGGGAAAGCTGATGGGACAGCTGGACAATCTGCGAGAGATTGAGGACGAGGAAATCTACCGGAAGATCGATGAGATCATTCTGGAGGCGGGACAGGAATCCCATATCCGGCTGTCAAAAAGAAACATGCTGAGAAATGAACTGTTTAATTCGGTGCGGCGTCTGGATATTCTGCAGGACCTCATCGATGACAACAGTGTCACGGAGATCATGGTGAACGGTCCGGATTCGGTTTTTATCGAGCGGGAAGGGCGACTGATGCAGTGGGACCGCAGCTTTGCCTCCGGGAGCAAACTGGAGGATATCGTGCAGCAGATCGTTGCCAAATGCAACCGGATTGTGAATGAGTCGACGCCGATTGTGGATGCCAGGCTTGAGAATGGGGCGCGTGTCAATATTGTGATGCCCCCGGTGGCGCTGAATGGTCCCGTAATCACGATCCGCCGTTTTCCGGACAAACCGATCACAATCGATCAGCTGATCCGCTGGGGGGCTGTCTCCGCGGAGGCTGTGGAATTTCTGAAAAAGCTGGTGAAGTCAGGCTATAATATCTTCATTTCGGGGGGAACCGGATCTGGAAAGACGACGTTTATGAACGCACTTTCCTCATTTATCCCGACGGATGAGCGTATCATCACGATCGAAGACAATGCGGAGCTGCAGATCCAGGGCGTGAAAAATCTCGTCAGGATGGAGGCCCGCAATGCAAATTCTGAGGGAGGAATGGCGGTCACAATCCGCGATCTGATTAAGTCGAGTCTCAGGATGAGGCCGGACAGAATTCTGATTGGCGAGGTGCGCGGAAGCGAAGTCATTGACCTGCTGCAGGCGCTCAATACGGGACATGACGGATCCATCTCCACTGGGCATGCCAACAGTCCGGAGGATATGCTTCTGAGGCTTGAGACGATGGTGCTGATGGGGATGGAACTGCCTCTTCCGGCGGTGCGCAGACAGATTGCCTCCGGGATCGATGTTATCGTGCATCTGGGGAGGCTCAGGGACAGAAGCAGGAAGGTGCTTGAGATCATCGAAATTCTTGGATATGACAATCTTACACAGGAGATCACAACAAAAGTATTGTATGAATTTGAGGAGGAGGGGACAAATGAATGCGGGACCATCCGGGGAGGATTAAAAAAACGGGCGGATCTGCGGGACACGCAGAAGCTCAGAAGAGCGGGATATCAGGAATAAGGCAGGATTACACAAAATACAGATTCTCAGCAAAAGAATGGATGCAGTGCGCGCTTCTCTACGCAGGTCTGGACGCCGCGGTCAGCTATCTGTTTTTCAATTCATTTATCATTTTTCTTGTTTTGTCTCCAGGATTTCTGCTGTTTCAAAAAGAATACCGGGCTGGTTTGAAAAAGAAACGCGCGGATCAGATGCGCAGGGAGTTTCTTGACGGGATACAGATGACGGCTGCCTCGCTTCAGGCAGGATATTCTCTGGAAAACGCTTTTCGGGAATCATTAAAGGAGCTGAGGAAAATTTATTCGCAGGATTCGTTTATCATGAGAGAGTTTCAGCTGTTGTCAGCGCAGGTGGCCATGAACCGGAATGTGGAAGATCTGCTGGCGGATATGGGAAGGAGGAGTGGAATTGACGATATCCGGAGTCTTGGCGAAATTGTGGAAACCGCAAAACGGGCAGGCGGGGATCTGATCATGATCTTCCGAAATACGATATCCTGTATGCGGCAGCGGCAGGAGACACTCGCGGAGATAGAGACATGTCTTGCGGGAAAAGTCATGGAACAGAATGTGATGAGTATGGTGCCAATCCTGATTCTTGCGTATGTCAGGCTGACTTCGCCTGAATTTCTGGAAAGCATGTATGGAAATACGGTGGGAATCACAGTTATGGCCTGCTGCTTTGCCGTCTATATCGCGGCCGTTCTGTGGGGGCGCAGTATTATTCAGATTGAGGTGTAAAAGTTGAAAAAATTAAGGAATCCTTTTCGAAGAATAGGAGTGTTCCTGGTTGACAGGCTGGAACTTGGAAAACCGGGAAAGGGAAATCAGGAACTTTATCAGGAACTGGTCTCGCTGTCTATGGGAAAGCAGTCTGCCGTCAGGGAATACTATATCAAAAAGATAGAATTTGCGGTAACAGCTGTGGCGGTCGGCGTTTTTGCGGCAGGCATATGCTTTTTTACAGAAGCGGGCGCTGAGCGCAGGCTCAGGGATCAGATGCTGGAACGGCCTGATTATGGGGAGGGAGACAGAAATGAGGAGCTGGATGTGAGAATGGAAGGAGAAGAGGAAGTACATTCTCTGGAGATCACCGTGCAGGAAAGAAAGTACACGGACAAAAAGAAAGACGAGCTGTTTGCGCAGGCGGTGAAAGAGCTGGAAGAAATCCTCCCCGGCGAGAACAAATCTCTGGATGAGGTCAGGCAGCCTCTTGTGCTCCCGAAAACGCTTCAGGGAGGCGCGGTCGCGGCGGACTGGGTCACGGTTCCCTATGGCATCGTGGATGACGATGGAAGTATTGTCGGAAACGTGCAGGAGAACGGGACTCTGGTGGAACTGCAGGCAGTTCTGACCTGCGGGGAGAAAGAATATGAGTACATGGTTTATGCCAAAGTGTTTCCTCCGGAGATTCCGGCGGAAGAGAGACTGCTGCAGTCGATCCAAAAGGAAGCAAAAGCGGCGGATGAGCGGGACAAATATAAAGAGACTGTCCGCTTGCCGGATGAGATAGACGGAACGGAAATTATCTGGGAAAGACCGTCGGAGAATCTGGCGCAGACAATTCTGGCTCTTGTGATTCTTGCCGCAGCCTGCATTATCGTGGGCAGTGACCGGATGGTGCATCAGAAAGCGGAAGAACGAAGAAATCAGCTGATGATAGCTTATCCGGATCTGATGTGGAAAATGGCGATGCTCATTGGCGCCGGACTGACAATCCGGGCGGCTTTCACCAGGGTTGCGTTTCAGAATCAGAAGGAACAGGGAGCAAAGACAGGGTATGCCTATAAAGAGATGGCAGGAGCCTGTTACGAAATGGAAAGCGGCATACCGGAGGCGGAGGCGTATGAGCGGTTCGGCCGCAGATGCCAGCTTCCCGAATATATACGGCTCGGTTCTTATCTGTCCCAGAATCTGAAAAAAGGTTCGCGCGGGCTTGCGGAATTTCTGGAAAAGGAGGCGGCTTCTTCTCTGGAAGAACGGAAAAACAATGCCAGAAAAATGGGAGAGAAGGCAGGGACCAAACTCTTGTTTCCGATGATGCTGATGCTCGGTATTGTACTTGTGGTCCTGATAGTTCCTGCATTTTTGTCAATATACTAAGAAAGCCCTGTCTCTATGCAAAGCACGAAGCAATTCGTGGGTTTTCTTTCAAAGAAAAACCCTGTTTTTATGCGAAGGCAGGAGGCAAATTTGTGAAGAAAGGAGGGAATTCATGAATCATCTCAAAGCATTTCTTTATGAGGATGATGGTGTTGGAGTGGTTGAGATCATTTTGATCCTCGTTGTCCTTATCAGTTTGGTACTGATTTTTAAGAAGCAGCTTACCAGTCTGGTCAATAATATTCTCAGCAAGATTGTCAGCCAGAGCAACAGCGTATAAGGAAACATAAGAAACTGTCGGGCGGACCGCCGCAGCATTAAAAATGATAAGGAGGAAGTATGGGCGGAAAGAGAGAGAAAGGATCAATCACTGTTTTTCTGAGCCTGATCTGTATATTGTTCCTGGCTCTGATCTGTACCGCCGTGGAGTCAGCCAGAGTACAGGGGGCAAGAGCACAGACGGCAAATATTACGGGTATGGGAAATTTTTCGGTGCTTGGAGAATTTGAAAAGGAGCTGCTGGATGATTATGAGATATTTTCACTGGATGGTTCCTACGGGAAAGGATCTTTTTCCGTGGACGAGGTAAACAGTCATCTGAAAACATTTCTGACGTGCAATACCGACCCCAAAGAAGGAATCTTTTCTGCCGCGTGCTTTGACCCCTGGAAGCTGCAGCTGGACGACAGCAGCGTAAAAAAATACGCGCTGCTGACGGATGACAGCGGAGAACCTTTTTATCAGCAGGCAGTAGCGTATATGAAGGCAAATCTTGGGGTGGAGGCAGCAGGCATGCTTCTGCATTACAAGGAAGACGCGGACAAGGTTACAAAGCGTCAGGATGAATATGAAAGAAGAAAACAGGAAAATGAGTCGGCGCTGGCAGACGCGGAAAGGGCGCGGGATGAAAAACTCAAACAGCTGGAATCTGAGGCGGAAGCAGCAGGCGCAGAGGCTGTCCTGCCGCAGCCGGCGGTCAGCTCCAATCCGCTCAAAGAGATTGCAAAACTGCGCAGAAGGAGCCTTCTGGACATTGTTACAGGAAATAAAGCGGTATCGGGGAAATCCGTATTCACATGGTCTTTGCCGTCTCACGCATGGAACAGAAAAGGTACGATGAAAATCAGAAGAGAAAACAGCGGGGGTACAGCTGATTTGATGTTTCGGGAATATCTGCTGAACTATTTTCCGAATTATACGGATGAAAGCAGGGAAGGGAAGCTTGCGTATCAGCTGGAATACATACTTGGAGGAAAGGACAGCGATAAGAGCAATCTGAAATATACGGTCAACCGCCTGCTGCTGATCAGGGAAGGCATGAATTATCTCTACTGTTCCGGGGATGTCACGATGAACAGTCAGGCAGGGTCGCTTGCTTTTGCCATGACAGGATTTCTCGGGATACCGGCTCTGACAGAGGCGACAAAGCATGCGCTTCTTCTGGCATGGGCCTACGGGGAAAGTCTGATCGATCTCAGAATTCTTCTGAATAAGGGGAAGGTGCCGTTGTCAAAAACGGCCGCGTCATGGGTGCTGACACTGGAAAATCTGGGGTATCTCTCCGATATTCTGACAAGAGGAGTAAGCGGGAGCGGAAGCGGACTTGAATACAGAGATTATCTCAGGATTCTTTTGAATCTGGGAGGAACAGGAAAACAGAAAATGCGGGCTCTGGACATGATACAGGCAAATCTCAGAGAAAAAGGGGTTACATCGAAATTCAAGGCGGAAAATTGTATTGTCGGGATTGAGACAGAGACAAAGTGGACGATAAAACCTGTATTTTTCAGTCTGGCTCAGGCTGTCATGAGGATTCGCGGGGAGAATGTCAGAGTGACGCAGACAGGAAGCATGGTGTATGAATAAAAATATTTTTGATCTGAATATCAAGAACGAATGAGAAGAAAAAAGAAGCGGGGTGAAAACGGATGTTTCTGATGCGCAGAAATAAAAAATGGAGTTTTGCACTGGCTCCGAAAAAAAACAATACTCACATATCTATATATCCCGGAAAATCTGAAAAGTGTCTTGTAAGAAAGGATTTGCTCTCTCCCTTACTTTGTATCTGGAAAAAGCTGTGCAGATCAGGAACATCCTTTTTTGCTCCGCTTCGGGGAGCGCTTACCGTGGAGGCGGCGATGGTGCTTCCGCTGTTTCTCTTCTGCATGATCACGGCCATGCAGTACTGCAAAGCCATGGATACGGCGGTCAGACTGGCGGGAAGTCTGACTGATACGGGAAAGCTGATGGCGGCGGCAGCTTATCTGTATGAATATCCTGAGGATGCGGAACAGTCGCCCGGAATAGCGGTCACTGCCCTTTCTTCTGCCTGGGCTCACAGTCATGTCATGAGTCTGGCGGGAAATACCTCGGATATCAAAAACGCGAATCTGGCATTGTCTTCCTTTCTGTCAGATGGACAGATGATAGATCTGGTGATGACCTATCAGATCAGATCGCCGTTTCAGATTGTCAGGCTGCCCGGATATTTTTTCCTGCAGAGAGCCAATGTACGCGCATGGACAGGAAGACTTGCCGGTCAGGGCGGAGCGGACGGCGAGGGGAAACGTTCAGGCGGAGAAATTGTATATGTCACGGAGACAGGCAGTGTTTATCATGAAAATCCGGAATGTACACATCTGAAATTATCGATCCGGGAGGTGGACCGGGATATGCTTGAGAGACTCCGGAATAACGGAGGAGGAAAGTATCATGCATGTGAAAGATGCGGAGGAGGTACCGGAAGCAGTGTCTATATCACAAATGAGGGCAACAGGTATCATTCTTCTCTGACCTGCAGCGGATTGAAGAGGACGGTCCGGGAAATGACCAGGGAAGAAGCGGGCCATCTGAGAGCGTGTTCAAAGTGCGGAGGTACATAAATGTATCAAAAAATTATTACAGGAATTTTTCTTCTTCTGTGTACCTGTACAGATCTGAAAAGTCATTGCATTTACCGCAGGGCGGCCGCGGCTGCGGCAGTCCTTGCGGCAGCAGGTCATCTGGTTTTGAAGGATACGGGAATCATGAATTGTCTGCTGTCTTTGCTGCCCGGAGCCGGCTGCTTAATGATCTCCCTGGCGACGCGGGAACAGCTGGGATATGGGGACAGCCTGGTAATTGCAATATGCGGTTTTTCGCTGGGGATGGAACAGGTGATGGGACTGCTGATGACAGGATTTTTTCTGGCAGCTTTGTGGGCTGTGGGGTTGTGTGTTTTCCGCAGAGCGGACCGCGGGAAAGAAATTCCGCTAATGCCGTTTCTGTCGGCTGCATTTCTGATACAGATTTGCGTAAATTTCGGTGAATGAATGTGACGGATAGTTCTGTCAGGACAGAGGCGGAGGAAGAGAGTGGATCTTGTCTTCATTTTGGAAGAAAGGAAGGGGGATGACATTATGGAACGGAAAAAAATTCCTGAGAAACGGAGAAAGCTTCAGGTTCAGGCGAAAAAACAAAAGGGAGTAATGCGTCCGTTAAAAGCGTCGTATACAGTGGAGGCATCCTTTTTGATGTCGATTACCCTTTTTGTACTTGCGGCTTTGATGATCTGCACATTTTATCTGCACGACAAGGCGGTTATGCAGGCGGTTGTCTGCGAGATTGCGTCTGCGGGCAGCAATATGGCGACAGAAGAAGAACAGAGACAGGTGACTTCTGACTTAAAAAAGAATTTGACACAGAAAAGGCTGCTGGGGAGCAGAAATCTTTCAGGCCAGGTGAGTACGGGAAAGAAGGTCAGCGCAGACTGGAGCGGAAGTTATCTGGTGCCGGGACTGGCAATGGAATATTTTGCAGATAATAATCTGCCGATCCGGGTATCCTGGAGCAGCGAGAAGCTTCGGCCCGCGGATATGATCCGGAAAATCAGAGGAGTCAGAAAACTGATCAGCGGAGGTACCGAGTGAAGACAGAATATAAATCAGATTTGAAAAAAAATTATCTGGTCGTGGAACCTGAAGAGGAAGTAAATTCCGAGGATTATGACGTGCGCATGATGGAACAGAATCAGATCCAGGGATTCCTTCCCATGCAGGTGCGGAGGCTGGACGGAAGCTGTTATCTGTACTATGAAATTACATCCATGCAGCAGGTCGATCTTGTATATGGAAAAAGGCAGCTGCAGAATGATGATATTCGTCATATCTTTTCCGGCGTTAAGGATATACTGGAATCCGCCCGGAAATTTCTTCTCCGGCCTGGTCAGATTCTGCTTGATCCGCAGTACATGTATATGGAGATGCAGACCGGAAAGATCAGTGTCTGCTATCTGCCGGTGAAAGAGAACCGATTTTCTGTCCTTCCTCTTGCGGAATTTATATTGAAAAAGCTGAATCATGAAGATTCGGAGGCGGTTTCTCTGGGATATGACTTTTATCAGAAAGCAACCCAGCCCAATTTCAGCCTTTCCGATACGCTTCATGAGATGCTTGCCGGAGTATACCGCAAAGGACAGGAAAATGGAACTGCATCCGGTTATGGAAAAGAGGAATACAGGAAAGAAGGGTACGGAAAAGAAGGGTACGAAGGGGAAGGATACAGAGAAGCAGGACGTGGGAAGACGGGAAGCGCCGCCGGATATCACAGAGAAGAAGTCTGTGAAGCCATGAGAAATACCGGCGAAGAGGATGTCTATGAGGTATATCACAAAGAGAGGAGAAACACAGAGTCCAGGAAAAAGGGCGGCGGAAAAAAGAACAGAATATTTCAGGCGGTACATCCGGCAATTCTGATCCTGACGATTCTTTTATCGGCGGTTCTGGGAATTCTCCTGTATTTTCAGTGGCTTGGATTTACAGAAACGGGAGGTCTTTTTTTTATACTTTTGTCGGTATCGATTCTTGCAAACCGATTCTGGAAAACCTGGATGGAAAAGAAACAGAAGAACAAAGACGGAAAAAGAAACGGCAGGGAAAAGAGAAAGCAAGTTCCGGAGTGGGAGAGGGATTCGTTTGAAGAAGCTTCTTATATGGAAGAAATGCAGAGACTGCGGGAAGAACTGTATGGATCCGAAAAGAAGGATGGACTGCGGGCGGAGGATAAATATGCGGAAGACGGCATGCCGCCGATGAAAACCGGATATGCGGAGGAAGAAAGAATACAGACAAAAACCAGGTATGCGCAGGAAACGGAAATACGGGCAAAAACAGAACAGGCTGAAAAAGGAATACCTGTTGGAATGAAAGAAAAAAGGGGCAGCGAAGTTCCGAAAAAGAACTGGAGTACACAGGAAAAAAACAGCGGCTGCGGAGAAAGAACACAGTATCTTGGCGATGCGGAAACCTTTTCCGGATTATGTCTGGTCAGCGAATGGCCGGAGAAATATCCGCAGATTTTTATAAAAGACAAGATCCTGATCGTCGGAAAAAAGAGAAATCAGGCGGATATTATCCTGAACGAGGCGGCGGTCAGCAGGATACACGCGAGGCTGGAATATCACCAGGGCGGGTATTATATAATGGATCTGGACAGCAGAAACGGCACGTATCTGAACGGCCTGCGGCTGATTCCGCGGGAACAGGTACGGATCAGAAACGGGGACAGGGTTGCATTTGCAAACATCAGCTATAGAGCGGTTGCGGAAGAAGAATCCGAGATGACACAACTATTGAGATAAATAAAAAAATGTGTTAGAATCTGTTTCGTACAAAACAATAATGGCATTGACAGATCTGTGCGTTGGGAAGGGAAGTCTGATGGAAAAGTTATGGAAGAACTGAAGCGTTTTCTGAGAGCAAGGCAGCCGTTTAATCTTATGATTGTAATGATCAACATTGCAGTCCTCCTGATCCTGAGTTTTATGGGCAATGTAGAGAGCGCGGACTTTATGCTGGAGCATGGAGCGAATTATGCGCCTTTTGTCATAGAAAGACAGGAGTACTACAGACTGGTGACAAGTATGTTTCTTCATTTTGGACTGGATCACCTGATTAATAATATGCTGATCCTGATATTTCTGGGCGATATGCTTGAACAGCTGGCAGGCAGGTTCAGGTATCTTCTGATTTATCTTGGGGGCGGAATTGCCGGAAATATACTTTCTGTAATATGGGATATGAGGACCGGCAGCTTTGCGGTCTCAGCGGGAGCTTCCGGGGCTGTGTTTGCTGTAATCGGAGCTTTGATCTTTGTCGTTCTGCGCAGCCGGGGCCGGGTTGAGGGACTGACAGGACGGCGTCTGATCTTTATGGCGGCGCTGAGTGTTCTGGAAGGACTGACTTCTTCCGGAGTTGATAACAGCGCGCATATAGGAGGTCTGGCAGCAGGATTTCTGCTGGCGCTGCTTACCAATACGGGACGGAAGGAAAAAGTCCGTTTGTGAAAACTGCGGCCGGACAGGGACAGGCGCAGTCTGCGAAAGAATCCCTGCGAGTCCGGGAGATGTCAGAAATTTTGTGCAGAAAGTCTGTACAAAGAAAAGCAGGCGGAGATCTTCCGGGGTCAGTTCTCTGCTGCCGCGGCAGAGAGAGGCAGGGATATGCAGACGTCTGTGTATGTGTCAGGAGGAAGGGTATTTGTGGAAATGGTCACGTTTCCGCCGTGCCGCCTGGCGATGTTCCTGACAATGCTCAGTCCAAGCCCTGTTCCGGAAGGCTTGTGTGTGACAAATGGGTCATAAATATCGGCAAGATATTCAGAAGGAATGCCGGGACCGTTGTCACGGACATGCAGGAAGATAAAACCGTCAGAATATTCTGCAGAAATACAGATTTTTTTGCGGAAACCCGTATCTGTACCGACGAATTTCCCGTCAGAACTGTCGGTGCGGGACATCGATCGGGATTCTCCGCACAGAGCTTCCTGCGCGTTGCGCAGCAGATTCATCAGTGCTTCTTTCAGTTTTATTGCATCCGCCGGTACGGCCGGCAGACCTTCCGGTATTTCGAGGGAAAGCAGTATTCCATGTGATTCGATGGAAGGGCGGCACGCAGCGGCTATTGAAGCCAGAAAATCGGCAGGGTTAAGCATTGCCAGCTTCAATACAGAACTGTTATTGAAGGAGGAAAGATCATTCAGGAGAAAGATTATATCCTGAACATCCTGCTTTATCTGTCCCCAAAGATTGCTGTCGGGAAGTTCCGGGTAACTTTTCTCAATAAGCTGAAGAGAACTGTATACGAGAGTCAGAGGATTTCTGATTTCGTGGGAAATCTTTGATACAAAATAATGATAGTAATGGTTCAGATCTTTGATGGCACTGCAGTCGGACCTGCAGGAAACGGAAGTTTGTTCTTTCATGGAATCTCTCTTTTCTTTCTGGTAAATTTAACAGCTGCGTCTGGTGCATGCTGACAAAAATAACTTTAGCATTAAAGTTGTATTATATCAATGATAATTTGTTGACAATTTGCGACAATATTTTTAATATAGAGGGGACAGCATGTAGTTAAAGTTAAAGAAGTAAGGAGAGGAAAAGAGAGAAAAAAGAACAGAGAGGAGAGAAAACAAAATGGAGAACAATTGTATTTTTTGTAAAATAGCAAACGGAGAAATCCCGTCTGCGACTTTGTACGAGGATGAAGAATTTCGTGTTATTCTGGATCTTGGCCCTGCATCCAAAGGACACGCTTTGATTCTTCCGAAGAAGCACGCTGCGGATTTATTCGAACTGCCGGACGAGACGGCGGGAAAAGCCATGGCGCTGGCAAAGAAGATCGCGGGCACCCTGAAGGAGGGACTGAAAGCAGACGGCATCAATGTTGTTCAGAACAATGGAGCCGCGGCAGGTCAGACAGTTTTTCATTTTCACATGCATTTGATTCCGAGATATCAGGGAGATACCGTTCAGGTGACCTGGACGCCGGGGACTTTGTCGGAAGAAGATAAGAATGAAATACTGAGTCTTTTCTGATTTTCTAAAAGACAACTACAAAAGAGGAAGGTTAACATAATGGATAACAAGAATACAGTGTTTGAAACGTATTTCAGAAGATATAAGGATCTGGTCATACGTGCCGTAATGAGGAAATCGCAGGATTATCAGCTGGCACAGGAAATATGTCAGCAGGTATTCTGTTCGTTTTACTTTCATCTTGATGAGATCGATGAGGATCTTGTCAAAGTATGGCTGTTAAAAACTACCAGGAATGCACTGGTGGATTATCTGAGAAAACCGAGTACGAGAAATGAAGTGGTACTCATGAACGATCTGCAGGAAAACGGGAATACGCTCACATATGCGGTTGTTGATTACTGTGAAGACAAGGTAATCAATCAGGATCTGACGGGAAGAATCCTGAGAGAAGTGAAAGCGGCAAATGAACTGTGGTATGAAGTGCTTCTCCTGATCTGCGTTTATGGGATGTCGCGTGAGGAAGCGGCGAAAAAGCTGCAGATATCCGATCAGGTGCTCAGAGCCAGATTGTACCGGGCCAGAAAATTCGTCAGAGAAAGGTTTGGAGACGAATACTGGAATAATTAAAACCTCTTTTTTGAAAGAAGGCAGCGGACATGTCCTGAACGATTCAGGGTGGTCATTAACATATGCAATGAGGAATGTGAAACTATTAAAACAGCGATTTATGTAAGTCCATGATTCAGTATCTCATAAAGTGTTGGTGATCATTACACGAACAGGGCCCTGCCGACGGCTGATCTTCTGAATATGATCGAGTAGGAGGCGGTTTTCTCTCCTGCTCGTCCGCGCGGCCCGGGTGCTGCGCCAGCAGCAATTTTCCCTTCCCGGGCCTGCGCATAAAGATAAGGGCAGGAACATCTGAACAGGCTGTTTCGTCTGTGTACAGGCGAAACAATGCAGAATGTTCCTGCCAAACCTCTTTTTATCCGGTTATCTGAACGATGAGAGATATAATTGTGTTAACAGCATCGCTTACGTCACTTTTTTCCATTGCCCTGATATACTTTCCGCGGTTTTTATACAGATCCAGAATCGAGGAGAGAAGAAGATCAGGCGTAATGTTTTCTTCCTCAAGCATTTCACAGAACCCTTGTTTCCTGAAAGAGCGGGCATTTAATATCTGATCTCCACGGCTGGCTGCGGCAGAGAGAGGAATCAGGAGCATCGGCTTACGCAGGTCGAGCAGTTCGCAGATTGCATTGGCGCCTGCACGGGAGACAACAACATCGGCCAGTGAAAAAAGATCGGCCAGTTCCTCCTGAATATATTCATACTGTACATAACCGGGAGTGCCTGTCAGCGTCTCATCCAGATTGCCCTTTCCGCACAGATGGACGATCTGGAAAGATTTCAGAAGCTCCGGGAGAATTCCGCGGATCGCGTTGTTTACGGCGACAGATCCAAGACTGCCTCCGATGACGAGCAGAACAGGCTTCTGGGCGGTAAAGCCGCAGAAATTCAGCGCGCGGAGACGGTTCCCGCGGTGGAGCTGTTCCCGGATCGGGGATCCGGTAAGGACCGCCTTTCCTTTGGGGAGACAAGACACCGTCTCGGGGAAATTGCAGCACACCTTTGTCGCGGCAGGAATGGCAAGCCTGTTTGCCAGACCGGGCGTCATATCGGATTCATGAATGATGACCGGGATATGTAGTCTTTTCGCTGCCTGCACGACGGGGACAGTCACAAAACCGCCTTTGGAAAAGATAATATCGGGCTTCAGTTCCCTGAGAAGCTTTTTTGCCTGAAAGTATCCATTTATGACCCGAAACGGGTCTGAAAAATTTTTAAGATCAAAATACCGGCGAAGTTTGCCGGAGGCGATTCCATGATAGGGAATGCCAAGTTCTTCAATCAGTTTTTTTTCGATACCATCGTAAGAACCGATGTACTGGATTTCATAGCCCTGCTGAACCAGACTTGGGATCAGGGCGATATTCGGGGTGACATGACCGGCGGTACCACCGCCTGTTAGAACAATACGTTTCATACGTGACCTCCGGAATCAGAGTAATGTTGGAATCAGGCTGCCGCGGCAGCTTAAGATAAATGTGATACACACTGAGTGAATTCGACCGCACTGCAAGTGAATTTTAGACTGTGCAGTTCTGAAAATATGTGCAGAGTCAGCGGGCGTCCACAGAGCGGGCATCATAGGTATAGTTTAACTGTAAACAGAAAAATGTCAAGAAGGGACTTAAAAAATGAAAAAGACAGATAAAGCAGACCGCAGAAAAAATGATAAGATAGAGCCCTTTCACATCACGGATGAAATGCTTCTTGACCGCGAGATGGATGAGTTCCTGCGTCAGAGTATGATCGAGGAGGCAGACAGACTGGAAGAGGAGCTGAATTCGGATCCTGAGCTGATGGGGATCGGCGCGTCAGACGATCTGTTTTTGAAGATAAAAGCTCGGCTGCAGGAGATGGGTGCATGGGAAGAGGAAGAAGATAAGGAACAGGAAGACAGAGAAAGGAAAGAAAAAGAAGAAGCGGAGACGGTGGAACCGGAAAATACAGAGGGTGTGGGAGAGAAGGCAGAGAAACCGGGAAATACAGAGGGTGAGAGAGAGAAGACGGCGGAACCGGAAAATACAGAGGATGTGAAAGAAAAGAAAAAGCAGGAGAATGTCTACCAGCTTCTCTCAGAAGAAGACAGGGAGGCCTTGGAGATCGGAAGGAAGGTCCGGACGCGGCGGAAGAAAAAGGGGAGATACTGGAAGCGGGCGGCGGTAGCTGTTGTCGTTCTTGCGGCGCTCCTTGCAGTGGGGATACAGGGAGGTGCGGACAGGAACTGGATTCTGGGGGCGCTGGACAGGTTTATAACGGTTACAGGAAACAGACTTCGAATAGATTATCAGGATGATCAGGAGAATATGGAATTAAATGAAGCGGAAGAGAGGGAAGCATGGGAAAAGATTAAGAAGGAACTGAATATACCGGTGATTGAGTTTTTTTATAAGCCGGACGATATGATATTTAACAAAGTTTATATCTCGAAAAAAACAGGAGAGGCTAGAATGTTTTATTGGTATAGAGAGACTGTTGTACAAATTTATCTTGAGCCTAGAGGAAAAAATTCTTCAGTTTCTTTTATATCGGAAGAAGACGCCTTTCTGCAGGATGTGATTATTAATAATCAGGAAATTGAGATAAAAATCTGGAATACAACGACGAAATCAGCGGAATCCTATGAGGCCTCTTTTGAATACCAGGATGCTCTGTATTTTATTAGCGGGCAGCTTCCTTTTGAGGAAATGGAAAAAATGATGGGCCTCATCTATCTGTATTAAAAAAATATGAAAAAACAGCGTAACAAAAAAGGAAGTATTACGTTTATATAATTGTAACGCAAAAGAAAGGAGAAAGAGGTGAGAATAAAAAAATTAAAAACACTGTTATCTGTGCTGATGCTGTTCTGTATGCTGCTCAATTGTATGAATGTGATGGCTGCCGACGAACATCTCGGGGAAATTGTGGATGGCTCCGTATTGACAGATGACCAAAAGGCGGAATCGACGGTGGATTCCCGTCTGCGCGGGGTTTTCCTTGCGCATGGGATGTGCGGAATCCAAAATGACGGAAATCACAAGATCACGGTCAATGGAAGCACTGATTGCTATGTGACCTGCGACAAGGTGAAACTTACCTTGGGTGTGGAGCGGCTGGTTGACGGTTCCTGGAAATCCTACAAGATCATTGGAACTAAGACTGCGTACAACAATTACACGGTATCGAAGGTAAAGCAGCTGACGGTGGAGGGCGGCTACTACTACCGGGTAAAAAGCGCTCATGTCGCGATCGAGGGCGATACAGTGGAGACACTTGGAGGAGAAACTAATGGCATCTGGGTCAATTAGCGGCTGCTGCGTGATCCGCGCTTCTACCTGTAGGGAAGAGTCTGCTCAGCTTTTAATCTGAGAAGTGGAGAACTGAAACTCTTTGCCCGCGGGACAGGGAGACTGTGAAGTTTCTGCCTGGCGGCAGGGGACCGCGCGCTCCGTCCGAAACGGAGATTTACAATTGAATATCGCCGCCATGTTTTCTTAGGTTACTTATGGAAAATGTGGCATAACAGGGGATGAGGGTAATTAAGAGAACAGGACTTTAATTACATGCTGAACCTCTTCCTCTGTGCAAGATCCTGGGAGTTATTTGCTATTGCTGTGGAGTATGGCGCCGGAACCAGGGCCTCCAGCGCTGTATGAGGCAGAAATTGATTTGGGGAGAAGTACAATGAAAATAAAATACTTTCGTTTTCTGTATTATGGGAGGAACGACTGTCTTCTGCATCTTGGAGAGATCGAGGATGCGGGAAAAAGTGAAGGTGTAGTGTTTTTGTATATTGGCGGAGAGACAGGCGCCGGGGATTGCATCAAAGACCCGGGACGGGAGATTTCCCTGCCGGAACAATTCGATTACCTCATCATGGGGGAAATCTCGGACGGCACGAAGGAGATTCTCAGGGAAGTGCTGACAAAGGCCAGGGTGGATACTCTGGTGTTCCCGGAGACCGGAGGCGGAAGAGATTTCCTTCCCGAAGGATATGAGGTCAGACAGGTAATCGGGCTGACGGAGGAGAGAGGACACTGTGAATTCCGAAGGGATACGGCAGGCTGGCGGCTGCAGGCCGCATGTCTCGAAAAGGGGTCTGTGGTTCTGCTTCATGGACTTGCGGAGACAGGGGTGCTGTATAATGACTGTGTGATGAATGTAAGCTTTATCGACGGTCTGAGATACAGCGGCTGGTGGAAGGAAATCGACGGTTTTGCGGCTGCGATGAGATGCACGGTGCGTCATGATTATGACGTGTGCAAATATCAGAATGCCGGGAATCAGCGTGACTACAGAATGGAAACTCTGCTGTATGGAAAGACGCACCTGAGAAGATGCCTGAACTGGATGGGAACTTTTAAGGACTCATACAGTCTGGGAAAAAGGCTTCGCTTTATCGAGATTCCAGTGCAGTGGCAGGAAGAATTGTGGGACAGCAGGATACTGGATGAAATTCCGGATGGACATAAGTGCTATCATGTGTGCGCGCCGGGGTTTCCCGCAAATTCGGCGGTAAACCGGATCTGCAGAAAAAATCCGTATCAGGTTCTGAGCGTTACAGGTGAAGGAACCGGAGTGAGCTGTGCCGGATTCCTGAAGTATACAGATTGAAAGTAGCCTGTGCAGTTGAAGGGGTGACGGCCAGGACAGCGTGCGGCTGTAACAGGGCTGGTATGGAGCCGGTTCGTCAAGGGATGTGCAGGCAAAGTGGAAGTAAAAAGCAACAGGATAAAAAAATATTAATATTTGCGTTACAAAAGAAAAACTGTATTTCTGTTTTGCGCGGAGCTGAGGGGCGGCCTCCGGAAGGCTGGCCTGATTGCCGGAGACAGGCCGCGAGGTACTGTCCAGAGGAACAACTTTGTGAAAAAACAGAAATACAGTTTATTTTTTGTTCTATTTTTCCGCGTGTATGCATAACATATTTACAGGAACTGCTGCGCATAAACGGGACTGGAGAGCGGTTGACACAGAGCGGAAGGGGGACAAGTACATGGAGAAGAAGGAATACTCAGTTTCGGAAGCGGTGCGGCTCATCGGTGTCGAGTCGCATGTTTTGCGTTACTGGGAGGAAGAACTGCAGGTGAAGATCAGGCGGACAAGCCAGGGACACAGAGTCTACAGTCAGGAAAATATTGATACTTTCTGTAAGGTGCGGGAACTGAAGGAACATGGCCTGCAGCTGAAGGCAATTCGTTATCTTCTCGATAAGACAGAAGGAAACAAGGCAAAAGCTGAACTGACAGAACAGATTTTTGAGATCGGAAATGACAGAGAAGGTCCTGATGAGCAGGAGGAAGAAGCTGACCGGGACAACGAAGAAGAGGAAGAAGAAAATGAGGAAGATGAGTCTCCGGCTGCGGAAAATGACAGCGATTTTGTCTACGACGTTGCGATCACGCCTGTTCCGGAGGATGATTTTGATAAGTTCAGACAGTTTGAGGAGATTCTGAAAAGAATCATGGGGGAACTCATAGAGGAAAAGAATGAGAAAATGGAGCAGTCTCTGCGCAGAATGGTGCGGGATGAGCTTGACCAGTTCTTCCTGCTGTATCAGGATATCGCGTCGGAGGCGGCTGCAGAAAGAGAATCCGCGGCAAAAAAGGGATTTTTCAGAAGTCTGATGGATTTTCTGAGAAGATAGAGTTACAGTTCACGACCTGCAAGGGAATGAACTGAACTGTAACAAGACAGAGGCGGGAACTGCAGAATTCAAAAAAGAGACAACATAAAAAGAGGACGCATGGGCATCCTCTTTTATAATATGCGCAGCTTCGCATATGAAAACTGCTGACGCAGCATGCGGACTACGCAGCGAGCAGAAGGAAAACCGCCTCCTGCTCGATTTTGTATCGTGAATTATTCAGCTGATACAGCGCCATTCGGACAGACACCTTCACATGTGCCGCAGTCGAGGCAGGCATCCGGATCGATAACATACTTTCCATCGCCTTCGCTGATAGCTTCTGCCGGACATTCGTCTGCGCAGGTACCGCAAGCTACACACTCGTCAGAAATTACATATGCCATAATGAGTTCCTCCTTCTTATATAGTTTTCTGCGGTCCCTCTCGGAACCTTCTGCCCTATTTTAATACAGAACGACTAATTATGCAAGGATATTTTTCAAATGGAATCATATAACAGCAAAGCGGAAAAATGAATGGCAGCGAAGCGGAAACTCGGCGGAAATCGGGAATGATTGCCGTCTTGCAATATAATATGAATCGTATTATAATAGCGGGAGAATAAATAAAGGAGGTAATTTTCCTATGGCAACAAAAATCACAAAAGATATGCTGATCGGTCAGATTCTTCAGATTAATCCGGGACTTGCTCCTGTTTTGATGGCGGGCGGAATGCATTGTGTCGGATGTCCGTCTTCTCAGATGGAATCTCTGGAAGAGGCAGCCATGGTACATGGGATTGATGTCGATGTGCTTCTTGCCAGGCTGAACGCATTCCTTGAAGCGCTCGAGGCGTAAATGTAAATGTACTGTGAAGGAATTTATGTGAAGCATTGCGGGGTTTCGCCTGGCACTGCGGCGCAGTGTATAGATAGAGATATATGCTGCAAATGGTAAACTGAAGACTGATAAAGTACAAAAGCCGTGATCTGAAAAAGGTCACGGTTTTTTGTGTCATAAATTGGTTATTGAAAAATTCCTGTTCCTGTGCTATGATGAAAAAATAGAACATATGTTCGATTATTTATGAAAAAGGCGGGATCCGAATGAATTTATATCAGAAACTCATGATTCTGTCAGATGCGGCGAAATATGACGTGGCCTGCACCTCGAGCGGCGTGAACAGGTCAGGGAGCGGGCGTGGTATGGGGAACTGCATGGCTCCCGGTATCTGCCATAGTTTTTCGACGGATGGCCGCTGTATCTCGCTTCTGAAGATTTTATTTACAAACGAGTGCGTGTTTGACTGCCGATACTGTCTGAACCGCAGTTCCAATGATATCGTCCGCGCTTCGTTTACGCCGGATGAGGTCTGCCGCCTTACGATCGAATTTTACCGGCGGAATTATATTGAAGGGCTTTTTTTGAGCTCCGGGATCCTGAAGAATCCGAATTATACGATGGAGCTGCTTTACCAGACGCTGTATCAGCTGCGAAATCAGTATCATTTTGAGGGGTATATCCATGTTAAGGCGATACCGGGAGCCGCGCAGGAGCTGATTGAGAAGACAGGTTTTCTTGCGGACCGTATGAGTGTGAATCTGGAGCTGCCGACGGCGGAGAGTCTTCGGCGCCTTGCCCCGCACAAGACCCGGAAAAAGATCCTTGCGCCGATGCGGCAGGTACAGCTTCGTAGAAAAGAGAATAAAGAGGAGCTTGTTTTGTACCGGAACGCTCCCCGGTTTGTCCCGGGCGGACAAAGTACGCAGATGATTATCGGAGCGACGCCGGAGAGCGATTTTCAGATTCTTTCCGTAGCGGAGTCCTTGTACCGCAATTTTGATCTGAAGCGGGTGTTTTTCTCCGCGTTTGTTCAGGTAAATCAGGATGCGCTTCTGCCTGCGCTGCCGGGCGGTCCTCCCCTTCTGCGTGAGCATCGTCTGTATCAGGCGGACTGGCTGCTTCGGTTTTATGGATTTACCGCGGGAGAGCTGCTGAGCGAAGATCATCCGAATTTCAATGCCGCGCTTGACCCGAAATGTGACTGGGCTCTGTCTCATCTGGAAGAGTTTCCGGTGGAGGTGAATCAGGCGGATTATTACACGCTTCTGCGTGTGCCGGGGATCGGACCGAAGTCGGCGCGCCGCATTGTGAAGGCGAGGCGTCACGGCTCGCTGGATTTTCCGGCTTTGAAGAAAGCGGGAGTTGTGCTGAAGCGGGCAGTTTATTTTATCACCTGCGGCGGCAGGCAGATGTATCCTCTGCGGATCGAGGAGGATTTTATTTTGAGAAATCTGCTTCAGGTCTGCGGACACCGTCCGGAGGAACCTGTGACGTACCGGCAGCTTTCTCTGTTTGACGATGGTCAGATGCTGGGGGAAGTGCCTCAGGAGCTGAAGCTGACAGGAATGTAGAAGAGGGAACCAGGCCCACAGAAGAGAGAAAAAGAACTGGAAAGAGAGGCCCATCGGGTCTGACGGAGAACGCAGAGGAAGAGACGGGATGGAGGATCCGTCAGGAGAGAGAAAAAGAACCGGAAAGAGAGGATAAATGTATTTGGAACAGAAAGCAGGAGGAACAGAGATGACGATTTATGTATGTGAGGATTGTGTGGATGGAATTTTTACCGGGGTGTACAACGCGTGGGCGAGCCGTCTCGGTCACGCGAATGTTGCGCTGCGTGTAGCAGGTCCGGCGGATCTGGAGCTGTTTGCCGAGTACAGAAATGTGGAGACAGACGCGCAGAAGGCGCAGAAAGTAGCTGATACGATACGGCGCAGGATGGGCGGGAATTCTTATGAGATGATTTATCGGGCGGCGCTGGCGAATGCTCCGGAAAAAGCAGACTGTATTTACCGTGTGCTCACGGTTGGACTGTCCTGCCGCACAGATTCCCGTACTGCGAGTCATCTGATTGAGAAACTGCAGGATGTCAATGCCTGCCGGGTTTTTGAATTTTCGCGGAAGGTACAGAATGAGGCTCACAGATATGAGGGATTTGTGCGGTTCCGGGAGCTGGATGGAGGTATTCTGTTTTCCGAGATCGAGGCGGAGAATCAGGTGCTTCCGCTGATCGGAGAGCATTTTTCCAACCGTTTTCCGAATGAGCATTTTCTGATTTTTGATCATCATTCGGGAGACTGTCTGGTTCATGCGGCGCGGCGGCAATGGTTTATCTGGAGGGGAGCCGGGAAAGAACTGTCAGTGCGGCTGGAAGACCGAAGTGAGCCTTTTGGAAGGATGGAGAAGGAAGGCATGTCGGAGAGGCCGGAAGACAGAAGTGCGTCTTTCGACAGGATGAAAAAGGAAGGCATGCCGGAGAGGCTGGAAGACCAGAATGAGCCTTTCAGCAGGATGGAAAAGAGAGGCATGTCGGAGAGACCGGGAGACCAGAATGAGCCTTTTGGCAGGATGAAAAAGGAAGGCATGTCGAAGAGGCCGGAAGACCAGAATGAGCCTTTTGGAAAGATGAAGAAGAAAGGGATGTCAGAGAGGCCGGAAGACCAGAGGGAGCCTTTTGGAAGGATAGGAAAAGGAGAGAATTGGGAAGCTGGTGATGCGGAAGGCGGAAGCAGAAATGTCCATGAGGAAGAGGCAAAAAAGGAAAGCCAAAAGCCGGGCGGCGCAGGAAAGAAACCTGAAAAACTGCCTGTTGGAAAGGCAGCGGAGATAAAAGATTCAGTGGTCAGCGGATCGGCGCTGACTACAGATGAGGAGGAGATCCAGCGTCTCTGGCGGGGCTTTTGCTCCAGTATTTCCATTCAGGAGCGGGAGAATCTGCACCTGCAGAGGCAGTTCTGGCCGCTGAAATTCAGAAAATGGATGACGGAAGGGGTCGGTCAGCAGGAATGATTTTTTCTTCCAGTCCTGTATATTTTCTGTAAATCTGTTGATAATATCTGTAAAAATTAATTTCCGCGGATAATGGTACGCCACAGACCGGCGGGAGATGCGGTTGAGACAGAGGAGACAGAAGTATGCTGGAGAAGAAGATCAGATTAAAGGCCGTGGATGAAGTATGTGAATTTGTAAGGGCCGCCGAGAAATGTGATTTTGATATCGATATATTTTATAACAGGACAGTAGTCGATGCAAAATCAATTCTCGGTGTTATGAGTATGGATCTGACAAAAGATCTTACTGTGAAATATGGAACGCAGGACGGCGCGTTTGAAAAAGTACTGAACAAATTTTCGGCGATGTGAATCAGGAGCGCCTAAAGTTGTTTAAATTGTCCAAATTTTCTGAATTATATAAATTATTCAAAAAATTTATAGATGAATATTGGAGAAATTTTTTAGAAAATAAATAATTTCAGGAAAATTTAAAAAAAGTGTTGACAAATGAGAAGCCATCTGCTATCATACAACCATCAACAAACACATTTGTTGTTCCTATAGATCACCTATAGACAATGAATAGAGGAGACAGGAGGTCGATTCCCATGGACACAGAGGTACGAGCTTTTGCCGTTACATGTGGAAGGATAAATGAATCCTGCAGAAAAGACCTTTATCAGAACTGATTCAAGTGATCGTATGAAAACGATAATCGGAGAGAGCAGAGAATCTGATGATAAGGTGCATTTATCCTTATTTGGAAGAGCAGCATGGAAGAAGAAGCTGCTGTCGGATAGAGGTTATGCGATGCGCATACCAGTCAGAGAATCCGAGTGATGTGGACAGGCATATGGAGCTGTTAAGGAAACAGTCAGATGAGAGGACGATTTCCGGGAGAACAGCCAGGTGAGGTTGTCAGAGGACAACCGGGAAAAGAGCGGCTGTCAGAGGAACAGTCGGATGAGAAGGTTGCCGCAAGAGCAGTCAGATAAAACAAAGGACTGCCGGAAAAGAGAAGGACAGATTTCAAAACGGAAAACTGTCAGAAGAACAGCCAGAGTGAGGAAGCTATTCCAACAGGAAAATACTCAGAAGATGAGATCCGGATGAAGGATTTGAAGAGAAACGGGCTGTCAAAGAGCAACCATGACTCCATAAAACAGGAAGGAGCCAGAGAGCTGCCAGTGTATCCTGTATAAGACGACGATGGAGCGAAGAGCTGCCAGGGAAGCAGCGGATGTACCGTCAGAGAAGACGGACAGATTATTCACACCGAAAGAGATTGTGAATGCAGAGGATCTGCCGGAAGATGCAGATGATGAGACCTGTCAGATATCCACATGGCATAAAAAATAAAATAATTATATCACGAATCAAACGGGCGGAATGTGGACAGCACATATCGTGGTATGAATAATAGAAAGCAGGAACAATGCCCTCCGATCTATACAATTGAATATGGAAAATACAATTGAATAATTAATATAAAAAGAGGATGTCATGGAGAACATCCTCTTTTACTTTTCGTGCGCAGGCCCGGGAATGGAAATCAGCTGCTGGCGCAGCACCCGGGCCGCGCGGCGAGCAGGGAGGAAAACCGCCTCCTGCTTGATCACAGGCTGGGAATGGAAACCAGCTGCTGGCGCAGCACCTGGGCCGCGCGGCGAGCAGGGAGGAAAAAACAGCCTCCTGCTTGATCACAGGCCGGGAATGGAAATCAGCTGCTGACGCAGCACCCGGGCCGCGCGGGCGGGCAGGAAATTAGTCAGTAATCAGTTTGAATGTCCGCTCCGGATAGTGTTTTTCCAGCATTTCGTGAATTGCCTGATTGCAGTATACCTGTTTCAGCGAAAGGAGTTTATCGAGATTCTGACAGTCCAGCATATGCTTAGAGACGTCGTCACCTACGAAAACAAGATCTTCCAGATGTTCCAGTGAGGACAGGCACTCAAAATCTCTGTAATAGTAACCGCTCAATGTCAGCTTCCTCAGGTTTGGAAGATCAGATGGAGATTCATCATCCAGGAAAAATACTGGTTTATCCGACAACATAAGGGAAACTTCTTCGAGAGATGTACATCCGGACAATTTACTCAGCGGCGGGGAAAGCTGGCTGTAGGAATCCCAGAGAGTCAGATTTTTGACGTCGGTTTTTCTGAGAGCTTCGACGAGGTCATCCGGAAGGTCGGAAACCGTCAGATTTTGCAGTACAGGCATTTGGGCAAGAAAATCATAGCCATTATCAAACAGAATATTGCATATATTCAGGCTGGATAATTTCTGCATTTCAGGAAGGAAGGGAAGGTCAAAATGCAGATTTCCTTCTTTTGGTATAATAACCAGATTTTCCAGATCTGTCTGTGTGGAAACCACCTCAAAGTCCGAGAGTCCGGTGCCTGTGAGAGCCAGCGAGGTCAGATGGAGCTGGTTAAGTCCTTCCAGACTGTCGAGAGAAATATTGCAGAGAGACAGTTCACGGAGATTTGGCATGGCGGCAAGATCTTCCAGTGTCGATAATTTGTTTGGAAGAACGTTATCCGGGTCAAAAATATCGTCCGGGCTGAGGTAAGGAAGGGCTCTGCGATAAAGTACCTCATCGAAATAAGAAAGAATTTTATTTTCATAGAGGCCGATAAAAACAATTCCGCTCAGATCGCGTACAGTCACGGGTTCTCCGTCTTCTTTGTTCAGGCAGACACGGGCAGCCCTTTCGATCAAAGGTTCCTTAAATGTGTAGATTTTATCCTGATTTTCCAGATTCGACGCAGCCGTCTCCCCGGTCTGAATTTCTGATGTGTCTGGCACAGTCGCTTCCCCGCTTTGGTTTTCTGATGTGTCTGGCACAGCTGCTTCCCCACTTTGGTTTTCCGCCGTGTCTGGCACAGCTGCTTCCTCGCTTTGGTTTTCTGATGCGTTCGGCACGGCCACCTTCCCGGTTTGAATTTTTTCTGGTTTTTCAGAAAATCCGTTTTCCGCCGTCTGGTTTTTTGATTTTTCGGACATCGGGCTGTTAAAGGACAGCATGCCGGAGGAAAAAAGCAGAAAAGCAGACAGAGACAGTGCGGCTGTGAGACCGGCGCCGCAGAGCGCTCCCCGGAAGAACCATCTTTTTTTCTGCATGCGGAGAGGATGTCTGCCGAGGTTTTCCAGATCCCGGCGCAGTTCTGACGAATTCTGGTAACGATCCTCAGGTGCAAAACACATGCATTTTCGTATGATTTTTTTGAAGTCGTCAGAAATGCCGGAGTAGTTCAGCTTGTTTATTTCATATTCGCAGGTGGCTCCATACAGCAGCAGAGCGCCGAGAGAGTAGATATCGGTACGGGCGTCGGTCTGAGAGTAGCCGAACTGCTCAGGGGCCGCAAAGTATTCGCTTCCCATGCTGGTTGTGTCGCTGTTCCCGTTTTTCCGGTAAAGGCGCGCAATGCCGAAATCGATCAGCCTGAAATGACCGTACTGGTCGATGATAATATTGTCGGGCTTGATGTCGCGATGAATAACGGGAGGATTCTGTGCATGAAGAAAACCAAGCGCTTCGCAGAGCTGCAGGGCGCATGTTTTCAGCTGGTCTTCCGAGAGCTGGTCGTCCGGAGAGTTTTCCACAAAGTCGCGGAAAGAATGCCCGTACAGATAATCCCGGATCAGGCAAGCTGTGCCGTCCTCTTCAAAATAGTCCATGAATGAGGGAATATAGATGCTTTGCGGGACGTCCAGGCTTTCAAGATGCTTCAGCATTTTGTATTCCCGGAAGGTCGTGTTCTGAGAATTTGTGTACGAGCATTTCAAAATAAAAAGACGTCCGTCTTTTTTGGCGCTGATAAAGCAGGTGCAGCCGCTTTCCGATTCCTTAAAAACAGACAGAATCAGATATTCAGAAGTGATTCTGTCCGGCAGAGGAAACGGGACACAGAGATCGGACTGCCAGTTTTTCAGAAATTGATTTTTCTCTTCTTCGCTCATATCGGTTGACCTTTCTTTTATCTGTGATATGATAATATCATCATAACATTATCCCGCAGCGCAGGACATGAAAACCTGATATCGGATCGTCAGTTTTTCCCGAGAGGGGGATAGCCGAGTGAGCAGAGAAGCTCGTTTGTCTCCGTCAGAGATTTTTTCTTATAAATACAGAAAATGACGGCGGCGTCCTGCCTGCATCGGGGATAGAGGACCGGACGGTCGGCAAGGCGCAGCAGAAGCTGCACCTGCTCCAGATTAAGGCGCAGGACGAAAGAGATTACCAGTACGGTGCTTCTGCCCGGCTTGCGTTTTCCGGACATGATATGATAGATGTAGGAGCGGTCGATCGAGGCCTTTTCCACAAGCTCGGCCGGAATCATTTTTCGTTCTTCCAGCAGGCGGTACAGGTAATCGGAAAATCTCATATTTATAAAAAAATCGGCATTTTCCTGCGAAAAAGTTTCAAAATTGTCGGAGCGCCGGATCATAGTGTTCATTTGTCCGGTTGTTTTAGTGTTCTGCCGCATGACGCTTAATTCTCCTTTTTGTGACCGGCGGGTCCTGGATTTGCCGGTGAAGTCTACAAATAGTCATTTTTTACAGGATTATAGCATATTGTCGGGTTTTGTTGAAGTAAATTTTTGATCAATGGTAAAAGTCTACAAAAAGTCATCCTAAATATTTATAGCAGGGTGTAAAATTTTAATTATTTACTCATACTTCCCATACCCAAAATGGGATCTGTATCTTGAAAAGTCAATATTTTAGCTTATAGAACAACAGTCAGGCAGCAGCAGAAAGCAGGGTCGTAAAACGCAGCCAGTTGGTTTTTGTGTTGTTAAGGAAACGGTAAACGGTATTTTTAGAGAACCCTCCGGTAAAGGTTCCCGTTTTTCTCTGTATATACATGCTTCGTCCGGAGAAAATGAGGCAGAGCAGGTAACGGAATATATCCATGACTGGGATCCCTTTCATTTTTCCGGCATTGCACTGGAAAAGGAGTTTTCCAACATGAAACTCTTTGAGGAAATCTGTGACAGAATCAAAAATTCTGCATTGCGTGGTATACTGGACATGGCATAAACCTCCTGCTGTGTGATTGTTTTTGGCGATTCAATTATACCACCAGGTACAGGGTTTGTGCCATTTTTACAGGCTAAAATATTGATTTTTCAAGGTTCACCACACCAAATGATGTGGGAAGTTTGAGCTGTTTATATATTCACTTTTTTTGGTGGGACAGGAGGGAACTTATGCGAAAATTAAAAAACAGAACAAAGAGCGCACTGGCGCTGCTGCTGTCGGCAGCAATGACTGTGGGCACAATGTCTGTAGGATGGGCCGCCGAAGAAGAGGTCGTAGTTGTTGATGATGTTGAAATTACCGGACAGAGCGAGACGATCCCTGCTTTGGAAGATCTGCTTTCCGGGATTTCTCAGAATGAACTGTCTGTGGAGAAGATGATTGTAGAGGAAGAAAAATTATCTGCGGAGAGTGCGTCGGAGCCGGTTCAGCCTGAAGTGCCGGAGGCTTCAGAGCTGGAAATTCCTAAGGAGGAAAAAGAGCCGGAAATAGAAATTTTGGGGACGGGAGAAAAATCAGAAGTTTCAGGGACAGAAACATCTGAGGTATCAGGAGAGGAATCTCTTTGGCCCAAAGAGACGGAAATACCGGAAATGGAGAAGTCACCGGAAACGCCGGAGCCATCAGAAACGGAACAGACTCAGCCGGAGGCAGAGGAGGATACGGAGAAACCGGAAACGGAACCAATTCAGCCGGAGGCAGAGAAAGAACCGGAAACACCGGAGACAGAAGAAGGGCAGGAAGAGGAAAATCAGTCCGAAAAGGCAAAAGAGCAGCTGGAAGAAGTCAGATCAGACACAGATCCGGAGACTTTGGAGCAGACGGAGACAGTGGGGGAAGATTCGGAGATTAAGATGTCGGATGACGGGGAGACCGCGGCAGCAGCTGAAAGTGAGGATAATTACCGGATCAATCTCTGGGACGGAAACAACAGTGTATATGAACTTTTGCCTGGAGAGCAGATGGATCTGTTTGTGGAAGTCTGGAAGGATGGGGAGGAAAATCCGCTGGATCCTTCCGAGTATAAACTGACCTGGAAAAGTTCAAATAAAGAAGCTGCGACAATTAAACCGGATAAAGACCATGCTGGCCTGGAATCCGGGCAGCAGTGCGCTACTGTAACCGCCGCGGAAAATTTGGATCAGAGTAAAGAAAATAAAACGGTGATTACGGTGAAAGCTGTGATCGGATCGGTCACAAAGACAGAGACGCGGGATATCTATGTGCATGACGGCATCTGGGTCATTACCCCGAGAGATGATTATGGCATCCGGTTATATCCGGGGCAGAGCTGGAAATCCGGGAAGCCGAAGATGACATATTATGAGCTGGGAAAAGAGCCACAGGTAAAAGATAATATCAAGTTCGAATGGGTGTACAACCCGGATGAGAACGGGAAAGATACCTATGGGGAGGAAGAGCCGGTTTCTCTGAAACGCGGGAAAAACGGGGGACTGACTGTTACAGCAGAAGAGTTTAACGGAAAGAACGGGGAGTGCGGTCATATAGACCTTGTGGCGACCGACCCGGAGAATCCGGATTTCCGGGTATCCGGCGGATTTGAGTTTGAAGTAATGTATTACAATGAAAAAAATCTGCAGAACAATATAGAAGGCCCTCTCTATGTGGGAGACAGTGCAGCTTTTACCGTCAATCCGGACCTGGTCGACGGACGACTGACAGAAAGCAGTCCGACCGTGGAGTGGGAAGTTCTGGAATATGACGAAGCCTCGGATAAGAATAAACCTTCAGACAACGCATCTGTCAAACCAGTGTCTGGAAACAAATACAAGGCAAAGGTCACTTACAAAAAAGCGGGAAGTTACGCGGTATGCGCGAAGCTGAAGATCGACGGCAAAACCGCGGGAGAAGTATGGAGCGGCAATTATGAGGTGCGAGGCGAAACAAAGGAATACAGACAGCGGTATGCAAACGACATGATTCCGGGGTATACGATCTGTCTGGAGGACCAGAGCAGATATTACGTGGACAATGCGGACAATCCTGACATGGAATATATGCTTCAGTATCAGGGTATCAAAAGCAGCGATCCGTATGTAGTCAGCGTACGGACAGAGAATGACGGAAAGACAATTCTCCAGGCAGAAAATAAAGGTACGGCAAAAATTACCGGAACCATGATCTGGGTGGACAGCAAAGGAAAAAGTCATGAGGAAGATTTCGAAGTGACTTTGTATGTATCGGATGAGGTTTACAGAGCAGATCTTTATGTGAAGTCCGGAGGAGAAAGAATGTTTCCGGAAGACACGCGTCAGCTTGTGCTGGATGTCTGGAAAGAAGAGATGGGAAGTACTAAAAAACTGGGCGCGAAGAAATATACGGTCGAGTGGAAAAATTACGACAAGAATGTCCTGAAAGTCGGCAGCAAGGGGAAAGTCACCGCGAAGAAATACGGAGAAACCAATGTCACGGCAGAAATTACAATTAAGAAATCCGGATATAAATTCCAGGCCGACTGCTGGTTTGGCGTGACGGACGGATACTTTAACATGGTTCCGAAGAGTATAGAAAAGAATCTGTATCCGGGGGATGTCGTTTCCCTTGAGACTCCGTCCGTGTACTGGTACGAGCAGGGCAAGGATCCTGTCGTCAGGAAAGATGTGGAGTTTGAGTGGCGGCTGAATCCGGATGAAAATAGAGCATGGAATGATCTGGATACAAATATTTACAGTCTTGAGTCTGATGAGGACCATAATATCAGGAGCGTCACTGTCAATAGAATGCCAACTCAGAGAGAATATGAGGCAGGGAAAAATAATCTCCATATCGAAGTACACGCAAAGAACTCAGAAAAAAGCTTTGAGATGACCAGCGAAGAGTTTGATTTCCGGGTAAATTATGTGGACGGCCGGATTGAAAGCGAGGATCAGGAGAATTTTACGGGCGGCGAACAGAAACTGACCTGGAATGGAGATTTCCAGGGGGATTCCGGGGATCTGAAGATTAAATGGAACATCCGCGGGCAGGTATGGGATGATGAAAAAGGAGACTTTGTGGATGCCGGGGAAGATTCTGCCGCGTCGGTCAGCGCGGAAGGAAAAGGAAAGACAGCGACTCTGAAATTTATCAAGAGCGGGGATGGAAAAGGAAGAGTCTTCGTGTCAGCGACGGCGCTGTACAAAGGAACAGAAATTGGAAGCACTGACGAGAGAGAGTATTATTTCAGGGATCAGTGGCAGGGCTGGGAGCGCAGATTCCCTGTTGTATTTCCGGAAAAAGAATATATTCTGAATGAAGAAGTCGTCTATAGAATTGAAAATGAGACGTATCCGATGGGACAGGCGTTCCCTGTGACGGAAATTAAAAACGCGGAGATTGTGCAGCAGGAGGCGGCCGACCCGGCCAAGGAAAATGAAGTTCTGAAGCTGACTGAGAAGGCGGACGGAAAGATTGCGCTGGAAGGACTTAATTCGGGACGAGCGCTGGTCAGAGGAGAGTTTACCGCAAAAATTGGCGAAGAAACGGTAAAAGAGATATATGAAGACTGGTACTATGTTGAGTCCGTGACTTATGACTGGAGACTGGTCAATGACAAGGGATCATATAATGCGCTCCCCGGAAGCAGCCTGAAGTTTTCCGTGAACTTCTGGAAGCAGACAGCGGCGGGAAGCAGCCTGCTGGGTAAGAACAAGTATACATGTACCTGGGAACTCAGAGAAGGCGTGGATATCGCGGATCTTTCCGGAAAAGGAAAGCTGAAAATTCATAAGGACGCGAAAGAAGGCAGTTACATCAATGTGTATGTGAAATTTGAATTGAAGAGTGATAAAAACGTGTGGGGAGAAGAGAGCTTCGATGTGCGGGTCACAAACACATATGATAATATTGAAGTGAGCGATATCACGGTGCGCGAGGGAGAGACCGCTGCCGTGAAACCTGTGCTGAAGTGGTACAACGAGGATTATCCGGACGGATATACTGAGAAAGACGCGAAATTTACGTATAAGGCGGATCCGTCAGTTGTGCAGAGGATAAAGGTGAAAGGAAAGAAAATCACCGGCCTGAAGGCGGGAACCCAGGATCTGATCATTTCCACGGAGAAGAATGGACAGAAGATTGAGAAGAGGTGTACGGTTACAGTCAACCCGTGACGATGTGAGATTTCGAAAAATGAGGTGTACTACTCGAAGTGGAGCAAAATACAGAAGATTCAAGTGAAATATTCCTGACGAAATGTCCGGAGAACGTGGTAAGATAATCAAAAGCGAGGGAAAGCGCATGGGAATTTATTTAAACAGCCGGACAGCATACACGTTATATAAAAGCGAAACAGAGAAACCTTATTTTGTAGATAAATCCAGGATGCTGGAGGAATTATTTCCGCTGGTACAGACTGGCAACAACCATATCTGTATTACAAGACCGAGACGTTTTGGAAAAACAGTGATGGCAAATATGATTGCATCCTTTTTTTCAAAGGTGTGTGATTCACAGCCGGTTTTTCAGAAGCTTCAGATTGCCGATGCAGAGGATTACGAGAGATATCGAAATCAGTTTTTGGTTATTCACATTTCATTTAACGAATTGGGCGGAAGATGTGTCTCTTACGGAGATTATATCGATCGGATTGAGAGAAAACTGATCAGGGACTTGAAAAAGGAATTTCCGAAAGCAGATATCGATGAGTCGGAAAGCGCGTCGGATGTTCTCCTTGAATTATACGCGCAGGATGATGCGGCACGGTTTATCTTTGTACTGGATGAATGGGATTTTATTTTTCACCAGGATTTTATTACAGAAAAGGATAAGAGAGAATATCTGCTGTTCCTGCGGAATCTGCTGAAGGACAGGCCTTATGTGCTGCTTGCCTATATGACAGGTATTCTGCCGATTGCCAAATATTCCAGCGGATCTGAACTGAATATGTTCAGTGAGTTCACGCTGGCGACAGAGGAACGGTTTTCTGAATATTTTGGGTTTACGGGAAAAGAAGTGGATCTGTTGTTTGAGCGCTATCAAAAGAGAAGTGGTTCCTCCGGAAAAGTCACGCGGGAAGGACTGCAGGACTGGTATGACGGGTATCATACGAAAGCAGGGGAGAGATTATATAATCCGCGTTCCGTGGTTATGTCCCTGACAAATAATAATCTGGGAAATTACTGGACCAGCTCCGGGCCGTATGACGAAATTTTTTACTATATAAAGAATAATGTGGATGCCGTGAGAGATAATCTCGCGCTTATGGTGTCCGGAAACAGCGTTCCGGGAAAAATTTGTGAGTATGCCGCAACTTCTCAGGAATTGAGAACAAAAGAAGAAATCTTGTCTGCGATGGTGGTGTATGGATTTTTAAGTTACGAAAATGGAATGGTTTCGATTCCCAACAGAGAATTGATGAATCAGTTTTCGAATATGCTGAGACGGGAAACGTCGCTTGGATATGTCTATCGTCTGGCGAAGGAATCTGAAAAAATGCTGAGGGCTACTCTTGCAGGAGACAACGGTGCAATGGAACAGATTCTGGAACTGACTCATGACGTGGAAAGCCCGATCCTTTCCTATAATCATGAGACAGAACTGAGCGCTGTGGTTAATCTGGTATACCTGTCTGCGAGGGATATTTATCGGGTAGAACGGGAAGAGAAAGCAGGAAAGGGATTTGTTGATTTCATTTTCTATCCGGAACTGCCTCCGGCAGCGGATGGAATTATCCTGGAATTGAAGATGGATTGTTCACCTGAGGATGCCATCGACCAGATTAAGAAAAAGAATTATGCGCTTCGTTTCACGGAAACTGCGGGACGGAAAGGAAAAATGCCGCATCGGATTCTTCTTGTCGGGATTGGGTATGACAAGAAAACGAAAAAACATCGCTGCAAAGTGGAAGAAATGAAATTTTAAACGAATGGGGCTGTCGGTGTTATATCAGATGGGGATGACTTCCGCCTCTTCAGGCGGTGAGTGATAAACCCGTATCAGTGGCGGGATTCAATCCCCATCTGATATGCGGGCCGCGCAGGCGGGCAGGAGGAAAAACCGCCTCCTACTATCTTGTAAATTTCTGTGTTCCTATGTTAATACTTGAGAGTTAAAAGTTTGCATCATTAAGAAGCCAGTGAATCCTCACGGACCTCTGGCTTATCCTCCTGCTGTTCCT
>CANQAR010000025.1 GCA_947588845.1 uncultured Lachnospiraceae bacterium
TTTCGGGCCTTTCGGGAAAATTTCAAAAAGGCGACATTCGTATGGATGGTTATGCTGGTAGTACTTGCAAGCCTTGTGATGAATTTTTATTATTTGTACCGAAGTCAGATCTCTTTGGCAGAAATGATCCGTATTCTGCTGAATTTCGTTTTGATTCTCTGGATGGTGATGTGGGTTTATCTATTTCCGATTATTGCTTACTTTGATAACAGCATAAAAGGATATGTGATATTTGCTGTCGGATTGTCACTGGCAAAATTACCCTGTACAGTGATTTTAATACTGATACAGACTATACCGATTCTTGCAGTGTTGTTTTTTGCTCAGTATGTTCCGCTGGCAGTCATTTTGCTTGTCTGCTGCGGAGTGTCTTTACCGGCTTATTATTCGGCACAGCTTTTGCTGAAGCTGTTCAGGAATTATGAAGGAGATAAAGAATGAAAAAAGTAGGAAATCTCATAAGATCATATGAAATTACGGCAAGAATTATTGGTTCTTTTACTATATTGGTAATTGTGCCCTATCTGTGTCTTGCAGTTTTTACTTATATTGAGTTTCAGAGATATTCTGTTTCAAGCCTCGGCAAAACGACAATGGATACATTGACTATTGCAGCGGATAATATTCATTCTTCCATGCGTGCCCGTGAAGAAGATACCATGTCTGTTTATTATAATGATTGCGTGGATTTGTTAGAAAAAGACCATGTACTCAATGATCAGGACAGGGATCGGATCAATGGTATTCTGTCGGCAATCTGTTACTCTAATACAGAGGTAACAGCAGCTTACCTGGAATCGAAAGGTGAGCTTTTTCACAGCGGTGGGAATTACCAGAATGCGCTTACCATTATGAAACCTTATAAAGATGATATTATCAAAGCAAAGGGGAAATGCAGATGGTATGCGACGGACAAGCTGCACGGAAATGCCAGACAGTACGATTATATTCTGGCTCGCTCTCTGAACAGCACCAAAGAACAGAGTGTTGGAATTCTGTATCTGGTTGTCAGCAGCAAGATGATCAGGGATGCTTTTGGGGAACTTTCTGCGGAGTATGCCGATTGGTATCTGACCGATGCGCAGGGAGCAGTCTTCTATTCTTCAGATCCCCTGCAAACAGGGGATCTGCTCGATGTTTCAGCGCTGAGCATAAAAAAGAAGCGGAATTATCAGACTGTAAGGAATGAAGGACAGAAAAGGGAAATTCTGGCAGCTTACTGTCTGATGGATGTATGCTGGTTCTGTATCAGCAAAATCAACGTACATGCTGTTCAGGTCAGCGCTCGTCAGCTGGTATTTCCTTTTGTCGTTATATCTGTAATCTATTTTGTCTTTCTTTTTGTCATGCTGTACATTATGCAGAAATATGTCCTTGGACCGCTTCGGGCACTAAAAGAATCAATGGATCAGTATGCACAGAGCGAACTTGGTGAAACACAGATTGAGTTATATGGAATTGGTGAATTTCAAAGTCTGTCCGAGCATTTTAATCATATGACCTCCCGTATTGAACGTCTGCTGGATTCCTACAAAAAAGAATCAGACGAGAAAAATCGGCAGAAGATGAAGGCTCTGGCAGCCCAACTGACACCGCATTTTATTTACAATGCTCTTAATACGATCAAATGGGTCGCTGTATTAAATCAACAGCACAAGATACAAAGTCTGGTAGAAGCTCTGATCAGTATTTTTATGAATACAGCCCGCGCGGACGACGAAAATTATACGTTAAAAGATGAAATGGAACTGATTCAGAATTATTCTGTCATTCAGAAAACAAGGTTTATGAATTTTAGTCTGGTTATTGATACAGAGCCTGCTGCTCTGGACTGCCATATCCGCAAACTCCTGATACAGCCTGTTGTTGAGAATGCTATCGTACATGGATTAGGCCGGGGAAAAATTCAAAATGCAGTCATTACAGTAAAAGCATGGATCAGCGAGTGTCTTTATATTACAGTGGAAGATCCGGGAATTGGATTTGATGTGGAAAGGTGGCGCAGGAGTCCAGGCACTAATACAGAACATACAAATATCGGAATTCACAATATAGAAGAAATCATAGAACTGGAGTATGGTAATGCTTATCATCTCGCAATTGAAAGTACACCCGGGCAGGGGACAAAGATTACCTATGTGCTTCCTGTAATCAGAAAGGAAAAGGAAAATGATTCGAGCGATCATAGTGGATGATGAATTACTTGCCAGCATTGGAATAAGATCTCTTATTGATGGGAAGGAAGAGATCAGTGTATCTGGCGTGTTTAACACACCGGAGGAGGCCGTTGCATTTTTACGGGAAAATATTGTAGATATAGTAATTACAGATATTGAAATGTCCGATATGAGCGGTCTGGATTTTATACAGATTATTAGAGAAGAAGATCTCGCGGCAGGAATTATTATACTCAGCTGCCACGATGAGTTTTCATACGCTCAGGAAGCAATATCCAGGGGTACAGACAGTTACCTTTTGAAGCATAATGTATCTTCCGACATGCTGATCAGGGAAATAAAGAAAGTTTATCAAAAAACACAATACCACGAAAGGCTGAAAACGAGGGAAGACAAGAAAGAAAAGCCGATTAACGGAACGGAAATTTACACAGTCTGTGTGCTGAGAATCTGTTCCAGTGAGATCCTTCAAAGTTATGATGATCGGTCAATTGATACAACAATGCTGACGCACCTCCTGGAACGGATCGTGATGCACTACGAAATGGGAACACTTTTTGCACCATATAATCAGGAAATGTTCATTGTTTTTCAGGATGACAACAGAAAAAGGGCAGAAGAACAGCAGGAGACCATATACTCTAATGTTATGATCATCAGCCGGAATATTTCGCAGTATATTGACGGACAGGTTATTTTTGGATTGAGCAGCAGTTTTAAAAACTTAAAACAGATGAAAAACAAATATGATGAGGCCGCCAGTGCTGTTGAGATGAGTTTTTACAAACCGGAAAAGCAGATTTTCATGTATCATGAGCCAGTATTAAAAACAATTTTTTGCCCGTTTACGGTTAATTGTTTTCTGAATGAAGATGGTCTGGAGATTTTTGAGAAAGAGCTGAACACCTATCTGCGGAATGCAGAACTGAGTCATCTTGAAATCCGAAAAATGCAGGGGCAGTTAATTCGTGAAGTCAATAAAATGCTGGATCAGATTTTGAAGGAGCATCTTCCAGGGGAAGACCTGATACAGAAATGGAGTTCAAATGTGACGCTGATTTCTGTAATTACTCAGGAAAAAGACGAAAAAGGCCTGAAGGAAAACCTGATCCGGGTCATGCGGGAGTTCAGAGAAGACTGTCTTAGGGAATTTCAGAAAGATTCCCTGATCAGTGTGTTTACATATATTGAAGATCATCTGGAAGAGAGGTTGTCCCTGACAGAGCTAGCTGAAATTGCGTGTATGAGTGTCCCGACATTCAGCAAAAAGTTTAAGGAGCGAACGAATATGACTCTGGTGCAGTATCTAAATGAACGGCGGATCGAACGTGCCAAAAAACTGATGCAGAATAAAAATATCTCATTAGAAGAAGTGGCAGAGAAAAGTGGATTTTCCAATGCGAATTATCTGGTACGCGTGTTTAAAAAAGTAACCGGGGTAACGGTAAGTAATTATAGAAAGTAAAAATTTAAAAATGAAAAAATGAATCTGAGATAAAAAATTGAATCTGAAGCAAAATAAAGAATAATATTTTGAATCAGATTGAAAAGGTTGTTTCTTGTGATTACCTGATGAAAAATCTATAATTCTATTATCTTAATTACAAGAAAGGAGAACTGACATGAAAAGAAAACTGATCACCATGATATTGACTTCCGCTTTGGTTCTGTCTCTGCCAATCGGAGGAACCGTTACTTTAGCTGCTGAGGATGTCTCCGGTACGATTGTTATCTGGGAACATGATTACAGTTTTGAAGACAGCCTTACGGAGCTTGTCGCAGCATTTAACGAGGAGTATCCGGATGTAAGCGTTGAGTATGAGATCAAAGCGGATGGAGACTATTACAGCCTGCTTCAGACTGCAATTCAGTCCGGCTCCGGTCCTGATCTGTTCTGGACAAATGGCACGGCAACTACAAATATGCCCGATCTCGTAAGCAACAGCGCCTGCGAAGATCTGACGGACAAAGTCGACTTTTCCTTTATATCAGACAGTGCAATGGATCTGGCCAAAATTGATGACGGTATTTATTCCGTTCCGTGGATGACACTGGATACACGTACAGTTTTCTACAATAAAGATATGTTTGAGGAAAACGGCTGGACAGTTCCGACAACATTTGATGAGTTTGAAAAACTGCTGGCGACGATCAAGGAAGCTGGCATCACTCCGATTTCTCTGGCTCACGACTCATGGTCGGCGCTGTTTGCTTTCGAACCGATTCTGGCAGGTTACAGCCCCGAATACTCAGCTGGTCTGCAGGATTATACGAGCAAGGCAGACGGCCAGGAAGCACGCGAAGCATTACAGAAGATGGTTGATTGGGCTGAAGCAGGATATTTTGGTGACAACTGGACAGGTGTTATTGACAATCAGGCACAGATTCTTGCGTTTACAACGGGCAGCACTGCTATGAATATTGCAGGTTCCTGGGATGCAGCAACAATCAGTTTTAACAATCCCGGTCTTAACTATGGTGCTTTTGCGATTCCCTCTGAAGATGGAACCACAGGTCTTGTAGGCACAGCAGCGAATGGCTTCTCTGTAAATGCTGCTTCTGAAAATATGGATGCAGCGATTGCATTTGCAAATTTCTGCGCTTCAAAGGAGGCTCAGACAATCTGGGTGCAGTCTTTGGGCGCCGTGTCCGGAAGTGAAGAAATAGAGGCAAGTACGGACATTGCAAAAGAAATATCTGAGAGCGGCTCAGGTACAACTTATCGCAGCTGGCAGAATGTTCTGAGCAGCTATTCGTCGACAGGACAGGCATCTACTGTCTGGGATGCAGATTTCATGAAGGTGTTTGATGGAACTCTGACAGTAGATGAGTTCATGGATGAAATAGCAGCCGAAATGGAATGATATTTAGATAACAGGAGGTTGTTATGAAAAAGAACCGTAATTATTTGTTCTTTATCACACCGGCGTTTATCTTGTACACGATATTTGTTGCGCTTCCTATCGTTATCGTTATGTTTCTGGGATTTACAGACTGGTCAGGCATGGGAGAGATCCATCTGGTCGGGATCAAGAACTTTGTTACGATATTTACAGATAAGCGTTTTGCGCCGGAATTCTTCAATGCGCTGAAAAATAACCTGAAATATCTGTTGTGTGTATGGCTGATTATCACGCCATTCCAGTATCTGGTAGCGTATTTGCTTTTTATCAAAATTCCTGCTCATAAATATATTAAATTTATGGTATTCCTGCCATATGTTATCAGTACCACGATCGTCAGTTTCTTTGCAACGCTGATTTTCAATCCGAATATTGGTTTCCTGAACAATTTCCTGGGAAAAATAGGTATGGCTTCAGGAGCATGGTTCGGCGACCCGAAATGGGCGTTTAAGCTGCTGATTCTTCTGATCCTCTGGCAGGGATCCGGATCCGGTATTATGATTTTCTACTCCAATTTCATGGATATCTCATCGGATGTCATGGAAGCTTCCCGTATCGATGGGTGTACAGAGTGGCAGAGATTTTTGCATATTCTGCTTCCGCTGTCGCTGCCTTCCTGCGCTTCAAATATTACAATGAGTACAATCTGGGCACTGGCAATCTTTGACATGCCATTTATCCTGGGAGGTATCAACGGAGGCATCAACGGAACTCTGGATTTTGCAAATCTTGTATTCTATCGTTATACGTTCGGTTCCGGCCTGAATGGTAAGTCTGACCTTGGCTTTGGAGCGGCGATTGTTTTGATCATGTTTATCGTTATGATGGCAGTGACTTTGCTGCAGAACAAGCTTCTTTCGAAGTTTGAGTACGACAATTAGGAGGTATTTCATTATGTCAAAAAATAAAAGTGCTGATTTTACAACAGGCAACGGTGAAGTACTTTCCACCAGTGGGAAATTGATTCGCTGGATTTGTTCCATTGTATTGATTATCTATTCCTTTATTACCATTTTTGTACTGGCAATCACTGTTATGGATTCTCTTAAAACACAGACTGATCTGGTGACTAATTTTGTAGGTTTGCCTAAAGCGGTTTCTTTCTCCAGTTATGCAGCTGTGCTGGGCGGCGGCGAGTTCCTTCGCTATTTTAAGAACAGCGTAATTCTCACAGTATGCGGGACTGCCGGATGTATTATTCTTTCCGCTATGGCTGCGTACGGAATCGCCAGATATAAATTCAAAGGCAAATCGTTTCTGACCGGATATTTTATGATTGGCATGATGGTACCGGTACAGGTAAGTATCCTTCCGCTGTTTATCATCCTGAGAAATCTTGGATTGCTGAATAAACTGCTTGGTCTGATCCTGGTGTATATTTCCGGTATATCAATGTCCTGCCTGATCTTTCAGAAGTTTTTCCGCACAATTCCGACGGCACTGGAAGAGTCGGCCAGACTGGACGGCTGCCATGATCTGACTGTGTTTTTTAAGATTATTCTGCCGATTACGAAACCGGTTATCTTTACCATGGCATTGATTACAGCAATTGGAGAGTGGAATGACTTCTATATGCCGATGGTACTGCTTGGGAATAAAAATGTAACTACTCTGACACTTGCGATTTACCGTTATATAGGTCAGTTCACAAGGTATATGAGCGAATCAATGGCGGCAGTCGTCATTACACTGATTCCGATCATTGCTATTTACTTTGCATTTTCGTCGCAGATCGTGGAAGGACTGACTGGCGGAGCTGTCAAAGGCTGATATAAGAACCTGTTACATATCATCAGAAGAGTGCCAGTATATCCCCTGTTCTGGGGGACTGGTGGCAATAAGTTAACTCGTTGTGCTGCTGTGGCGCAACGAGTTAATTTTTTTCCATCTTATCTGCGCTTAACAGGCATTTTGAATAATTGACAATACCAGATTTCCGGCTAAAATAGGAGATACGAGGAGGGATATTTATGTACGGATCATTTACAGGAGGACTTGGCGGCCTTGCTCTTGCAAAATACGGAAAAAGCCGGTCCATCAACGCGGAAAATCCGCATGGAGAAAAGGGAAAGGGCGGCATGGCCAAAAGCCATCTCGGACCATCCAGAAAGGGAAGTCCCTGTCTCAGCAATATTGCGCCGGAAGCGGTGGTCACTCTGGCCGAGATGGAAGGCCCGGGCGAGATCAATCACATCTGGATCACGGTCGACCTGAAGACCACGGAGGCGGACTGCTTTGTTTTGCGTGACCTCGTTCTGCGCATGTACTGGGATGACGAGGACGCGCCGTCCGTGGAGAGTCCTCTCGGGGATTTCTTCTGCTGCGGATTTGGCAGAGGATGCATGGTAAATTCACTTCCCATCGCGGTCGTCCCGAACAGAGGATTTAACTGTTATTTTCCGATGCCGTTTCGAAAAAAGGCCAGGATCACGCTGGAAAACCAGCATGCCAATCCGATCCCGGCGTTTTTTTATCAGGTGGATTACTGCCTTTATGATGAACTGCCCCTGGACATCGCGTATTTCCATGCGCAGTGGAGGCGGGAACGGTTGACGCAGAAGCAGCGGGATTACGTGATTCTCGACGGCGTGAAGGGAAAGGGACATTATGTCGGAACCTACCTGGCACTCACCACCCTGGAACGCTACTGGTGGGGAGAAGGAGAAGTAAAATTTTATCTGGACGGGGATGAAGAGTATCCGACCATCTGCGGTACCGGGACAGAGGACTACTTCGGCGGTTCCTGGAGTTTTGCGCGTCAGGAAGACGGGAAAACGGTGGAGCAGAATTATTGTACGCCGTATCTCGGCTATCCCTATTACTCAGCGCATGATGAACTGATCCATAATCCTTACCACAATGATGACTGCCCTCCGATGAGGGGATTTTACCGCTGGCATATTCAGGATCCGATCTGTTTTGACGAGGACATCCGCGTGACGATCCAGCAGATTGGGGTAGGATACCGGGGGCTTTTTGAGCGTCAGGACGATGTCGCCAGCGTTGCGTACTGGTATCAGTCTGAGCCGCATCAGAAATTTGGGGAACTTATGTGCAAAGAGGACAGATGGCCGAGATAGATTTCAGTTCATCCCCATCGGACTCGAGGTGATTTAAAAATGGAGGCATACAATACCATGAGAGAAGAAAACAAAAAGTACAATAAGAGAAAACGAAATATTATTGGCACAATAGCTGCCGTATTTTTTGCATTGATCTTAGTCGCAGGCATTGAGCCCAAAGTATTGGATCGTGCAGAAGCATCCGGGATTCTTTCTAAATTATTTAATATAGAAGAAACCCTTACAGGCAAATCCTATACATGCGAATTTTATTCGAACGACGGGAATAAATTCATGACTGTAAGCGGAGATAAAGTAAATATCAAAGGAAACAAAGTAAAAGAATATGATATATCAAGCGATGGAGATGAGAGCAAGAAATACTCATTATCTTCCATTATCACGATTACTGTAGACGGCAAACAGATTGAGAGCTGTGGAACTACAGTACTGTTTGCACAGAAAGGACTAACTCCTGATCTGTCTTTTGATCCTGAATCACTGAAAGATATTGACAGCGAGGCCGATTCCATAGGGGATAACGCCTATATTGCCAACATTGTAAATAAGTACAAAAATTTTTTCGGAAAGCCTGTGGTCGCGGTAATCCAAAGCCAGCTCGGGAATCCGATATGTGCTTACAGCGGCAATAAGGTATATTGGGAAAATTGTGAAAATCTTCCGAAAACTACAAAGTTGGTGATAGATAAAAAAGTTTTGTATATACATAGAGCTAATTTCCAGATAATTGACTCATCACTTATCGAGTAATCATCATTGTTAAAAGCAAAACTTGCTGCAAAATTATTGACAAAACTATTTCTTTCAACTCTTTCTGGACATTCCCTCCCGGCCCTGTTATAATTTTAAGAAAAACCACGTATTTTTCTGAACAAATCATAGAAAACAGTCTGTCAGCAAAAGGAGGGATCGTATCCATGATTCGTAAGACAGCACAGAGAAAGCCGAAACCTGCCCTGAAAGACAAAAGCCTGACGGCCACGGGCATTGTAATCGCCATCATTATGGTACTTCTTCTCCTTGCATATTATCAGATCAACTCCCATCTCAGGCAGCGCTCCTTAAGCCGTCTGGAAGAGGGCGCCAACACCGCAATTGAGGAGATTACATCCAAGCTTGAGCGCGACAGCCGCATCCTGAATGCCACTGCCAGCATTATTTCTCAGGCTGATAATTTTGACATTGAGGCCACGCTGGCGGTCATGAAGAATACCAATCCTCTGCTCGACACGATGAACGTGAAGGTTCTGCTGCCGAACGACCGCATCCTCTCCGCGGACGGCACGATCACCGAGGCCTCGGATAACAGCGATATCTCCTTTGCCAAGGAGGCTCCGCTCGGCGAACATATCTCGAACCGCACGTACAACCTTGCCACCGGCCAGCCGATTCTGCGGCACTATGTGCCGATCGTTCAGGACGGGAAGACCGCGGCTCTGCTCTACGGCGTCACCGATCTGGAGAGTCTTCCCAACAGTCTCAATATCGACAACATCTACAACGCGAGCGCTTTCATTTACATCATCGACACGAGATCCGGGGATTTCCTCGTGGATACCTGGCACGACAAACTTGGGAATATCTCCGATTTCTCCTCCGCCAACTACGGCCGCAAGACCAAGGGAGAAAAGAACTGGGATGAATACCTGGATGATCTGGCCAATCTGAAATCCGGCTATGTCATCTACCGCACGCCGAATACCGACGGCTGGGAATACATGTACTATGCCCCTATCGGGGTCAATAAGTGGTCAGTCGCGGTCGACGTGCCGGAGAAGGAGGCTTTTGCCAGTGTCTTCGCGGTGCGGCGCGTCTGTATTCTCCTCGGTGTGCTGATGGCCGTCACAGTTATCCTGTACTACCTGTGGGTGCGGCACAACGCAAAGCAGGTGACGGAGCAGGCGGTCGAGCACGCAGTGCTTGCCGAGAAGCTGCAGAAAGCCGAGGCCGCCGACCGCGCCAAAAGCACCTTCCTCTCCAACATGTCGCACGACATCCGGACTCCCATGAACGCCATCATCGGCTTTACGACACTGGCCCAGGCCAATCTGGACAACCGGGAGCGGACGCAGGAATACCTGAAAAAGATTCTTTCTTCCAGCAACCATCTGCTTTCCCTGATCAACGACATCCTGGACATGAGCCGCATCGAATCCGGCAAGCTGAACATCGAGGAAAAAGAGTGTTCGATCTCCGATATCTTCCGCGATATGCGAAACGTCATACAGACACAGATGCAGTCCAAACAGCTCAACTTCTTCATGGACACTGTGGACGTCATCGACGAGGACATTTACTGCGACAAGCTGCACGTAAACCAGGTGCTGCTGAATCTTCTCTCCAATGCCATCAAGTTCACCCCCGCGGGCGGCACCGTGGCGCTGACAGTCCGGCAGAAACCGCGCGCTCCCAAAGGCTACGGTTCCTACGAGATCCGGGTCAAGGACACCGGCATCGGCATGAGTCCGGAATTTACGAAACATATCTTCGAACCTTTTGAGCGGGAACGCAACACCACTGCCAGCGGCATACAGGGCACAGGGCTTGGCATGGCCATCACCAAAAATATCGTCGATACAATGGGAGGCACAATCGAGCTGCACTCCGAGCAGGGGAAAGGCACGGAATTTATCATTAATCTGGATTTCCGGCTTCAGGATGATCCAAAACACATAGAAGTAGTCAAAGAACTGCAGGGACTGCGCGCGCTCGTCGCGGACGACAGCTTTACGACCTGCGACAGCGTCACCAAGATGCTGCGCCAGATCGGCATGCGCCCCGAATGGGTTCTGCACGGCAAGGAGGCCGTGCTGCACGCGAAGCAGGCCTACGAGCTGGGCGACGAGTACCACGCCTACATCATAGACTGGCTCCTGCCCGACTTAAACGGCATTGAAGTAGTGCGCCAGATTCGCGCGGTCATCGGTGACAGCACGCCGATCATCATTATCACCGCCTACGACTGGAGCGCGATTGAGGACGAGGCCCGCACGGCAGGCGTGACCGCTTTCTGCAACAAACCGATCTTCCTCTCCGAGCTCAGAGATATTCTGATCTCGTCCACCGGCAGTACGCTCAGCGCACAGGAGACGGATCCCGTCCCCGATCTGTCCGGACATTTCAGAGGCACCCGCCTGCTGCTGACCGAGGACAATGAACTGAACCGGGAAATCGCGGAGGAAATCCTTACCGACAGCGGATTTATCGTGGAGACAGCCGAGGACGGCACCATCGCCGTGGAGAAAGTAAAAAACTCCGCCCCGGGTTATTACTCCCTCATCCTCATGGATATCCAGATGCCGAAGATGAACGGCTACGATGCCACCCGGGCTATCCGGACGCTGGATGATCCGGACCTTGCAGCCATCCCGATCGTAGCCATGACGGCCAACGCGTTTGAGGAAGACCGCAGGCTGGCGCTTGAATGCGGCATGAACGCGCATGTCTCCAAACCGATCGATGTGGAAAAGCTGCTGGAAATACTCACGGCCATTCTGAAAGAACGTGCGAACAGAAGCTGAAATTCTGGAGCTGAAGTACGCCAGAACTCCAAAAGAACTGACAGCTTTGTGTGACAGGGCACTCAGACAGGCGGAAGAACGAAAGTATGCGGATCCGCTGATCGACGATGGGTATGAAGAAATATTTATCTGTGGAATCGCGTTTCATAAAAAAAGATGTGCTGTGAAAATCACAAAACTGTGAAAGAATGCACAGTCCGTTTAAAATAAGAATTAGTTATAACTTTTGGTATGAATTGATGAACCAATCGAGACTTCTCATGAGGTCTCGATTTTATTATGCTGTAAAAAAGCAATAAATACCTCTGCAATGTGTTGCCGCTATTTTTTCATGATGGGGTGGATCTCTCGGAATAGACAGAGATAGATCCATACACGGCCAATAAGCTGCCGGGATTTCGATCATAAGATGAGCCTGAAGAAAACGGCTCAGAAAAACCTGATAAGGAGGAAAAACGTATGCGTGTAGGAAGAGAAGAATACGATGCCGCCGCCCAGACCGCGGCCAATGTATTTGAGGCGATCATCAAGGGTGACAGCAGTATAGCTCGGAACAGCTTTATGTCCGAATGCTGCATTTTTGGCCAGACAAAAGACCGGAAAAATATCGGTCCCTATGAAAATCTACTCAATCAGATCGACAATTCCAAAGTAGATGAAGGATTCAACTACCGTGTGGATGTAGTGGCCATAGAGGATACCATCGCTCTGGTACAGGTACTGGAAAACAATTACAATGGAAACTATTATACCGTGTATCTCACGGAAATGAAAGTGGACGGACAGTGGAAGATCTGCTCTTTTGTCTACAATTTCAACGAGGCGCTCTCTCTGAAATAACCCCGGTCAGCCGGGACGGTGAAATACCAGCAGTATGTTCCCCGGTAAACCGGCGGCAGCGTTAAATGCTGAAGTAGAAAACCTGCAAAAAGCGTCTGCCGCTTTTTCTGCTTAAGATTATCACACAAGGAGGAAAACATAATGGCAATTGATTTTGGAAAAAGATTTGGATTTGGCACACTGCGTCTGCCCATCACGGATCCTGCGGATCAGGGCTCGATCAACTACAGCGAGCTTTGTAAGATGATCGATAAGTTCCAGGCCCACGGATTCACCTACTATGACACCTCTTACATTTATCACGATTTCAAGTCCGAGATTGCTTTGAGAGAGTGTCTGGTGAAGCGATATCCCCGTGACGCATATCTGCTGTCCACCAAGGTACCTGTCAAGTTTATGAGCAAGAAAGAAGATGTGGAGCGGGTTTTTAACGAACAGCTGGAGAAGCTGGGGGTGGATCATTTTGATTTCTACCTGATCCACAGCATCAACCATGAGTCCTATGAAAAATGTAAAAAATGGGGCGTATTTGAGTTCCTGAAAAAGAAGAGAGAGGAAGGAAAGTTCAGGGAGTTCGGTGTTTCTCTGCATGATACCCCTGAGTTTCTGGATCAAATCCTGACAGAGCATCCAGAGATCAACTTTGTCACACTCCAGATTAACTACCTTGACTGGTACAGCCCCGCAATCCGTTCCAGAGAGCTGTATGAGACCGCGTTAAAACACGGCAAACCCTGTATCTCCATGGAAGCCTGCAAAGGCGGCACATTGTCCGAGATTCCTGAGGAAGCCGTGAAGCTGATGAAGGCCTACAATCCCGATGCTTCCCCTGCATCCTGGGCATATCGCTTCTGTGCCAGTCTGCCCAACTGCCGTGTGGTTCTCTCCGGCATGCCGAAGATGGAATTTTTGGACGATAATATCAAGACCATGGAAAACTTTGTTCCGTTAAACGATGAGGAGCAGGAGATTTTAAAGAAGGTAGTGGATATCATCAACGCCAACACTGCGATTCCCTGTACTACCTGCCGCTACTGTGAGCCCCAGTGTCCCAAGAAGATCGCCATCCCTGATTTCTTCAACCTGTACAATGACTATATGCGCGTTAACAAGAACACGAAAGTGACCAACGTATCCACCCAGTCTATCTTCTATCAGAACATTGTAAACAGAGGACGCGGCGCAGCGTCAGACTGTGTAAAATGTGGAAAATGTGAGAAGGTCTGTCCTCAGGGACTGCCGATTCGCGACAACCTGGAACTGGTGGCCAAGGAACTGGAGGCGTTCAATGCCTTAAAGAACCTGACCAATACCGACGAGAACAGCGATTCCGCCAGCGGACTGAGCACCGATTACTGGAAAAAGAAAGACTGATCGTCTGAACTTATCCTCTATTTGTATAGAGGGTTTGTTCCCATTACCCTCAGCTGGCTGCGATTCCGCCGGCTGGGGGTAGTTGATTATTGAGAAAATTTGTGAAAACTGAGCCGCTTTGGGAGTGTGCCGTATCCGGAACAGGCCCGATGCGGAAAATAATCTTAGAACATCTGATCCAAGTAGTAAGGACGATGGTGCGTAATCGAAGAGGCGGCTAATCGCCGCCTCCTGAATTTTGATTTCATCGCCGGTCTCTACGGCAGCTTGCAGTAAACGTCGTCCGTCACAGCTTCGCACCATTTTGTTTTCCCGTCCTCGCCGGGAACTTCAATGGCGAGGTGCTGGAACCAGCAGTCCTTCGCCGCGCCGTGCCAGTGCTTGACGTTTGCAGGGATATTGACTACATCGCCGGGGTGAAGCTCCTGCGCCTCTTTTCCTTCCTCCTGATACCAGCCGCGGCCGGCAACGCAGATCAGCATCTGGCCGCCGCCGTTTTTCGCGTGATGAATGTGCCAGTTGTTACGGCACCCCGGTTCAAAGGTCACGTTGAACACCGGCACCTGCGTGGTGGAAATGGGGGCAAGGTAGCTCTGCCCAATGAAATACTGTGCAAACGCATCGTTTTTGCCGCCCACGGGAAAAACGGAAAGATCTTTTGCCGGAGCGCCCTCATCTTCGCCGTAGATCTCCGCAATCAACGGAAAAGCGCTCCACGCTTTCGGCCAGCCGCAGTAAAAGGCGAGCTGGGTAACGATTTCCACAGCCTCCGTCCTGGTAACGCCGTGTTCCTTACCCAAAGCAAGGTGGCTTTTGAGCTGCGGATAAAGACCCGCCGAAAACAGTGCTGCTATGGTGACCATGCTTCTGTCTCTGGGCGAAAGTTTATCTTCCCGAGACCATACTTCTCCGAACAGTACGTCGTCATTCAGTTCCGCAAATTTGGGTGCAAGAGTGCCGAGCCTGTCACGGCCCGCCGTTTGTTTCTTTGCCATATCCATACCTCCGTTTTAATCAATATACGAGCGCCGTAAAGGAGAGTTGTACCAGTTTGCACTCGCCATCTTCCGGCACATAAACTTCTGTCACAGCAAAATGATGGGTAGTTTCTTTTCCACCGAGAAGCAGGCTATAATTGCAGTCTGTGATCACGATGACCGTATTCCCGAAAACCTGTGCCTGCTGGCTGTTCAGCACGACTTTTGTAGGAATAAAAATTTTGTCGGTAAAGCAACGCATTTCTTCTTCCATCCCACAGGTGACGCCAATGTGAACAAACATACATTTTGGATCTGCGACCGCCTGCATTCCACCTACGTCTGCTTTCTCAAGAGCAGACCAAAATGCTTTCGATTGTGTCAACGCTTTTTCTTTCATAATCTTTACACTCCTTATCTGCACTCATGGAGAACTGCCAGCAGTTCGTCCTTCGTGAATATTTTTTGCAACAGCCACCGGTGAGAACGGCGCTGTCTGCGATGGCCTTGTAATCCGTATCGGCCGGAATGCCCATTTCCGCAAATGTTATTTATGCTGCACCCTAACTGCCGGTCACGACTGCTGCTTTATCTTCCGGATTACCAGGCATGGCTTACATCCTTTGGGGCTTATTTGTAATTATATTTTAGCCTGCTTTGCCGGTGGGCGGAAGTCTCGGTTAGTTCATAAGTTGTTACCACAAGTTAGAACTCATGCAGACGACCCGACAGGTGAACAGATCATTGTAATGAGCATTCGCGTATGGTATACTTGGAAATAATACGATGAAAAGGAGCTGCCTATGAGAATAAAAGTTCTTGCCTGCGAGACATTGAGAGATGAATTTACATATTTATTTGATAAACTGGAACTGGACGCGGAAGTGATCTGGATCGAATCAGGTTTGCACAATTATCCCGACAAGCTTCGGAAACGTCTGCAGGAAGAAATCGACCGGATCAGCGAGTGTGAGAGACTGATCCTGCTGTTTGGACGATGCGGAAATTCTATTGTCGGGGTGAAAACCGGAAATTTTGAGATGATCATCCCGAAGGTGGACGACTGTATCTCTCTGCTGATGGGTTCCGATGAGCGGCGCAGAGAGTTTTCGCGGGAGAACGCCTGTTATTATCTCACCGAGGGATGGATGCGCGGAGAGCGCAACCTCTGGGTGGAGTACCGACATTCCGTTGAAAAATATGGGGAGGAGACTGCTCGGGAAATCGCAGATATGATGTACAGCAACTATCGCACGCTGGCGCTCCTCGATACAGGTGTGACTCCGATCAAAAATCTGGAAGAAAAAACACAGATCATCGAGGAGACGCTGAATTTAAAACGCACCGTTGTCGCGGGGACACTGGACTATATGCGGGAGCTCCTCACCGGGCCGTGGGATGAATCCCGCTATGAGATCATTCCGCCGTATGGGATTGTGCAGGTCGGAAAATGTATCAATAAAATCGGATAAGGTGAATTCTGTGAGCGCAGATAATATCACTGCCCCGGAAACAGCAGACCAAACTGCGCCACATTTTTCTTCCTGCATATGATGTAATATGTGATATTTGCCTCTCCGTCTATGATGGGGAGGTATTTTTTATTTTTCGGGTGCGAAGTGTGTTCCAGCTGCCAGCTGGTGGTAAAGAAAAGAAAATCGGAGGCGTCCGCCAGTTCTTTAAATGTTTCGAAGTCATTCTGGAGCAGAAACCTGGAGTGAGAGAGATGTTCCCGGCACAGATCCATCCAGAAACCGATGTTGGAGTGGAGAAGGATAGTGTATCCATCGATGTCCTTTAGGTAAAGATGAGACAGGCCGGCCAATTCATGATTCTCCGGTACTACCAGGTACAGCGCCTCTTCCATATATTTCATGCAGAACAGATCTTCATCATCTTCCGGGTGTGTCACGACCGCCAGCTGCATGGCTCCGTCCCGAACATGGCGCAGAAGAGTTTCCTCATCCATCAGCTCACTGGATACCGCCATACCCGGATAGAGCTGCGACAAAAGGCCGACCAGGTCACTGAGGGCGGAAGGACCGCTGGATCCTATCGTGATGGTGCGCCGCATGCGGTCAAAGATACGGATTCGTTCTACCGTCTCACTTTCCAGCTCCAGCATGCGGACAGCGCATTTCGCGGCCAGTTCTCCGCTTTCGTTCAGCGTGATCTTATTTTTTCCTCTGGTAAACAATTCAACTCCCAGAAGCTCTTCCAGTTTTTTCATGGAGCGGCTCAGAGCAGGCTGTGTCAGGTACAGTTTCTCTGCCGCTGCGGAAAGAGTCCCGCACTGGGCGATCATCGCCAGCTGTTCCCAGAAGTGGGTTTCTATCATTCATTTCATCTCCTCTGACTGCTATGATAATTTATTATAGCATAATAAACTCCTGGCATTGTACATCTTTTTGAAAAAAGTTTATGATAAAGTTATAAAAAAGAGAGAAACCTGGATACAGCGAATAAATACCAGCCAGACGCGCCGGGTCAGCGCAAAAGGCAGGCACAGTTGGAAATGGAGGTAGAGCATGATAATCATTGGAGAAAAGATCAACGGAGCGATTCCGAAAACGAAGGCAGCGATCGAGGGCAGGGACGCTGAGTATATCAGACAGCTGGTCAAGACTCAGGAAGAGGGTGGAGCAGATTACCTGGATGTGTGCGCAGGCACAGCGCCGGAAAAAGAATATGATGCTCTTTGCTGGCTGATTGATGTGGTGCAGGGCGTGGCCGCCAAGCCGATCTGCATTGATTCCCCCGATCCTGAGATGCTGGTGAAAGTGTTTGAGAAGATTGAAAAGCCAGGGATTATAAATTCAATTTCCCTGGAAGGCAGGAAATGCGATATTTTATTGCCTCTTTTAAGGGATAACCCCCAATGGCAGGTGATTGCCCTGTCCTGTGATCAGAACGGCGTGACTGAAAAAGCAGAGGATAAAGCTGCTCTGGCGTTCCAGCTGATCGAGAAAGCGTCGGAGTATGGGGTCACGCCCGACCGGATGCACATAGATCCTCTGGTGCTGGCTCTCTCGGCTGTGGGAAATTCTGCTCTGGAATTTACCAGGGCGATCCGGATGATCAAGGCGAAGTATCCCACGGTCAACATTACAGCGGCACTGTCCAATATCTCGTTTGGTATGCCGGCCCGCAGGATCATCAATACCAACTTCTTAACGCTGTCCATGGAAGCGGGGCTTGATTCGGTGATTGCGGATCCCACCAGCAGGTCGGTGGTCGAGACAATTTACGGCACGGAGGCGCTTCTGGGAAGAGACCGTCTGTGCAGAAAATACAATAAGGCTTATCGGGCAGGGAAGATCGGACCAGTGAAATAAACACAAGGCATGTCCATAGCGATAAAAGGCAATGTTAAGGCAAACAAAGATCAAAGAGGAAAATAAAAGAAAATAAAAAAGAAAAATAATTTACAGGAGGGAAAAGAAATGCTTGACGCAAAAAAACTGGCAGAAGCCATGGGAGAACTGGATGAGGATACCGTAGTGGAAATCCTGAACGGAGTGATGGAAGATGGAGGAACTGAGGCGCAGGCCGCCATGGATGCATGCCAGGCAGGTATGAATAAGGTAGGAGATCTGTTTGAAGAAGGAGAGTACTTTGTAGGTGATCTGATCTATGCAGGTGAGCTGATGAAGCAGGCTGTGTCCATCTTAAAGAGCGGACTGATAACCGGAGGCGGAACCGCCATGGGCAGGATGCTGATGTGCACTGTCAAGGATGATCTTCACGATATCGGAAAGAACATTGTGATCTCCATGCTGGAGGCATCCGGATTTGAGGTGCTGGATCTGGGTATTGACGTTCCGGCGGAGAAGATCGTGGAAGCCGTAAAAGAGAATGATATCAAGATCGTGGCTCTCAGCGGAGTGCTGACTCTGGCCATCGATTCTATGAAAAATACCGTAGATGCACTGAAGGCAAACGGACTTGACGATGTGAAGGTGATTATCGGTGGTGCACCTGTGGGGGAGGGAACCGCAGAAGTGGTGGGAGCCGACGCATGGGGCAGAAGCCCACAGGATACCGTAAGAATCTGCAGAGAGTGGGCAGCCTGATCATCTAAAATATCACGCTGAAAAAGCTTGTAAACGCAAACAATCAAACGAATTTCTGAAAGTTAAAAACGAAATTTAGTAGAGGAGGAATCACCGATGCAAGACATGAGTAAAATGACCCCGCGGGAAAAGTACCAGTACAGGATCAAACTGTACCGGGACGCCCAGTCTTGGAAAAAACCAGACCGCATCCCGTTTTGTGCCAATATGTTCAATTGGATGTATATAGATCAGGGCGTCTCCTATATGGAAACGGTCCGGGACTATGACAAAAACCACCAGGTAATAGAGAACTTCGTTCAGACCTACAACGTGGATCAGGTAAATGTGATGAACTGCGTCCACCGGAATCCTTTTATTGTCTCCGATGCGCTGGGCGGCAGCAGCGGATACACGGACAACTCAGAAGCGCTGAATGTTCTGGACCGCTGCATCGTGAACGATGATGAGTTTGATCAGCTGAACCATAACTTCCCGGAGTTTTCCTGGACACTGTTTTTCCGGCGTTTTCCCAAGGCAAAAGATATGACTCCGCAGGAGATTGTTCATGCTATGAAGCTGCTTAATGAATTCTATGCGGACAAGGCGCAGACCTCCATGATGCTTCGTGAAAAATATGGTGTAGTTGCTGAGGTGGACTACTACTATTTCATGTGTGCCTTTGAGGATCTTTTTCAGCTTTACCGCGGCATGAAAAACAGCAGTATCGACCTGAGACGGCACAAAGCCCAGGTGGAGGAGTATGTGGATCAGACCACGGAAAATTACAAAGCTGCATTTGACGCATGGTTTGAGTCCACGCCTTATGGTCCCAATATGGAGGAGAATTGCGACATTTCTACCGGCATTCTGGCCCACACGGTCCTCAACAGGAAACAATTTGACCGGCTGTATGCCCCGCTTATGGAATACATATTCAGCAAGGCCGCAGAGAAAGGCAAACAGGTTCTGGTGTACGCCGAGGGTTCATGGGATCGCTTCGGGGATTTCTTTAACCAATTCCCCAAAGGAACGGTCTGTATGATGGTGGAACAGGACAACATCTTTGAACTTCGCGCTAAGTATCCTAACATCTCTTTGATGGGAGGCATTGATTCCACGCTCCTGGGTCTTGGCACCCCAGATCAGTGCGTTGCCCAGGCTAAAAAGGTTATTGATGAGCTCGGGAAAGATGGCGGATTGATTCTTCAGCCCAATAAGATGCTCTCTTTCCCCAATGACTGCAGCCGCGAAAATTTGAAGGCTGTCTGTGACTTTGTCAACAGCTATGAGATTTAAGAAAAGATAACTTGTGTACCTAAAATATAGTACTTGAAGTACTCGAACTGAAGAAAAAAACAGTTAGAGTTATTAGAAGGAGGATTCGCGTCATGTCCAACGAAAAAATCGATATTACCAAGTACCCCGAAGGCCCCCAGGAAATCATGAAATATATTGACTGGGTAGAAACGGATGAGGAGAAGCAGGCGGCTCTTGCCACTTTTGTATTTCTCTGTTTCCAGCTGTAAGCGAAACAATGACCGAAGGTGATCACAGAGCGTCACAGGTGAGAAAATCAATGGAGACATCCCCGGGGTGTAAGAGGCTGGGACGGGCATCATCGGACTGCGTCTGGCATCCTCAGGGGGCTGACTCTGGCTGTTGACTCCATGAAGACTATCGCAGACGCGCTGAGGCCGAGAACCTGGCGTGGAGACCATCATCGGCGGCGCACTGGTCACTCTTTTGGATGGATTTCGGAAAGTAAGGAGATAAATATGGAAAATTCAGAAAGAACACCATTCAAGATTACTCTAAGTCTGATTGCTATTCTTATGTTCTTTATGGCGGGCTCTGCAGGTACTTTTGAGAACCCTGGGATGCAGATCATCATTGATCATTGGACTGCGTTGGGTGTCAGTGTGGAGAGTATCCGTATGCTGGCAACGCTGCCCAGTCTGATCAGCCTTCCTTTTACCCTGGCGATCGGTGCAGTAGTAGGGAAAAAGATACCCTATAAGCTTACAGCCATTATTTCCACAGGGAGCATTGTGGTCGGCGGTTTGGGGCCCTTTTTCATCTCTGGAAACTGGAGTGTGATCCTGGCCTTTCGGGCATTGATGGGCGTTGGCGTTGGCCTGTGCGCATCTCGGACAGCATTGCTCCTTTCCAGTGTTCCGTCGGAAAAGCATGCTCAGTATATGGGTATCGCCCAGGCTGTGTCCATTTGCGTTGGACTCGTTTCTGGTCCTATTGTTGGTGTTCTCAGTGGGATTTCTTGGAGACACATTTTTTTGATCAATATTTATACAGTTGTAGTTTTCCTGGCAATGTTTTTTATTAAGGAACCGCCAAAGAGCACTTCGCCAGAACAGGCCAGTGCCGGAACTGCCGCTGGAAGTAAATTTAATCCTAAAGTTCTTCTTTTTGCCGTGTCTCAAATGTTGGCTACGGCGCTTACATATCCTGCTATAGTGGGGATTTCAACATATTTGGCAGGACACGAGATCGGCAGCGCTACTATGGCTGGCACCATTCTGATCCTGTACTCTCTGGGCTGCGTGGCTGTGTCTTCCATCGGAACTATCCAGAAATTTTTTAAGCGTTTTACCATGACTTTCTGTTTTGCCGTTTTGGCGTTGGCATACGCATTGCTTGTATTGTTCCCCAGCGTGATCACTGCATTTGCGGCACTGTTTTTAGTTGGCTTTGGTTTTATGGGCGAGTTTTCCCTGATGCAGGTTTACGTGGGCGCCGCTGTGGAGCCTCACCAGATGCCGCTGGCAACTACGCTGTTACTTACTGGTAACCAGATAGGCACGTTTTTGTCTACTTTCTTTATGACGATCGCCCATGGTATTTTCCATCTTACCACGGACGCAGACAGTACATTTGTCCTTGGTATTATCATTTTTATTGCGCTGGGACTGGCTGCTTCGGTTAAGGGCCTGATCGTTCCCAAAGAGTGAGCATTGGTGAAAAGAGAAAGAAAATAGCAGAATTGAAAAAATTCCAAATTGGAAGATTTGTCAATTTACAATGGGGGGAATAGTCAATGCCTGTAATTCACATTTTACCCGAAGAGCTGACTGTAGAAGTTGGGCGGGGCACATGTTTGCTGGAGGTTTTGCGGACAGAAGGAATCTCCCCGGATGCTCCCTGCGGCGGTCAGGGCAAATGCGGCAAGTGCGTCGTGCTGATGAATGGAAAGCGCGTTCTTGCCTGCCAGACCTCAGTGGAGACGGATATGACAGTGACCGTTCCAGAAAAGGACGGGCTGCACATCCTCAGGGAGGGCGTCGGGGCGGATATAGTCCTGAACCCGGTGCGACGTGGATATTTTGTCGCCATTGACATCGGGACAACATCCGTGGTCACTTTCCTGTTGGACCGGGATACGGGGCGGGAACTGGCCAGTGCCAGCATGCTGAATCCCCAGACTGGCTACGGGGCCGACGTGATCTCACGAATCAAGGCGGCTATGGAAGGAAGTCTGGAAAAGCAGCGGGATTTGATCCGAGGCACCCTGACAGACCTGATCAGCCGGGTGTGCGGCCAGGTTGGTATTTCCCCGACGGAGATCGGCACGGTGGCGGTAGTGGGGAATCCTTCAATGCAGCAGCTCTTTTTGGGACTTTCTGTGGAAAACCTGGCGGGGGTGCCTTTTGCCCCCGTGCTTCTGGAGGCGAAAACGTCGCCTTGCCGAGACGTGCTCCCCATATGCGAAAACGCTGTGCTGCTGACCGTGCCGGATATCGCCGGGTACATCGGAGCGGATACCATGGGCTGTGTTTTGTCCACAGAAATGTACGCCTCGGAGCCTTTGACTCTGATGGTGGATATTGGCACTAACGGGGAGTTGGTTCTGGGCAGCCGGGAGCGGATGATTGCCTGCTCCACAGCTGCGGGACCGGCCCTGGAGGGAGCCAATATCCGATTCGGAATGCGAGGGACGGATGGAGCCATTGACCATGTGTGGATGGAAGAGGGACGTCTCCGGTGTTCCGTCATCGGCGGCGGAACAGCCAGGGGCATCTGCGGCTCAGGGCTCATTGATGCGGTGGCTGTGCTGCTGGATGCGGGCATCCTTAATAAGAGAGGACGGATCCAATCCGGCGAAGAGTGGGACGGTCAGCGGGCCGTGGCCGTGGCCCTGGCCGACAGGGTGTGGCTGACACAGGAGGATATCCGCCAGGTTCAAATGGCGAAGGGTGCCATTTGCGCCGGGGTTCGGCTCATGGTAAAGCAGCTGGGCAGAGAAGTGGACGATATCCAACGGGTATTGCTGGCCGGGGCCTTCGGCAGCTATATGTCACCGGAGAGCGCCTGTCGCATCGGCCTTTTGCCGGAGGAACTCCGGGGACGGATCACCGCCGTGGGCAATGCTGCTGGCAGAGGCGCCAAGCTTCTGGCCTGCAATAAAGAGATGCTGGCAAAGAGTCAGATCTTGCGGGATCGGATTGAATTTCTGGAGCTGGCGAGCCTTCCAGAGTTTTCCAGAACTTTTGCCATGTCCATGAATTTTCGGGAAGTGGGAGTTTGAAACGGTCTATATCCATTTGAAACGGTGCTGTCTTCCCAAAGGAAAGTATCCGGTGAAAAACAGTATGCCCGCTGTGAGCGCAGATAATATCACTGCCCCGGAAACAGCAGGCCGAACTGAGTCACATTTTTCTTTCTGCATATGATATAATATATGATATTATCCTCCCTGTCCATGATGGGGAGGTATTTTTTATTTTTCGAGTGTGAAACTTGCTTTTTCATTGGAAACATATTGCCCGGCAAAAAATCGAAAAAACTCTTGACCGGCTGTTACTACCGGTTTGTATACTGAAAAGTAAATCCGGGAATCCCGGAAAATCTGCAAATGAAAAAAAGCGAAAGGAGAACCTATATGAAAAAAGGGAGAATCAGTATGAAGAAAATGATCAGTGTGCTGACTGCGATGACAATGCTGCTTTGCGCCTGCGGCGGCACTGCCACAGCGGACGCAGATACAGACGAAGACGTGGCCGGTACCTATACTGCTGGTACTTATACCGGAAGCGCCGAGGGCTTCGGCGGCACCGTCACGGTTGATGTGACCATCGATACCAACGGCAACATAACCGAAGTGACTGTAGATGCGCCCGATGAAACCCCAAATGTCGGCGGTGAAGCGGTGCAGCCGATGATCGATGCCATTAAAGAGGCAAACAGCATAGAAGTAGACAGCGTGACCAGTGCTACCTTCACCAGCACCGCCATCATCGACGCGGCACGGGACGCCTTGACCGAAGCAGGCGTTCTCGGCGGTGGTGACAGCGCCGAGGCAGGGCCCGTCAGCTATACTCCCGGTACATACACCGGCACGGCTGATGGCCGCGGCGGTGATATCGTGGCCACCGTCACTGTCAGCGAGGATACAATTGAAAGCATTGACATCGTTGGCGAGGATGAGACGGTTGGTATCTCCCGCATGCCGATGGAAAAAATCCCGCAGGATATCCTTGACAACCAATCCCTTGGGGTTGATACAATCGCCGGTGCGACTGTCACCTCCCGTGGTGTTATCGCTGCCGTGACAGCCGCTCTGGAAGAGGCCGGTGCCAACATCGATGCGCTGCGTGCAGTGTCGGTCGAGAAAGAGATCCCCCCCGCCGAAGATATGGATACACAGGTGGTTATCGCCGGTGCAGGCATGGCTGGTCTGCTCGCTGCCATCACCGCTGCCAATGACGGCGCCGAAGTAGTGCTGGTTGAAAAGATGCCCTTCGTCGGCGGTAATCTGGAATTGGCCGGCGGCGGCCTTGGCACCGTGGATGCCGAGACCGTTGACGAGGACGACAGCCTTGAGCGCGTGATGGATTATTTTAAGATGGTCAACGAAACATCCGAACGCCAGCCCGATTATGACTTCATTGAAAAACTGCTGCCGGAGATCGGCGCCACCATCGACTGGTTGGATGAGACCTTCCACATTCCACATTCCTCTACAGACCGCGGTGACTATGTGCGCACTAACTTTGGTGCCGATTCGCAGCAAGGCGCAAACTTTGTGGATGCTTTGGCCGAACTGGTCGAGAGCCAGGGGGTGACGCTGCTGCTCAATACAAAAGCCGAGCACATTCTAATGGAGGATGGCAAGGCCGTTGGACTTGAAGTTTCCAATGACGGCGGCACCTTCAACATCACAGCGGCCAAGACCATCATCGCTACCGGCGGCGCCTCCCACGATTGGGATCGTCTTGTGGCCGCCAATCCTGAACTGAATACGATTGATTTCAGCGAAGACGCCGCAGTCAGCAGCACCGGTGACGGCTTTGCGATGCTGGAGGAAATTGGCGCCAAAATGGATGACGGACCTTTCATCAAATCCGCCTATCCCGATGTATCGCCCACCTTCCGCTATACCTTCCGCAACAGTCCGACGATGGATGACCATCTGGTGGTCAATGCCGAGGGCGAGCGTGTGTCCAACGAGTCCCCTTACAACCAGATGTTCCTCAACAAACAGCTGCTGCGCCAGGCCAGCCCGGCCTACTACGTGCTGTTTGACACCGTCAACATTCCTGAGCATGTACTGGCAGATTGCGAGGAGTTCGCCGCCAACGAGAACAACTCTGTCGTTGTCTACGCTGAGACTATCGAGGACCTTGCCGGCAAGATGGAAGTCGATCCGGATACGCTGCGCGCCACCTATGACCGCTATCAAGAGCTGTGCGCCAACGGCGAAGACCCCGATCAGGGTAAGGACCCCGCGCATCTGATTCCCTATGAGGAAGACGGTGGTTTCTATGCCGTTCGCGTTTACCCGGCCTCCTGGGGCACGATCGGCGGCACGCTGACTGACGATACCTTCCATGTGTTGGCTGAAGACGATTCTGTCATCGAGAATCTGTTTGCCGTCGGTGAGGTTGCCACTTCCCGCCTGTTTGGAGACTATTATTTCGGAGGATTCTCTCTCGGTTTCTATACCGCAGCGGGCCATCTGGCCGCGGATACTGCGGTGGCTGAAATCAACGCCGAATAAACTCCGCCATTTGCACAACAGCAGTTTGATGCCCGGAGGAACGCTATGAAGTTCTATACTATGCTGCAGGTCTGCCGTGAGACGGGCCTGAGTTACGAGACTTTGAAGTATTACTGCAACGAAGGTCTTGTCCCACACGTCAAGCGGGACAAGAATAATCGCCGTATTTTCAGTGAGCGGGATATAAAATGGATCAAGGATCTCGACTGCTTGAAAAAGTGCAACATGAGCATTCAGGAGATGAAAGCGTATCTGGGACTGTGTCTGCAGGGACCATCATCCATCCCACAGCGTCAAGTGATGCTTGCACAAAAGCAAACTGTGCTGGAAGCGCAAATCACCCAGCTGCAGGCCAGCGTTGCCTACATCGATTGGAAACAAGGCTATTATGATGATGTTCTTGCCGGACGAACCGATTATGTGAGCAACCTGCTCCCATATGAGGAGTCCTGATGGATAAACTGGGCCGTCAATAAGGCGCAGAAAACGTGATGGGGTGGTTGGCACCCCATCCCTTGTCTCCTCAAAAACGCGCAAACCCGCCCAAGTGCTGGCACTTGGGCGGGTATATGATCCTGAATCTCATTATTTCAGCTTTGCGCCGTCTTTGAAAGCATTTCCTACCTTATCACCCAAGCGGATGTAAGCAGCAGCCGCAGGATCAAAGATAATGGCATCCAGCTTTTTGTAGTCTACGTTGCCGTCCGTCAGGATACTCTCGTCGGCGCTGACGTTGACGATCTCACCGATCACATTGCCGTCTTCATTGCATTTCAGAAATTTACATTCCAGCGTCAAAGGCAGTTCATTGATGAGCGGCGCGTTTACAAATTCGCTTTTTACCGTCGTGAAGCCTGCTTTCTCCATTTTGTTCGGCTCTTTTTTTGCGGAGACGATCCCCACATAGTCGCAGGGAACGACAGTAGAAGCAGTGGCAAAGCTGACAGTAAAAGCGCCGGTTGTTTTGATATTGTCCGTTGTCTTATGAGAGCTTAGACACAACATGACCTGATTTGCGTCATATTGCCCGCCCCAGGCGGCGTTCATCAAGTTCGGTTTTCCGTTCTCGTCATAGGTGCCGATCATCAGCACCGGCTGTGGGTAAACCCACGGTTTGACTCCAAAATTCTTTCTCATTGTATTATCCTCCTGTTTTTAATGTGTAACGAAGCCAAAGCGTATCATTTTCGATTTGCTCAACCGCCTTCAGAGAAAATGCGACGGGTGCTGCGGAAGAAAATATCCAGAAAACAGCTGTCCTCTTTGGCATCCAGCGCCAGAAGTTCCCCGATTTCCGCATCGTGCCGTATCAAACGGTTCGTTGGGCTGGCTCTAATCATATTATAAATGAATCGAGGCTTTCGGAGAAGTCACGATTCGTTTATCAGTTCATACCAAAAGTTATATCTCGCTTTTTTTAAGCACCTTTTTTACGGCATCCAGGAACCGTGCTGCGGTGGCCGACGAGTAGATCATGGATATTCAAATGTTTCTTTCGCTGTTAAGCTTCGGTTTGACCTGCTTTGGAATCGGATATTCCATTGGTAAGGATAGTAATAAGACGCAAAAATAGCCGCCCCGCCCAAGGATACGGCTATTTTGCTATAAATATCTAATCGGGATAACCGTCTATCGGCAGCATCCTTTTTGTTTATATCATAATCCCTTCTTCTCTTTTTGTCAACTGAATGTATGGCAAATTTACATAGCTAAAACTGTAACTATTTTTTGACGGATTGATTGGTAAGACGGAACTGATTTCCTTTACAAACAGCAGATTGGGGAAAGAAAATCGCCTTCTCTGCGTCAGCAGGCCCAGAAGATTCGGGAAATCCATGACTGCAGGTATGCTTGCGGCTTACTACGGCAGGAACTGTGATTCGAAAAAGATGTCCGCACAGTGCAAAATTGCACAGGATCCCTCTTTTTAACACACCTGAACAGATACCACGTGCTTTTTTTTGACATGCAGCGTTTTTTGATTCGTGCAGGAAGCGCACAGCAGATGGTTCCCTATCTCGAAAAAGAAATCGCAGCGGAGCTGAAAGAAGCCTGCCTGGAACTGAAAAATGTGCAGGAGCAGCACCTGGCCCCTCTTCTGGGCATGCACTCTGCATTGAATATTTTTGATGAATTTTCCATGACAAACCCAAAGCGGCTGGCAAAGTATGTGGGATTTACAGAGTCAGAAGTAAAACAGCTTTGCGACAGTTACCATATGGATTTTGAGGAGGCCAGGAGATGGTATGATGGGTACTGTTTCAGAAATATAGAACATATATACAATCCCAAATCGATTGTTGATGCCATGCTTGAAGGAGAGTTTCACAGCTACTGGACCAGCACAGAGACCTCAGGGTCTATATTGATCTGAATTTTGACGGGCTTAAAGATGCGATCATAGCCATGCTCGGGGGAATTGGCTGTAAGATCGACACGGGGACATTCCAGAATGACATGACGAGTTTTACGAGCAGGGACGATGTACTTGCGCTGCTGGTTCACCTGGGATATCTGGCTTATCGGGAAGAGACGGAAGAAGTATTTATTCCAAATGAGGAAGTAAGGGCGGAATTTCTGCGTTCAATCAATCGAAGCGGATGGAAAGAAGTATCCGATGCCGTTTCAGCATCAGAAGAACTGCTTGAGGCGACGCTTCAGATGGAAGGAAAGAAAGTTGCGGAAGCGATGGATGCGGTACATACCGAGAATACATCAATTCTTTCGTATAATAATGAAAATTCTCTGAGCTGTGCAGTAACCCTCGCGTACTACAGTGCGAAAAAGGATTACACTCTGATCAGGGAACTGCCCGCCGGAAAAGGTTTTGCAGATATTGTATTTTTACCGCGGCGCCATACAGATAAGCCGGCATTTATTGTAGAACTGAAATGGGATAAAACAGCGGAAAGAGCAATTCGTCAGATTAAAGATAGAAAGTATATGGAATCACTGAAAAATTATAAAGGGGATTTGCTGCTTGTTGGGATAAATTATGATAAGAAAGCGAAGAAACACCAGTGTGTGATAGAAACATCCGTAAAATAGGAAATTCAAAGCTTTCGGAGAAAATTATGGGATCGTGTCAGCATTAACTTCCGCGTATTTAACTCCAATGACAACAAGGATATCGCCCGAGGACTGAACAAGTATGAAATCGATTTTTACAAAAAGACTGAGTTGTTTCTAAAAATGCTCAAAACCAATGCTTAACACATGGTTTTGGGCATTTTTAAAAATTTCTATTTTTAAATTTATACAAAACCATTGCAAATACTCCTGTTTTGATCTATTATAAAAACAAACTAGGAGGTCTTGCGATGGATCTATATAAAGAATTAGGTTGTCAGGGATACCTTTGAAAAGGTGTTTCGTTCTCCTGGAAACGTGCTATAATAAAGCAAGTAATGATTAAGGAGGCACTTATGGAAAAAATAGATACTTCCAGAATTAACAAGATTAAACTTGATTCCGTAAATACAATGATCAGAGCTGCACGGAAATACCCATTTGTGAAACGCCTGATTATCTTTGGAAGCAGTGTGACAGATTGCTGCACGGAAGAGAGTGATATTGATGTCTGTATGGATGTCGGTAATAAAACGCAAGGGCTTGATTTATTCAATTTCCATGCCGACCTCTGCAAAAGCTGTGACTTCAATTGTGATGTTTTGAATTATTATCGTTTGAAGGGGAATCTCAAAAACGAGATCGACAATAAAGGGGTGGTTGTTTATGCTTCTGAGTAAAGCTGATGCAGACATCAGGGTTGCAGAATTGTTAATATCACCACAAGGGAATCCAACCAATGATGAAAATATAATTGATTTGGCTGCTTTTCATGTACAGCAGGCAATTGAAAAAACACTAAAGCATGTACTGCAAACAGAAGCCGGTATATCGGAAGGATACAAAGGGTATAAAACGCATGACCTTGTATCTTTGATCACAATGGTGGAAAACAAAACAGAATTTGTGGTGCCAGATGCTTTGAAAAATATAGCAAGTGATGTTTCAAGCTGGGAAGCATCAAGCCGTTATGGAGGATCTTATACCGGGACTCTAAATGAAATCAGACAAGCGATTGATTTATTTAAAGAGTTAAGAGAAGAGGTAGAAAACAGAGATTCTGATTCAGTTGGCAATGAAGAATATGAAAAATCAGATTCTGAATATAAAGATGACGAGGAATGAGCCGAAAGAAAAGCTCCAGGACAGTTGCAATGGAGCTTTTTTAGTCCTCAAATCGTATAACTATGATGCTTGTCCAATCCTTGAAAAAGAAACGTTCCAGCCGTTAAAAGATATTCATGTTTTTATGAAACGCTGTACGGTATTGAACGATACTCTTGCATGGGATATTCAGGGGAACAGGGATACAACAGCCTGTCGGGATATTGATCCGGATACTTTATATGATTTGTCCAGTTCAAAAGAACCGTTTAAGATGGAATGGCATAGCGCGTAGGCCGATGATAAAAATTTTCTTATTTATTTGACCGTCAAATCAAATTCCGGCTGCGTCGTTCACAAACCAGCCGCCTCCCTTGATCAGCAGCAACAGGCCAATAATAAAATTGCTTTGATATTCTGAATCGCATACAGAATAAAAGACATCAGCATACGATACATACTTCTTCCAAGGAATCCCGGCACAGTCTAGGGACAGCCCACATTTTTTGCTTCTGTCATCATCAAGAAGCAGATATTTTATGACGCTCGTTGGATCCCGATGGTCAAGGGCATCCATGACAGCGTCGATGCCTGCGTGGTTCCTGCGGATATTTGTGACAAACGTCCTTCGCGTAACGTGCTGCCGCCTTTCACAGACTGCCTTTCAGGCAGAATTCCATGACGCCGTGAACAGCGCGAACGAGAGCGCGGTCGGCCTCAGTCTGATCGAGACGGCGAAAGCGAATTACCTGAACATCTATCAGTACCTGTACGCGCTGCTGCTGTACATGATGCACTATAAAGAGGAGCCCGCAGGCATAAACCAGATGCTGCCGTAGAGCGGGGTTATCAAAGAGAGATGTTCCGGAGTAACGGATACTGAAAGAGAGAACGGAAGCCTGAGGGAACTTTCCAAAATATAAGGTTCTCCGGAAGTCGTGAACGGGTGGTTATTCATCATAATGCAAATACTGAAAAATAAATTATATGTGCATGCTTATGGTTATCACAAAATGGAAGTTTCAGGGGGATTTTAATATGTGCAAAATATTCGACACTCGACTTAGGACGGGAACATCTTTCGTCAAGATCGCACTAAAATATTGACAAAGTTCATTGCTGAATATAAAATATACTTGTTTTTGTGTATATAAATTCAAATCATGGATGTCTATTGTAAGATATTATGAGGATAAGGAAACGTATGATCGAAGGGATATTTGACAGTTATGTGGTTAAAAAGTCAAGGAGGCAATGCTACCTTGATAAGTTAGGAGGTTTAGATGGATAATGCAAGCAGAATGAGAATCATTTGTGATCCGTTTAAAAAAGAAATAGAATATCAATGGTATGATTACAATATTAAGGATTATGTAGAATTTGATCCTGAAAATTCTAAACTTGCAAGTGAAGAGTTTGTATATGCAACTATTCAGAATAGGGCATATGAAATAGTCGATCTGATTAACCGAGAATGCAATGTTGGGAATGTGGGTTTAGAGATTCGTTTTGTCGGAACTAAGGATGACTATGATGATTTTTGTAATGTCATAAAAAATTTTTATGCTGACGCAAATATAAAATGCAAGAGGGATGAGCTTTTCTATAATGCGGCAGGCGATGTAATGCCTAAGATAAAGCAAAAGTTTTCGGAAGTTAAGAAAACTTTAGAGGAATATACAGAGGAAAAAATTGCAAAACTTATGTATAAATATAACGATGCAGTGAAGCCTTCTATTTCATTATGCGTGATGGGGCTTTATAGTGCAGGAAAATCAGCATTTATTAATAGTATCATTGGTTCTGAAGTGTTACCGAGCGCTTCTGATCCAACGACAGCTAAGGTATGCAAGATTTATTGTGATAAAAAATACGAAATTCGCTTTCTGTTTGATGAGAACGAATGTGTTCTTACTTTTGAAGGAACTTCCTATAAACCTAATAGTAATTTTGATAAAGAGATAATTAAGGAGTTACAGAGCATAGTGGAAACTGATACACGACACGAAGTTTTCCACATGAATCGGGCTCTTGACATTTTGAATAAATATACCAGTGTTGAACATAAAATTAGCGACATTATCGAAATAAGAATACCATTTAATAAAACTTCATTACCTATTGATACGTATGATTTTGTTATTTATGATACACCAGGTTCAAATTCTGATAATAATGTTAGACACTTTGAAGTTTTAAAAGATTCGCTTGATGAACAGACAAATGCATTGCCTATTTTTATCACTACGCCTGACACAATGGATGCTAATGATAATAATACAATACTTGACCTTATTGAAAAAAGAGGAGCGGCTTTAGATACAACAAATGCAATAGTTGTGGTTAATAAAGCGGATGGAGAAGGACCAAATGATTTAAAGAAAAAAAGCGAAAAGATCCGAAAGAACCAAGATTTGAGAATAACTAAATGGAAGTCTACACGAATATTCTTTCTGTCATCATTAATTGCTATTGCCAGTAAAAAAAATCATCCTGAAGATGCGAAGGAATGGCTGGATGAGGATATGTTTGAGAAATATGATGAAAAAGAGCAGAAGTATTCCTCTGATAAAAGAAAGTTGTTTCAGTATAATATTGTTGACAAGAGCAAATCAGATGATAATGTTAAATATTCGGACGATAAAAAGACAACCCATTTGTATAAAAACAGTGGATTAGAGTCCATTGAAAAAGAAATAATAGAATATGCATGTAGATATGCATTGTATAACAAATGTCAACAGGCCTCTGTTTATTTACAAGATGCTATTAATTTATGTGTAGAAAATGTTGAGGAAGCTGAAGAAAGGTTAAAGGCTGCATTAGAGGAAGCAAAAGGGAAATTTGATTCGAAGAAGAAGAACTTATGTGACGATCTTGAAAATAAGAAAAAGGACATTGGAACATATAACAAAGAGTTTCAGGAATTACTTGGGAAAGATTTTACTAAATTTATAAAGGAAAACAATTTACAAGATTCCCCTGATGATAAACGAAAAACCCAGGAAAAATTGAAAGAGCGTTGGAAAAATTTTAAGGAAACAGAGAAAAAAGGCAAGAAAGATAAAAACTGGGCATCTTTACAAATGCAACAATATACCGATGATCTGTATAATAGATATCTTACAGAATTTTCTCAGGAAGTGAATAACCATATTGGGACTTTTTGGGACAAGAAATCGGATCAGTTTAAAGCGAACTGTAAGAATGTAGTACATGGCAGTGATGCATTAACAGTGGATCAAAAACAGATATTGGAATCTATTATGCTATCGAAAAACAATATGTCTACATATCGGATGAATTTTAATTTAAGGCTAATTGGCGCAATACAAAATAAACATTTTTTGTTTTGGGAACTAAAAAGTGAGAAGTTTGATGACAAGGTGTGCTGTAACCGATTGATACAAAATTTTAACGATGCAGTAAGAAGAAGAAGTACAACTGTAATATCAACGAATGAGAAAAATTTTAACAAATGGACGGAAGACCTTATTAATATTTTGATTAAAGAACTTTGCAGGTTTAATTCGGATTTGAATTCATACGAGCAAAAGATAAACGAGACAACCGCGGAAATTGAATCCAAGAAGAAATGTGAGCAGATGCTTAATCAGAGTAAGGAGTATATCGACGAACTCTTGAGCATCCAGGGAGGCGTAGATAATGTCTGATTTTTATGATGAAATAAACACACTGATAAACGGTATTGCATCAGGTCAAATAAAAGCTAAAGCAGCTGAACAGTATATTGATAGATTAAAAGATCAATATGGATCAGATGTCTTTCCCAGCTTTGATTTTAAAAAACAGCCTAAGCCTTGGAATAAGGAATATCTGTGCGAATTGCAAAAGAAAAATGTTACAGGAGCTTGTTCAGAAGAGTTTATTCTACATATGGCTGAAGTGAGTGACTATGTTTTTGGAAGAAGGAAAAAAAGTATTATCGGAGCCATTGCTACAACAGTAATTATATTCCTTTTGATTGTTGTTTTGGCATTGGCATCCCATAAGAGCAGACCAAAAGACGAGCAGCCACTTGGAATGATCAATGATTCTGCAGAGAAATCTGTTGAAGGTGATGCGATGATAAATGATTCGGAAATAGTTCTTATATAGGTAGTGTCAAGTAATCTATGAAAATCTGGAGTCAGAAAAAAGACTCCGCTGAACCTTGAAAACAGCAGATATCATTCAGACAGAGAACAGCAATGCTGGAGTGGGATCACCACATGGTAATCAAGGGAAAAGTTCAGGACTGGCCGTTTCCTGCCCCAAAGTGTGGTCCGCAGCCTTTATTTCAAGAGGCTTTCGCGGCGTATCCTTGCTCTGCGCACTCCGGTATTCCACGACCCTCCTGACAGTGGTTCCGATCCTCTTATGCGGTTGTTTGTTTTTGGGGATCCAGGATCGTCTGCTGCCCAGGAAGATCAGCAACTGCCATTTTACGGCATGTTGTCCGCGTTTTTCAGCATTCCCATTTCATTGAGTATATGATAGTGGTTGTGCTTATGGGATTGCGGAAAGTTGTAGCAAATAGTCCAAAGGGCCAGGTCATAACCGGCGTCTTCAATGCCGTCGAATCCGTTTGTTTTCCAGTAGGAAGCCTTATAGGTGTGGTTGAGCTGTTCGATCATCTGTTTGGAAGAGTGGTATTCTGTGGATATCGCATCGCTGTTGGCAAGACCAATCATCTGTGTGATTCTGAAGATAAAGTCTTTCCCGAATTTTCTTTAAAATCAAGGTTTTATTAAAGTTTGGAAATAAAAAGCAAGTAGTTTTTGACACAATCCTTATATAGGAGGAGGCAATATATATGGCTATTTTATCAACAATAAAGAATAGAGTGTCAACAGGATTAATGACAGCAGCGGATAAGGGGGCAAATCTTGTCGCAAAGGCATCGGGATTAAGTTCAGATCAATTACAGAATATTGAAGATCGTCGCAGACGGTTTATGAATGAAAAGCCAGAAACAAGTCCTGAAGGAATTAAACGATTATTGGGATCTTATGCAATAGAAGCATTTGAAGCTTATCTTCCGCAAATAACTCAGTTATATGAATCTATTCCCCTTGAGGTTGGTAATGACGAAAGAAGTTTGATTAATAGGATGAGGTATTTTGAAATTACCAAATGGGTAACAGACCCGTCTGAGGATAGTATTGAGAAGCTGGTTAATGTTTATCAGGTAATTAGCCGTGATGATTGTAATATGGCTTTAATATATGATAGAAAAAAAGAAGGCTGCAAAATATATCTTGCTATTGTAAGTAATGATCCTAAGGACAGGCCGCAGATAGCAAATGCGTTAGAAGATAGAATTGCTTCGGCGTTGCAGGGAAATTTTCCTGGTTCAGAGATAAAACAAAGGAATAAGGAAACAAAGCAGAAGGATCTGTATGGGTTGGGCGTACTGCCATGCCTGAGTAATATAGAGGGCTGCTCTATCGCGTCAGTATCAAATATAGCGACTGAAAAATCTGATAATTTTTTAAACCAGAGTATGGAAAAACTGTTAGATGGAATATGTCCAAATGACGCGGATGGTAAAGAAGAATATTGTATTGTATTACTTGCAACGCCTGTTATGGAACAGCTTGAAAGGAAGAATTCACTATCTGAATTGTATTCCAAGTTAGCTCCATATGCAAGCTGGCAAACAAATTTTACATATACTGAGCATATGGCAGAGGGCTCATCTGCAACATTTGGCGCAAGTTTAGGCGCATCAGCAGGCAGACAGTCCGGGAATGCAAATATGGAAGGGACGAATTCGTCACAAGCCAATGCAAGTTCTGAAGGCCATACTCATACAACTACTGAAACGGCCACAGATACAGATACTGTTGGTGCTGGGGTGAGTGGAGGTGGAAAAGTAGGGGTTCCATTAGTGGCTGAAGGCCGTGTTGAAGTTAATGCCCATCGTGATCATTCACATGCAGTCTCAAGCGGGTCATCAAATGCAAACTCTCATATAAGTACAATAACTGACACCATAGGAAAGATGGCGTCGGTCACTCAAAATACAGGTATAAATTTGGGAGTGAATGTAGGTGCAAATTTTGCACGTTCATCCAATGTTTCTGTAACTATAGGTAAAAATGAGGGATTGACGCAAACATTCGTAAACCATGGGATCAAGTATACACTAGAGACTATTGAGAAGCAGATAAAGAGGCTTGAGGAAAGTTCAGCGCTTGGAATGTGGGATTTTTCAGCTTATTTTATATCAAAAAGTCCTATAGTGGCTAATAATGCCGCACACATGTACTTGGCTCTTACACAAGGTGATGAGTCATATCTATCACAATCTGCTGTGAATTTATGGGTACCTCCGGCAAACGTAAATAATAGGAATGCAGAGAAACGTGCTGAAACTGAAAAGAAACAAAAAAATGTCAAAAACATCCTTGAATTTATTAAGAGATTGCAGCATCCGCAATTCCAGTTAAAAGAGGGCCTGGAAGACGAATGGCTGATGTATCCACCACATGTTAGTACCACGGTTAGCCTGACAGGACGTGAACTTGCAAGATCCCTGAATTTTCCAAAGAAATCAATTAGCGGGATACCGGTTATAGAGTGTGCTGCTTTTGGTAGAGAAGTTCATAAATATGAAACTGAAACAAAAACAGAGGAATCTATTGACTTCGGGTATATTTATCATATGCATCACGAAGAAAAGAATATCCCGGTAAAGCTGGATGTTAACAGTCTTACGTCACATACATTTATAACAGGATCGACTGGCACTGGAAAATCCAATACTGTTTATCATTTGATTTCTAAAGCGAGAAGCAAAGGGATTCCTTTCATGGTCATAGAACCAACAAAAGGCGAGTACAAAGATTGGTTTGGTGCAGATGCACGTGTATTTGGCACTAATTCCAACGAGACAGAATTATTGTTTATCAATCCGTTTTCATTTCCAGAAGGAATACATGTATTAGAACATATTGACCGTTTGATTGAAATATTAAACGCATGCTGGCCAATGTATGCTGCAATGCCGGCCGTGTTAAAGGATTCCATAGAAAGAGTGTATGTCAATAGAGGATGGAATCTTCGGAAAAGTAAATGTGGATTTTTAGGCCCCGGAAAATTTCCTACATTTGCTGATTTGCTTACCACTTTACCTGAGGTTATGGAGGAATCTTCGTATTCCTCTGATACGAAAAGTGATTATTCGGGGGCACTCATCACAAGAATAAAGTCGCTTACCAATGGATTAAATGGACAATTATTGTGTAGTGGTATTGAGACAAATGAAAAGGAACTGTTTGAGGAAGATGCTATTGTTGATTTAAGTCGAGTTGGATCCATGGAGACAAGATCATTGTTTATGGGTATTCTTGTGATGAAATTACAAGAGTATCATATGAGTAACAAAGCGATGCCAGATGAAAAATTAAAACATTTAACAATATTAGAAGAGGCACATAATCTCCTAAGAAGGACATCTGTAACACAGGCACAAGAAAGTTCAAATCTTCAAGGAAAGTCTGTGGAGATGCTGACAAATTCTATCGCTGAAATGCGGACCTACGGCGAGGGTTTTGTGATTGTGGATCAAGCTCCAGGCTTGTTGGATGAAGCTGTTATCAGAAATACCAATACAAAGATTATTTTAAGGCTTCCAGATTCTGACGACAGAGAAACAGTCGGAAAATCGGCGGCATTGAATGACAATCAAATTGCGGAAATTGCAAAACTTCCAAGAGGAGTTGCAGTTATATACCAAAATGATTGGATTGAATCTGTTTTATGTCACTTTGATAGATACGAAAAAAAGAGGCCTTATGAGAGAAAGGTCTCACAGAGTGTTTTTCCACAAGATATTTTCACTTCCAATGTATTTAAAAAAGATGGTTTTAAAACATTAAAATCAGAAGATGTAGATTCTGTTCTTGCCTGGATTGAGAATTCAAAATATGCGAGAGATACTAAGCGGATTATGAAAAAGGCAATTCGTGGAGATATTCTTTCTGATAGAGAAAAGCAACTAATCGCATATAATGTGTTTGAGGGAAAGACTGTTGCAAGGCTTTTATCTGGCTCTGCGACAGAGGACGAAGGTATAAAAAAAGCAGATTACTATATTCAGAATATCACTGACATAGAAGATGTCCGTATTGTTGAGATGATCAGACAAATGATTATTCAAGTGATTATTACGCAGAATAGTGAATCTGATTTAGCAAAAAGATATGTTGAATATTCTGGAAAAATACGATGAAAGAGGGAATCTTTTATGTTTAAAGATGCTTCAGATGACTCTAAAGAAGCAAAAAAAGAATTGAGCGATCTGCCGAATGAAATCGTAGATGATGATGGAACAAATGATCTTCCTGATGAAATATCTTTAGACGATACTAAAGGAAAAGATGATACAGGTAAGAATGAAAATTGTTTAGAAAATAATGATGCGGGCCAATGTGAGAATAATTTAGATGATGATCTTGAAAATAATGAACTTGAGGGAAAAAAGGGCGGCAGCTATCGCGATGTGAGGAAGACGAACGATGGTGAAACCCATGAGGTGCATCATATGCCAGCAGATAGTGCATCGAATTTAGAACGAGATGATGGTGCGGCAATAAAAATGGAAAAAGAGGATCATCGTCAGACTGCAAGTTGTGGAAGTTCGAGGGAAGCCAGAGAATATCGGGAGAATCAAAAGAAATTAATTGAGCAGGGAAAATTTAGAGAAGCATTACAAATGGATATTGATGATATTCACGAAAAATTTGGCGATAAATATGATGATGCGATAGCAGAGCTGTTAGATTATGTAGATAAGCTAGAAGAGGAAGGAAAGATATAATGGAAAAATGGGAATTAATACCGAATGTTTCTGTTGGAAAGATTCGTTTTGGAATGAAACGAGACGAAGTGCATAGTTTGTTTGAAACCAAATGCACAGAGTTTAAGAAATCAAAATTCAGCAAAAACACGGCTGACAACTATGGGATGTTTCATGTCTTCTATACGCCAGACAATCTTGTAGAGGCAGTAGAATTTTTTGAAGGTGTCGAACTTAAATTAAATGAAAAAGTGATTTTTCCGATAAATACCAAGGATATCGAAAGCGTGATTCCGGGGATTGAAAAGGAAGACAATAGTTTCACTCATATTGAAAAATCTATTGGTATAGAAGCAGAAGCCAATAAAGCAGAAAGTATTTTAGTTGGAGCTAAAGGATATTACGGATAAATAATTTATAGAGCAGAATTTGTACGATTCAACACTGTTTTTATGGACAGATCTCGTAAAAAATGTTAATTTAGAACAAATGGCTAAGACCACTTATTGCTATTAATTCACACAATTTGACTTCCTTAATGAGAAACTGTAAAGCTTGCTGTTCTCATTAAGGAAGTCAAATGAGGATAGACCTTGATTGGTTGCTACTTATGCTTATGAATCAATCGTCGACCTTAGCACCATACGATGTGAGGAAATCGAAATGGGTGATGGTACGGGATATAAGTTCCTTCCCCACGGAAGATAAAGAGTACCCTCATCTCACACAGGAGGACATGGAGATACTTGACACAGTTATTCAACGGTTTGGCAAAGTTTCAAAGAGTGTGATCGTCGAAACGATGCATAAAGAACTCCCCGAATGTACTATGATACATCCGGGGCATTACCCTGAACGGTTTATCATTTACGTTGCAAACCCTGCGTACTGCGTCATATAAAGATCATAGTATTTTCCTTTTTGTGCCAGAAGCTGGTCGTGGTTTCCGCTTTCTACGATTTGCCCATGATCCATAACGACGATGATGTCAGAGTCACGGATGGTAGAAAGGCGATGTGCAATGACGATGCTGGTGCGGTCCTTCATCACGTGCTGCATGGCGTCCTGTATGGCTTTTTCCGTGCGCGTATCCACATTGGAAGTGGCCTCATCCAGAATCAGGATTTTCGGGTCGGCGACAAAAGCACGGGCAATCGCCAACAGCTGTCTCTGTCCCTGACTGATGTTTTCTCCGGAATTAACGAGAACCGATTCCCAGCCCTGGGGCAGCCGCCTGGGTAAATCATCGCAGCGGCTCATTTTCATGGCATTTGAGATTTGTGCATCCGAAGCCGCCTCATTCCCATACTTCATGTTTTGCCGCAGGGTATCGGAAAAAAGGACGGTGTCCTGCAAAACAATGGCCATATTTTTTCTCAGGTCATCCCGTGATACATTGGATATATCCTGACCATTGATGCATATTTTGCCGCTTTCAATATCGTAAAAGCGCATCAAAAGATTGACAATCGTCGTCTTGCCGCTGCCGGTCGCACCAACCAGCGCCACCTTTTTCCCGGACGGAACGGTCAATGTGAAATTCTGTATGACGGAGTGCTCCGGTTCGTAGGAGAAATTTACATTTTGGAAGGTAACTTCCATCTGCTCGTTTTCTTTCAGCTTTTCACCGGACTTATCCTCATCGACCTCATCCAGAACCGAAAACACCCGTTCCGCTCCGGCAATCGCGGTCTGAAGCTGGCCGTAAACCTGTGCCAGTTCATTGATCGGGCGGCTGAATTGTTTTGCATACACAATAAATGCTGAGATCACGCCGACAGAGATCAGTCCATGAATGGAGAAATATCCTCCGAATGCCGCAATAATCACAAATCCGATGTTCCCGATGCAGTTCATTACCGGTCCCATCACACCGCTGAAAATGTCGGTTTCAATGCCGACCTTTGTAAGGGAATCAGCGGTTTGACAGAAGTCCTCCGTCGTTTTATCGTAAGTAGGTAATAATCCGTGTCTTGACAAGATAAAAGATCCCCGGTTACCCACCGGGGGAAATTCAGCTGTTATTTTTTCACTTTGCTGCGGCAGTCATCCGGGATTTCGGATGACCATGGAAGAAGTTTCCGCAG
>CANQAR010000026.1 GCA_947588845.1 uncultured Lachnospiraceae bacterium
AATCTGACACAGTCAGAAAGGAAGGAGGATTCTCTCTTTGGAGAGAATATAAAATGGAAGCAAAAAGAACAGGTAAAAACAGATCCGCATATGCAGGCGCTGCGGTCATTGCCGCAGGCTGCATGTGGGGAAGCATGGGACTTTGGGTACGCCGTTTTTCGGCGGAAGGTCTGGACTCTCTGCAGATTCTGGCGCTGCGCGCCGTGGTGGCGGCGGTTGTGCTTGGAATCTTTCTTCTTTTATATGACAGAAAACTTCTGCGGATTCGAATAAAGGATTTCTGGTGCTTTCTGGGGACCGGGATTTTCAGTCTTTTATTTTTCGGATACTGCTATAACCGGACGATCCTGCTGACTTCCCTGTCGGTGGCCGCGATTCTGCTCTACACGGCTCCCGCCATGGTAATAATTATGTCAGTGTTTTTGTTTAAAGAGCGGATGACGAAGCGGAAGCTTTTTGCTCTTTTGCTGGCATTCGCGGGCTGTGTGCTGGTGACCGGCGTGCTGGAAGGTTCGCAGGCCGTGAGCGCGCTGGGGATTCTGACCGGACTTGGCAGTGGTTTCGGGTATGCGCTGTATTCGATCTTCAGCAGATTTGCACTGGAGCGAGGATATCATCCTCTGACCATAACTTTTTACACGTTCGTGTGTACCCTGGCCGGTGCGCTGCCTCTTGCGGACTGGATGCCGATCGGCGATTTTTTTGTTCAGAATTTCGGAAATCTGCCATATACGGTCGCCTACGGCGTTGTAACGACGGGACTGCCGTATATTCTCTATACTTCCGGACTGCGCTATGTGGAGAACAGCAAAGCCTCGATCATGGCGACGGTCGAGCCGGTCGTGGCAACGCTGATCGGAGTACTGATCCTGCATGAGCAAATGACGGTTTTGAGCGGTGCGGGTGTGGTGTTTGTGCTGGCTGCGCTGGTGGTGCTTTCGTAGAAATCAGTGAGGCATACTGTTGGGATCAAAAGATGCCAGATGTTCTGTCTCTTTTTTCGCTTTGTCCCGAGATAAAAATTCAAGGGTCTTTGATTTTGAAATTAACGCAGCGTTGTACAGGAGTTTTGTAAAGAAGATTTTCGGAGGATCAGAGACAGTGCAGTCAGAAAGAGTAAAGGGAAGATTATGACGGCGTTCCGCGCTGCGGACACTGCCATGGAAAGGGAGTTGAGAGACGATGACAGGAATTATCGAAATTGATGTCCACAAGATGAACGTGGAGGAAGCGCTGAACGCGATTCAGAAACAGATTGATAATGCAGGAAAGAGCGTGTACCGGATTCGCGTGATTCATGGATACCATGGGGGAACCCGAATCGCGGCAGGAATTCGGGAGGAATTCGGCTATGAGCGGGAACCGAAGGTGAAGCGGATTGTGATGGGGCAGAATCAGGGGATCACGGAGCTGATTCTGCGGGAATTTTAAAGAAGTTATTATATAATGTCTGCTGATGCAGACCTGAATCCCACGCGCAAAACTTGCAAGCGAGTTTTGAAATCTTTCCTTGCACTGGTCTTCTGAAAAATATATAATATTTCCTGAGATTATAGGAAATATTTCTGATAAAAAGGAGGAAATATCATGCCTGACGGAAATATGATCGGAAGCAGCAAGGCTGCTGAAATTTTGCGGATGAGTCCCCGCAGAGTCGGACAGCTGTGCAGCGAGGGCAGGCTGGAGGGCGCAAGAAAGATCGGACGGAACTGGTTTGTGCCGGAGGAAAGTGTTCTGGCGCTGATAAAAAAGAAGGATTCCGGCAGGAAGCAAAAATCTGCAGAGAAAGAGACACGCCTTCCCTGTGCGGTTGGAAGTACTTCGTACAGGGAGATCCGGGAAGAAAGCTATTATGTGGATAAGACGCTTCTTATTCGTGATTTGATTGATGATAAAAATGCAGTCACTTTGTTTACCAGGCCGAGGAGATTTGGAAAAACGCTGGCGCTGAGTATGATCAGGACTTTTTTTGAGAAAACACAGGAAGATACCTCTGTTTATTTTAAGGATATGAATATCTGGCGGTGCGGAGAAAAGTATACGCGGCAGCAGGGAAAATATCCGGTTGTCTGGCTGACTTTCAAAGATATAAAGTTCAATAACTGGAAAGACTCCATGGAGGCTTTTTGTCTGGTCTTAAAAGACGAATACAAGCGGCATGCGGAACTCTCCGACAACCCGGAACTGGATGAGGATGACAGAGATTATTACCGCAGAATGATCCGAAAGGAGTTGAGTCCGGTCGAATATACGCGCTCCCTGCTTATTCTTACCAGGATGCTGAAAAAAGTGCATGACACAAATGTGGTAATTCTGATTGATGAGTATGACACGCCCATCCAGCAGGGATATTCCTGCGGATTTTATGAGGATGTCATTGCTTTTATGAGGAATTTTCTTTCTGGCGGACTGAAAGACAATGAAAATCTGGCTTTTAGCGTACTCACTGGTATCCTGCGGATATCAAAAGAAAATTTGTTCAGCGGACTTAACAACCTTACGGTAAACACGGTAATCGATCAGAAATACAGTGAGTACTTTGGATTTACGCGCAAAGAGGTAAAAGCTCTGGCTGACTATTATGGAAAAGCAGAAAAAATCGGGGAAATCGAAGACTGGTATGACGGATATCTGTTTGGAAATACGGAAATTTTTAATCCCTGGTCCGTGATGAATTATTTCAGCAGTGATCTGCAGCCCAAAGCATTCTGGGCCAATACCAGCGACAATGCGGTTATCCGGGAAATTCTGAAAAATATTACGCCGGAAATTTCAAAAGAACTGACATTGTTGCTTCAGGGAGAAACGATTCATACATTTTTGGATATGGAAGTTCTGTATCCCAGACTTGCGGATGAACCAGAGCATATCCTGAGTTTTCTTCTTGTGGCCGGGTATTTAAAACTTGTGGAGCCTGTCCTGGAGACGGAGACGGGCACTTATGGAGTGCTTGCTCTGCCGAATAAAGAAGTCCGCCGCATTTACCGGACAGAAATTACAGGTTGGCTGCGCAGTGTAGCTTCCGGAAATATCGTATCAGGTATAGAGAACGCGCTGATGAAAAATGACGGGGAGAGTCTTCAGAGAAACCTGCGGTTGTTCATGCTTCGGTCAGTCAGCAATTTTGACGGTGCGGCGGAAGGGGTTTATCACGGTATGGTGCTGGGGCTGACTGCAGTCATGGCGGGGAGATATCGGATCCGTTCCAATCGGGAAGTGGGAGAGGGCCGGTTTGATCTGCAGATGGAGCCGGAAGTTCCACAGTTTCCGGGGATAGTTATGGAATTTAAAGCGGTCAGAAAAGGAGAACGTGTTTCGCTGGAGGAGAAAGCTCTGGAGGCGCTGAAGCAGATTGAAGACAGGAAATATGATACGGATCTGAAGGAAAAAGGCTGTTATACCATATACAGGTACGGAATTGCTTTCTGCGGCAAGGATGTGGCGGTAGAAACAGAATAGCTGTAAGTGTCTGGGAAAAACAAACGCAGCGTCCGCTTTCGACTTACGTAGGGAACAGAATCAACTATTCGTGTAATTTAATGTAAAAATAAAGAAAACTTTGCGAGAGGGCGCTCACGGCGCTGAAATATTTTTGTGAAAATGCTCCGGATTACCATGTGATCGCGGCGGGGAGTCTGCTCGGCGTTGCGGTGAACAGAGCGAGATTTTCTTTTCCTGTGGGGAAGGTCGATATAAAGACGCTGTATCCCATGGATCTGGAGGAATTTATGAAAGCTCTGGGGGAGGATGTTTTGGCGGAGCAGATCAGAAAGAGTTTCCAGACGGATACGCCTTTGCCGCAGGCGCTGCACGATGCGGCAATGCGGCTTTACCGTCAGTATCTTGTGGTTGGAGGTATGCCGGAATGCGTGATGCAATATGCCAGTACGAAAGATTTTATTCTTGTCCGTCATACGCAGGATACAATTCTGACCAGCTATCTGAATGATATGAGCAAGTACAACAATTTGAACGAGATTAAAAAGACACGTCTCGCCTATGATAATATCACGGTGCAGCTCTCAAAAAAGAATACCCGTTTCCAATATAAGCTTCTTAAGAAAGGCGGGAGAGCCTCCGAGTTTGAGAATGCCATAGAATGGCTTTGCCTGTCCGGGATTGTGTCGCAGGTGTATAAGGTTGAGCAGGCCAGGAAGCCTCTGGAAAATTATCGGGATATCGATGCGTTTAAGATTTATGTCTCGGATCTGGGACTGCTCTGCGCAAAGAAGGATCTGACTGCCGGCGATATACTTTATATGACAGAGGAACTGGATGATTTTAAAGGCGGGCTTACTGAGAATTATGTAAATGTGCAGCTTACGATAAATGGATATCAGACGTATTACTGGGAGTCCGCACGTGGAGCGGAAATTGATTTTGTGATCCAGAGGGAAGGGCGGCTTATCCCCATCGAGGTTAAGTCAGCCGATAATACAAAGGCCAAAAGTCTGAAAATTTATATGGATACGTATAAACCTGATTACGCGATCAAGTTGTCAGCAAAAAATTTTGGCTTTGAGGACGGGAAGAAAACAGTTCCTCTCTATGCCGCGTTTTGCATCTGAAGATAGCGCAGCTTTGTCATAAAAGAAATCTTGAAAAAAGGGGCTGTCGGGAAATATCTGGCAGGACTTGTTACAAATTCGCTGTTCATCTTGTCTGTGTTACATCTGTCTGCGACGGACTACATCCGCCTTCAGACATCTGTCACAGACATGTGTACAACCAGATTATAACAAGTTCCTGGCTGACGTATTTCCTGACAGCCCTTTGTTGCGAACGCGCCCGCGACAAGGAGAGAAACGGACAAAGGAAGTTTCTCGAATCTGCGCGAGGCAAGCGAGGGAGGAGAGTGGATGCGGAGCCGGATTCATGCGAGAGCAGTGAAGGAGGAAGAGCAGATATGAACCGCGCGAACGCGCCCGCGATAAGGAGAGAAACGAACGAAGAAAGTTTCTTGAGTCTGTGCGAAACAAAAATAAACATCTTGACAGGAAATATACTAATAGATATAATTATAGACATAGTGATTATAAAAATACAGATATGTAATAACTCGATGACGGGGAATAACCGTATTACAGTTCGTACATCAGATATTCTGCGAGGTGATTTTCGCGCAGACCATGAGCAGCAGTAACAGTAACTTTCCGGCTATGGGAAGGGAGGCGCATATTATATGGAAGAAAAAAATTCGAGGAAAATGGATCGCCGCACCATGTACACCCGCATGGTTATTAAGGAGGCGCTGCTGGTGCTCCTTGGGGAAATGGATTTTTCGGAGATTACGGTGGCGGGTCTTTGCCGCGAGGCGGAGATCAACCGCGGCACTTTTTATCTGCATTACAATGGGATTGATCAGGTCGTGGAGGAACTGCTCGACGACGCGCTGGCAAATTCTCACAGTGTATTGCAGCAGGTCGGATGCGGGATTTCTGCGGGAGAGAAATGCGGATATCCTTTCTGTCAGTTTCTGAGGGAAAATAAAAAGTATCAGGCGCTCTTTTTTTCTGATTCGCTGCGGCCATATGTGCTCAGGCGTGTGGCGGACATCTCGAAAGACCGTCTGGCGGACAGATTGAAGGAGGAGTCTGGCTGTTCGGAAAAGGTTTTGCAGGCACTGTATCATTTTCAGATCAATGGCTGCCTCTCGATCTGCAAGCATTATGTTGACGCGCCGGACGAGGAGTGGACTGAGATTCAGCAGGGCGTGGACCGTTTTCTGAGAACGGGATTTCAGAATCTGTAAAGAATCAGGAAAATGATAACCATGACAAAAGGGGCAAATGACGGTTTCTGTGGTTTCAAAATTTGCAAAGAACAGAAAAGGTGAGAAGGAGGGATATCATATGTTGTTTGAAGGATGCCAGGGAAAAGAGGGAGTGAAGATACTGGAAAAGGTCTGTCCCGATTGCGGAAACGTTGTGGAGATGATGTCCACGGATGTGTGTACGGAGTGCGATCAGTGCGGACATTTCTTTTACAATGATCAGATGGACTGTGTCTGGACCTGCCCGAACGCGGTAAAGTGTGTCGGAGAACATCTTTACGCGCGGCTGCAGGAGGCGAAGGAGCTGGAAGAGATCGAACTGCGCGAGTTTGAGGACTCGGATGAGTGGTAGGAGTGCAGGAAGGTAAGGTAATAAAGAGATGGCCGTCTGGTTGGTCCATTGCATGCGAAAATTAAACATAACAAGGGGACAGGAGGATTGAAGATGAGAAATCATTTTCATGATGTTTTGTGCCTGAGTGAGGTGAAAGGAATGGATATAAACATGAACAAGGAAAATCATATTCAGAATTATTTACAGGAACAGGGGATCTCGCAGGAGCTGATCTCCCAGGTGGAAGAATTTCGGAAGATGTACGAGGTGGATCCGCTGGTTGAGGAACGGATCGCCGATCCGGAGATGCCGTTCTATGGAAAGGATACGCTGGAGATTGCGATCACCGCGATTCTGCAGGGGGAAAATCTACTGCTGTCCGGGGGAAAGGCCACGGGAAAGAACGTCCTCTGTGAGACGTTGTCCTGGATTTTCGGGCGTCCGGCCTATGATATCTCGTTTCATGTAAATACGGACAGCGCTTCTCTGATCGGGACGGACACGTTCCGGAATAATGAAGTCCAGCTTCGAAAGGGCCCAGTATACCAGTGCGCGGAATTTGGCGGATTCGGTATTCTGGATGAGATTAACATGGCAAAAAATGACGCGGTCTCCGTGCTTCACGCTACGCTCGACCACAGGCGGAGGATTGATGTTCCAGGATACAACCGGATTCTGCTTCACCCGGCGGCCAGATTTATCGGTACGATGAATCAGGGTTATGCGGGGACACGCGAACTGAACGAGGCGCTGGTGTCCCGTTTCCTGGTGGTGGATATGCCGAAGCTGGACGAGGAGACGCTGACGTTCCTTCTGCGGAAGCGTTTTCCGGATATGAAACAGGAGGCGCTTACGCAGTTTGCCGGGCTGTTTCTTGATCTGCAGAGGAAAGCTGACAATGGCGAAATCTCCACGAAGTCTCTGGATCTTCGAGGGCTGATCGCCGGGATCAAGACGATCCGTTCCGGTCTTTCGCCGGCCAAAGCAGTCCGCATCGGCATTCTGAACAAGAGTTTTGACGCGTTCGAAAAGGAGATCCAGGAGGATGTCGCCAATACGAGAATTCCTCGAAGCTGGACGAGAGCTGATGTTTTTGAGTTATTGCCGGCTTCGGATCCGCGTTTCGATTCCGCGAAGCTGAATCAGGGATGATGTGTTTGAGAGGTGACGTGCATGAAAGAAGCCGATGTTTTGATGACAAAACAGCAGCTGGAGGATCACCGGCTGGAGATCGAGAACAGGATCCGCAATCTTTTCTGGACGATCAGCGGCGATTACTCGCTGGAGGTGCAGCCGGATGCGGAGACCTTTGTCCAGTCGAGATCTCTGGCGCTCTACGATGCGATCAAGCAGGGGGCTTTCGCGCATCATTTTGACGCGCAGAAGCTCGCGCTGTACGCAATGAAAAAGCGAATGCTGGGGGCGGACGAAGAGCTGCTGATGGAGCTCGTTCAGCTATGTGTGGATGGGGCGGCGTATCCGCTTGTGTGCCGGGAGCGGAGCGGAGTGGAGGAAATCCGCCGTCAGGCGTTTGAGGATTTTCTGGAGATGGATGACGGGCCGGAAGATGGAGACAAAATACCTGCCGCGCTTGCGGTTTACCGTCTTCGGCAAAGCCTGATCCGGCGTTTTCTGGGAAGGGAGGACGACTGCCCGACAGAGCTTCTGCCGTCTGTGGAAAAGATAGAAGGGCTGGCGGAAGCCGCGGATACGGATGAGGTCATCCGGATTATCGATGCGCTTTACAATACGCTGATTGATCCGGGTTTTGAGCAGGCGCACGGAAATTTCCAGAAGATCAATTCGATTACGATCGAGGAACTGGCGGAGCATCAGCGGATGCAGGAGCTTTCGGATGACCAGATTCAGACGGTTCTGGACGAGTACATGAATATCATGAAGCGGGAAATGGTCCGCATGCGGAGGAAGCGCAAAAAGCAGGTCAGGAGATCTGCGCCGCAGGTTATCCAGGAGGAGGAAATTCCAGAGCCGGATCCTGAGGCGGCCGGGAAAATCTACGATTACATGGAGCGAAATTTTGGGAAGTGCAGTGTGACGCCGCTGGAGAGAGAACGGCTGAATCACCGTTTGTGCACTGGGATTCACAGCCGGTGTTCCCTCTATTTTACGTCGGGTATCCTGCAGAATCCCGCGCTGAAGAGCACCCAGTACCTGCGCGGGCATATGCAGCATATGAAAAATGAGCTGTATTTTAATACGAAGAAGCATGCCGTTCGCAGAAATGTGAATGTGCTGGCAGCGATGCTGCGGCAGGTGAAGATCATGCGTCTGGATGAGGAATCCAGCCGTGCGGATTATGGAGAGATCAATCCGACGCGGCTGTGGAAGATCGGCCGGACAGAGGACGGAAAGCTTTTTGATTTGAAGAGGAAGCGGGAGGACAACAGCTTTGTGGTGGATATTCTGCTTGACAGCAGCAGTTCCCAGGCGATCCGGCAGCCGCAGATTGCGACGCAGGGGTATATCATCAGTCAGGCCTTAAGCGAGGCAGGGATTCCGCACCGCGTCAGCAGCTTCTGTTCGTTCTGGGATTACACGATTCTGCACTGCTTCCGTGATTACGACGATCCGGCGGAGAGCAATAAGAACATCCTACAGTTCCACGCGATCGGTGAAAACCGCGACGGGCTGGCGATCCGTACGGTCTGTGCGGCTCTGCATGAGCGCGATGAGGAGAAAAAGATTCTGATCATCTTGAGCGACGGCAGGCCGAACCATCTGGGATCAAACCGGGCGGGCAGCAGGAGACCGGCGCCCTACGTGGGGGAGGAAGCAGTCAAAGACACTGCGTTTGAGGTGCGCAGGGCCCGGAACAACGGAGTCGCAGTGTTGGGTATCTTTGTAGGGGATGAGGAAGATCTTTACGTGGAGAAAAAGATCTTTGGCAAGGAATTTACTTACATCCGCAATATCAGCAGTTTTTCGCATATTGTGGGGACATATCTAAGAAAGCAGATGGAGGCGGATTGATTTAGCTGTACTTTCGGAGAAAGCTGCGGTATACTTTTCAAAGGGAATTTCTGAGTGAAGAAGGAAACTTTGGAGAGAGGTGTAAATTATGAAATGTGATAAGAAAGCCATGCTGCTCTACGCGGTGACAGACCGTGCGTGGGTCGGCAGGATGAGTCTGTATCAGCAGGTTGAGGCAGCCTTGAAAAACGGCGCGACCTGCGTTCAGCTTCGCGAAAAGGAACTTGATGAAAAGGCCTTCCTGGAGGAGGCGAAGGAAATGGCTGCGCTGTGTAGAAGTTATCATGTTCCGCTTATCATCAATGATAATGTGGACATTGCCATTGCCTGCGGAGCCGACGGCGTACATGTGGGGCAGGATGATATGGCGGCGTCCGATGTGCGCGCTCGCGTGGGTGAAAATATGATCATCGGCGTATCCGCTCACACGGTGGAGGAAGCCTTGGAAGCGGTGAAAAACGGGGCCGATTACCTGGGACTGGGCGCCGTGTTTTCCACTTCCACGAAAACGGACGCGGGGGCGATGTCCCACGAGACGCTGAAAGAGATCTGCGATGCGGTGAATATTCCCACGGTGGCGATCGGAGGCATTTCCCGGAATAATCTGATGCAGCTTGCCGGGAGCGGTGTTGACGGCATCGCAGTGGTCTCCGCGATCTTTGGAGCGGAAGATCCCGGCGCGGCCGCGGCGGAGCTTGCGATACTCGCCCGGGAGATGGTAAAAGCGTAGCTGATGCAGCACCGGGCCGGGCCGCGCAACCTAACAGGAGGAAAAGCTGCATCCTGCTCGATTACAGGATCTGTCAGAGAATCTTAGACAAAAGTGGTTCCGGAATATAACTGAAAAATGGTGAGTGAAAAAGAGGGGGATGTAAAGTGAAAACAGCACTGACAATTGCGGGCAGTGACTGCAGCGGAGGCGCCGGCATTCAGGCCGACCTGAAGACGATGACAATGAACGGTGTCTACGGTATGAGCGCAATCACGGCTCTGACTGCGCAGAACACAACGGGTGTGTCAGGGATCTTTGAGGTGACACTGGAATTTCTTGAACAGCAGATTGACATGATTTTCGAGGATATCCGTCCGGACGCCGTGAAGATCGGGATGGTCTCATCCTCCGCGCTGATCCGGGTGATTGCGGATCGACTTGGAAAATATAAGGCGGAAAATATCGTGGTCGATCCGGTTATGGTGGCGACCAGTGGTTCGGCGCTGATGGAGACGGAGGCGGTCACGACTTTAAAGGCAGAGCTCCTGCCGCTGGCCAATGTGATAACGCCGAATATTCCTGAGGCGGAGATCCTGGCTCAGATGAAGATTCACAGTGAAGAGGATATGACGGAAGCGGCCCGCAGGCTCTATGAACATTATAGTTGTGCGGTACTTTTAAAAGGCGGCCACAGCGTCAATGACGCGAATGATCTACTGTATGCGGACGGCGGAGTGAAATGGTTTTACGGGAAGCGCATCCCCAATCCAAACACGCACGGGACCGGCTGCACGCTGTCCTCGGCGATCGCCTCAAATCTGGCAAAGGGATACTCTCTGGAAGATTCTGTGAAACGGGCCAAGGATTATATTTCCGGCGCGCTGGAGGCCATGCTGGATCTGGGAAAAGGCAGCGGGCCGATGAATCACGCGTTTGCTCTGAGCGGGGAGTTTGCGTGATACAGTTCACAATCTCTTTAAGTTCAGGGGAATTTCTGTGTCGCGGAGACCGCTTCCAGGTATGCCACACGGGGGCATGAACAATGACGGTTTGTGAAAACCAGACAGGGAAATAAATTTTCCGGCAAATAGTAAGGGGGTATTGTAGTGGCAAGGACTGTGGGGATCGGACATCAGGATTTCGAGGTTCTGAGAAAGAACAATCTTTTCTATGTTGATAAAACGGATTTCATCAGGGAATGGTGGGAGAATGAAGACAGTGTCACTTTGATCACCCGGCCGCGCAGATTTGGAAAGACACTTACAATGAGCATGCTGGAGAAATTTTTTTCTGTAAATTACGCCGGCCGCACGGATTTATTTGAGGGCTTGTCTGTCTGGAACCATGAGAAATTTCATGATTTGCAGGGAACTTACCCGGTGATTTCTCTCAGTTTTGCGGATGTGAAGGAGACTTCCTTTGCACAGGCCCGCAAGAAAATCTGCCGCATTATTAAGGATCTTTATGAACAGCATCGGTTTCTGCTGGAGAGCTGCGTACTCAGTGAGAACGAGAAACGTGATTTTGCTGACATTTCTGTGGATATGGAGGACTATGAGGCGTCTTATTCCCTGAAAGCTCTGTCCGGTTATCTGTTTCGTTTTTATGGAAAGAAAGTAATTCTCCTGCTGGATGAGTACGACACGCCCATGCAGGAAGCTTATATGTATGGATACTGGGAAGAGTTCGCTTCATTTATCAGAAATCTGCTGAATGCGGCGCTTAAAAGCAACCCGTGGCTGGAGAGAGCGGTTATGACCGGGATCACCAGGGTCAGCAAAGAGTCGGTTTTTTCGGATCTGAATAATCTGGAGGTGGTCACCACCACATCAGAAAAATATGCTGACTGTTTTGGTTTTACAGAAGAAGAAGTCACGGCAGCGCTGGAAGAAGCCGGGATGGGCGAGCGCATGCAGGAGGTGAAACGCTGGTATGACGGTTTTACTTTTGGGAGCCGTGGCGATATCTATAATCCATGGTCCATTTTAAACTATCTCGATAAAAGAAAACCAGGAGTATACTGGGCAAATACCAGCTCCAATAATCTGATCGGAAAACTGCTGCGGGAAGGAAACAAAGGAGTCAAGATAAAATTTGAGGGCCTTCTGCGCGGAGAATCGGTCGAGGCGGCGATTGATGAACAGATTATTTACAGTCAGCTTCTTACCAGAAGGGATGCCGTCTGGAGCCTTCTGCTTGCCTGCGGTTATCTGAAGGTTGTAAAAGCAGAGTTTGTGGAGCAGACAGGGAGCGTTTCCTATGAACTGGCGCTGACGAATCGGGAAGTGCAGGTTATGTTTGAACATATGATCCGCGACTGGTTTGCCGTATACGAGGATGATTATAATGATTTTATCAGAGCATTTCTGAACGGGGATCTGGATGCGATGAATGTCTATATGAATCGCGTGGCTCTGTCAATGTTCAGTTATTTTGATACGGGAAGAGGGCCGAAGGGAGAGGAGCCGGAGCGGTTTTATCATGGTTTTGTTCTGGGTCTGCTTGTGGAGCTGAAAGACCGGTATTTTGTGACTTCCAACCGGGAAAGTGGTTTCGGCAGGTACGACGTCATGATCGAGCCGAAGGACCGGACGCAGAACGCGTTTATTCTGGAGTTTAAGGTGAGAAACGAAAAAGACGAGAGAGATCTTTCTGATACGGTGGAAAAAGCTCTGCTTCAGATTGAGAAAATGGATTATGAGGCAAGTCTGCGCGAACGAGGAATTCCATCCGCTCAGATCAGGAAATATGGATTCGCGTTTCAGGGAAAACATGTGCTGATTGGAGAGAGACTTTCCACAAACCGGGAATTGCCATAGAACATAAATTGTTACTATTCAGTTTCACACCTCTGATTCCGGACCATTGCAGTCATAAAACAGATAAGGAGAGGGTAACATATGCCGAAAATAATGAAAATGATCGTTTTTATCAGTTTTGTCTCCGGCGCTGCGGCCGCAGCATTGTTTTCTCATTTTAATAAAGGTGCATATCTGACACTGGCGATTACTTTCGGTACGGTGTTTTACCATTTTGGGATCAGACTGCTGATTGGGACGTTTTACAATATTGTGATGAAAAACCGGGCAGATTATATGAAGCGCTGGTATCAGCTCCGTCCGTGGGAGAACAGGCTGTATCAGTTTCTGCATGTGAAAAAGTGGAAAAACCACATGCCCACGTATGACCCGGATGTTTTTTCACCTCAAAAACGTACATGGGATGAGATTGCGCAGGCGATGTGCCAGTCGGAGCTGGTGCATGAGACGAATGTTGTATTCAGTTTCCTTCCGGTCACAGCATCCGTCTGGTTTGGCGCGTTTCCCGTGTTTTTGATAACATCTGTGTGCGGCGCTTTGTTTGATCTGCTGTTTGTCGCTATGCAGAGATATAACAGGGCGCGTATCATGAAAATTATAGACTGTTTCCGAACCTTTTGACTGTTTTTATCAGGTGAAGGATATCTGCTGACGCAGATTTGAATCCTGCGTATAAGGTTCACAGGAAAATTTTGAATATTTTTTAGTTCTATGAAACAATTCTGCCCCTTCCGGCGTATTATCAGTGAAAAGCTTTTCAAGATAAAAGAAGAGTCCCGCAGCAGGCATACAATGATTCGCTGCCTGCGGGAACAACAATGACTGAAGGAGACGGACAATGCTGACAAAGGAAGAGTTCGCCTGTGCCGTCAGGGATTACAAGGACACGGTTTTTCGTGTGGCTTTTGGCTATATGAAGAACCAGGACGATGCGGACGACATCGCGCAGAATGTATTTCTGAAGCTTTTTAAGAGCGATACTGCTTTTGAAACTCCGGAACATCTGCGCAGCTGGCTGATCCGCGTAGCCGTCAACGAGTGCAAATCTGTTTTCCGCATGCCGTGGAGGAAGATGGAGAACATTGAGGACTATGCGGAACAGCTTGCAATGCCGACGCCAAAGCATACGGAGCTTCTCTCCACAGTGATGGGCATGCCGGAGAAGTACCGTGTGATCATCTATCTGTTCTATTATGAAGAATATTCGACAGAGGAGATCGCGGGTCTGCTTGGCGTTCCGCCCGCGACGGTCCGCACCAGGCTTGCACGGGGAAGAAAGAGACTTAAAAATATTCTGACGGAGGATTAAGATTATGACGAATAAAGAATTGTTCCACGAGACATTTTCGCAGCTTCACGCCTCCGATACGCTCTATGAGGAGGTAATTGAAATGGCGGAAAACAGAGGAAAAAGAAGATATCATATGTTGCCAAAGGCTGCTGCCGCCTGCGCTTTAGCTGTGGCTCTGGGCGGGATCACGGTGTTTGCAGCCGCTCACGGAGATTTTTTCCAGAGCATTTTCGGCACAAAGGGGCAGGAGAATGTAGAAGTGCATGAGGTCGAGATGGACGGACAGAGCTGGACAGCTCCGGCGCGGGAGTGGGAGACGGCGGATGAAAGCACAGCGGAACATCTGGCAGGGGAGTATACGGCGCAGATTGGAGACTCTGTTACGGTTTACGGTTATACCCTGACGGTGGATGAATATCTGATTGATGAGAATGGGATAGGGGCTGTCACGTATACGCTCACCAATCCGGACGGTCTCGCCGGAGTCTGCGACGCAGGGTACGGGGAATACTATATGTCGCCGGATGTGCCGATGAAGGAAATCAACATGAAAAGTACTAATGGGAAAAATTTTGATCACAGAAACATTGTCGATCAGACGCAGACGACTGATACCGAATTACACGCCGTCATGTACTTTGCTCCGTTTGAAAAGCTGGAGGAAGGGGAGGAGATTCAGATCATACATTCCGGGTATGAGATCGGTGAAAACGGAAAAGCCGCGACAGAAGAGGAGCAGAGGATTACGTTTACGCCGGACAGCTTTGTGCCTTCCGACACATATACAAGTGAAGCCGGATACACAGCGCACATTTCTCCAGTCGGCATTCTGTTTGACGCGCCTGTATTTGAGCGTGCGGTTCCTGGCTGGACAACACAAAAGCTGATTATCACTTACACGGATGGTTCCGTCTATCAGGCGGAAGATACAGATATCGATAATATCATCGTGGGATGCTACAGCATGGACGGTGCTCTCCTGGAAGTATTCAACCGTCTGGTGGATACGGAAAAAATCGCGTCGGTCACGGTCAACGGGCCGGACGGGGAAGATATGGTGTTTACAAAATAAGAGGCGGTTACGGCTGTGCGATATGTCCCCTTCCAGGCAGACAAGTGAAATAATAAAAACTTGCTTTCTTCCGGGATCCACGATCCAGTATTCACGCACTCCGTAATTTTTGTAATAGAGGATCTGATTGCCGCTCTGGATGCTGCGTTTGAAGCAGGAACCATTTTTTGAATTACAATACACTAAAAACCTATTGACATGATAGGTAAATAGATATATAATGTGGCATATGTTGCTCGCTGAATATTCATGTCCTGCAGTGCAGGAAGGGAACAGCGGTCGTTGTTTCTACAAGGCCGCTGGATTTTGATGTCTGGGAGCCTGTTTCGTTCTGCCAGCTGCTGGCTTATCAGGACGGGACTCTTTTTGACACAGGGACGAAACACGAGAACGAATTTTTTGACAGCGAAGAAAAGACAAGGCTGTTATTTCTGGATTTTGCGGGATTATAAATGTGATATGGGAGAGGGACGGGAAAATGCTGAATCAATTTTCGAGAACGCAGCTGCTTCTGGGACAGGAAGCGATGCAGAAGCTTGCAGGATCAAAAGTGGCGGTATTTGGGATCGGCGGCGTCGGCGGCTATGTATGCGAGGCACTTGTCAGAAGCGGGGTAGGAGCTTTTGATCTGATTGACGACGACAAAGTGTGCCTGACGAACCTGAACCGCCAGATTATTGCGACGAGAAAAACGGTGGGGAAATATAAAACAGATGTGATGAAAGAGCGGATACTGGAGATTAATCCTGACGCAAGGGTCGATGTTCACAAGTGTTTTTTCCTTCCGGAAAATGCGGAGCAGTTTTTATTTGAAGAGTATGATTATGTGGTCGATGCGGTGGATACGGTGTCCGCCAAAATTGAAATCATTCTGCGGGCGCAGGAAAAGAATGTTCCGGTGATCAGCTGTATGGGAGCGGGGAACAAGCTGGATGCCAGCGCTTTTCGTGTGGCGGATATTTATAAAACAAAAATGTGCCCGCTGGCAAAGGTGATGCGGAGAGAGCTGAAGAAAAGAGGCGTCAGAAAACTGAAAGTCGTCTATTCGGAGGAGCCACCGAGGCGTCCGCTTGAAGACATGGCGATCAGCTGCAGAGCGCATTGCATCTGTCCGCCCGGGACAAAACATAAATGTACGGAGCGAAGAGATATTCCCGGCAGCGTTGCATTCGTACCGTCAGTGGCCGGCCTTATTATAGCGGGCGAGGTAGTCAGAGATCTGGTGGGAGAGTAATTGCCTGGTGTATCTGTGAAGGACTTGCTATATCAGATGGGGATGACTCCCGCCTCTTCAGGCGGTGAGTCATCCCCGTTACTGTGCAGCTTTTCCAGAGGGAGATGCAGATACGATCGGGGAAATGCTCCTAGTACTGCGTCCTTTTGGTTATAGAATGATTTTATAGCCGGATATTTCTTTTGCATATTAGACAAATAAGAACTGTCATTTTACCGTCCGCAGCACCTTTTATATTTCTTTCCGCTGCCGCAGGGACAGGGATCGTTTCGTCCCGGCTTTTTTGTCTCCCTCTGGTAAGGAACCATATCCTTGACCGGAGCAAACATATTTTCAAAGAAAAAATCTTCCTGCGCTTCTTTTTGCGCCTGTTTCCTGAAATTCTGTAATGCCCTCATCATTTTTTTCAAATAAGGATCCCTGCTTCCAAGCTCACGTTTCAAGGGGGCCAGGAGGGATTCTGCTTTTTTAAACTGTCCCTCGTCAAAATATCGAACAGAGGCCATGTAACGAATTTCATAGTTTTCAACAGAGAGTTTTTTCAGAATTTCCAGTATTTCTGATACAGATTTATCGCAGTCAGGAATTTCATATGCGCCGTACAGGAGCAGCTGAATATCCGAAGGCATGAGATAGATGGGGGTATCTTTTTTTATACTGGAAGTCAGCGCGCTCTGATCAAACAGATCATAAATGGAAGCAGGCATCTCTTTTAGTTCTGCCAGCTTTCTTCTGCTGTATCCGCGAAGCATTGGGAGACCAGTGTCCATGCAGCAGGTCATCAGGGAATCCCACAGATACCAGGAAAAACTGGGCGTTTTAATCTGCAGAATGCTGATCAGATCAGCTATGATCTCAGTGGAGGATATCCCGGCGCGTGCCTTATCATACAGATTATTCATGAGTTCGCTCAGTTTGCCCTGAGGATATTTCATAAGACTGACGATCGAAGAAGCCAGGGAATCCCAACAGGGGTACAGAAGGTTCCAGCAAAGAGAGGCTTTCCTGGAATCCTCTGCGGAGAATGGATACCATTCGATATCTGACGCAAACAGAAACATTTTTCTGATGAGGACCTCTTTATCCAGGCTGTTATCTATAATATATCTGCGTTTATCCAGGGAACAGTATGCTGTTTCTGCTTTTGCCGGCAAGTTGAAACGACAGTAAAGAATCTTTTCAAAATCGCTCCGTACAGGTCGGGTTTTCCATAATTTCTGCAATTTTTCATATAAGGAATCAAAATCCATAATTCCGTAAAGGGCGAGAAGCTGCTCTATTTTGTCGGCAGACGACTGGATCTGCCTGATTTTTCGCTTCCAGGTCTGGCTTTTCAGCGCGTTTAAAATATCGTCGGTATCGGAAGCCCACGAAACGACAGCGGTTTTTTGGTTGTCCTGCAAGGTTATGTTTACCTGGATCAAACCTGTCAGGTTTGCTTTTATTATGCAGAAGTTCTGTACCTCTGAAAAAAGCTGCCGTATGCTTTGCTTCTCCTGGATATACAGCAGTTCGGAGAGTTCTTCCTCGGAGAACAGATAACATAAATTCAAGGGTTTCGAGATAAATAATTGCCGGAGTAACTCCGCCAGTGAAGTTTTGGATGCGGATGCCTTTGTTGTAATTCCCCAGTATCTGCAGTAATCCAGCAGTTCCTGCCTGCTCAGCTGCATGAGATTTTGCTGTACAGTGGAAGAGGAATCGCGGGTAAGCGCCCAGTGAAAATGACCTGCAGACGTCGGAGCAGACAGTTTTTCCTCTTGCTGATCCATGCAGAAATCCCAGACTTCACTGATCATCCGCTCAATTTTGGAAGGGGTTTTTTCTTTGGAATCTGCCGGAGGCGGATCGGCATTCTGGAGCTGCATGTTTACATCGTATAACCGGCTCATTTCATTTGCCAGGGGAGTGAGAGCCTGCAGGATTGCTTCCGTATCTTCAGGAGAAATGTGGTCAAACATCTCTTTTATAAATTCTTCGTCTGTCTTATCTCTCTGGTTTTTCTGCACATTTTTTTTCGGACTGCCGTCCATCTGTTTTCGGTTCCCAAACAAATGATCCAGACAGTCTTCAGGCGCATCAAACGTCACGGGAGTCAGATACTGATAGTTTAAATTTCTGAGACGGTCGTTTACTTTATCCGGTTCAAACAGTGACCTTCCAGGTTCCGGATTTTTCTGGCTGCGTTTTCTGGTGGGTTTTTCCCCGTACTCAGTGTAATCTTCCTCATCTTCCCAGTCGTCGTCTTCGGGGAAGAAATCTTCGATAAAATTATCTCCTTTATATTTCAGGACTGAAGCGTAAGAGAATGACCAGGAAGGATCTGTCTTTTCCAGCACAATTTTATGGCGCCATTCATTTCCAAAATCATACGTATACCGGATCCATTTACACTGTTCGAGGAACTCATTCACCCGTGTATCGGATTCTTTATACGGATAATCGGCAAAGCCGTCTTCTTCCATGGAAATGACAATTTTTCCGTCGTTTGTGCGGAAATCGTGCAGATGTGTATCTTCCCAGCCATAAATGTTCTGAATAATGGCGTGTAATGTGGAAAATGTGATATTTTTCGGAAGAATAACGCGCCGCCATACAGGTGGATGTGTTCGTTCAAGTGTAATTTTCACTATGTATCCTGCCATAAAATTCCCCTTTTCTATGGTTTTTGTTTATTTTATCATAGATTTCTTTTCTGGACTACTGTTTTTTCCATGTTACAGGGAATGACAAAACGATTAGTGTTTTGCTCGTTCCCTGATAAAATCACTCCATCGCCTCCATGCCTGCTGGCTCATCATCTTTTCCTTCCCGGCTGATATTTGTACAGTAACAGCGCAGCATACTGAAAATACCGTAAAAATGTATTGATAATGTATGTATGATTATAGTAAAATTGTAATAAAAGCGAGGAAGTGGAATTAATCTTTCTGAGGCAATTAATATGTTAAAGAATGAAAGGAGATTATTATGGGAGCACTGATTGTTTATTTTTCACTGGAAGGGAACACGAAATGGGCGGTAGAAAGGATCGCAGCGGAGATTCGCGCAGATAAGCTGCAGCTTATTCCAAAGGATTCTTATCCGGACAAGGGATTTGGAAAATTTTTCTGGGGCGGAAAAAGTGCTGTTATGAAAGAAGCGCCGAAGCTTCAGCCGTATCAGATCGATCTTACAAAGTACGACCAGATCATTTTGGCGACGCCCGTGTGGGCAGGAACCTTTGCGCCGCCTCTGCGGACATTTATCATGTCGGAGAAGCTGACGGGCAAGCGGTTTGGGCTTGTGGCATGCAGCGGAGGGGGAAGTCCTGCGAAAGCTTTTGCCGGGATGAAGGAACTGCTGGGAATCAAGGAAGATGTTCCAGAGCTGGGACTGGTTTCTCCGAAGGAAAAGCCGGATGCCGGGAATGATGCGGCCATTGCGGAATTCTGCAGTCGGCTGAGCGTTGAAGGCTGAAGAAAGGAGAGAAAGGGCTATGTCCTATAATTCTGCACAGCAGATGCTGTTTCTTTTGATCTATGGTTTTCTCGCGTGGGCAGCAGAAGCAACTTTTTTTGCTGTCAAGGAAAGAAAATTTATAAACCGCGGTCTTCTGACTCTGCCCATAAATTTTGAGATCGGGATCGTTTTTTCCAATATTGCGGTGATTCTGCCTACGATGGGGCGGAACTATGCGGGAATGTTTCTGCTGACGCTGGCCAACCTTATTATCACCCGCGCCATTCTTGGTTTTTTCGGCAGCAGGCTTACGAAAAAGGCCAGGTGGCTGGAGGCAGCGCCGAACGGGACAGGGAAGAATCTGCTTTTCAATGTGCTGACCGCCGCGGCGATTCTGCTGATTTATCTTCTGCTGCAGCCGGCGCTGATGATTCTGGCGGAGCTGATTCCTGACATTGTTCTGGAAGTGATCCGGATTGTCGCCTGGGTGCTGATTGCCGTCGATTTTGTTACCGTCCTCATCGCGGTGAAAAAAGGAGAAGACAGCTTTAAGCAGAAAATGGAAACAGGAAGAGCGGATGCCGCCGCGGCGCGCATTGCCCGGTTTGTATGGAAGCGTCTGGAGAAGGCGTACCCCGGCATCAGTGATGAGCAGAAGCGCGGGGACATTGTTTTTGCGAAGGGGATGAGCCTGGACAAGATTGTCTGGGTGTTCCTGATCTCAGCGCTTTTGGGAGATATCATCGAAACTTTTTACTGCCGGTTCGTGGGCGGTACCTGGATGAGCAGGTCCAGCGTGGTCTTCGGGCCCTTCAGTTTCGTGTGGGGGATAGGCGCGGTGCTGCTGACGGTGAGCCTGATACGGCTCAAGGATAAAAACGACCGCTGGGTTCTGCTTGCCGGAGCAATTCTCGGAGGCGCGTTCGAGTATATGTGCAGTGTGTTTACCGAGATCATGTTCGGCAAAGTCTTCTGGGACTACAGCTACATGCCGCTGAACATCGGCGGGCGGACCAATGTGCTGTTCATGTTTTTCTGGGGAATTCTGGGACTGATATGGGTCAAGATCGCTTATCCGCCGCTGGACGCGTTCATTGAGAAGTTCCCGCCGGTCGCAGCGAAGGTGTTTACCTGGCTGATCATCACATTGATGACACTTAACGGTCTCTTTACGGTGATGGTGATGCTGCGCTACAACGAGCGGCAGACGGATCCGAACCCGTCCAACATGCTGGAGGAGTTTATCGACAAGGTTTATGATGATGAGTTTGTGGAGAACCGCTGGCAGAACATGGTGAGCGCGGAGAGTGAGACGGCGCAGGATAATTCATAGAGAAAATGAAGTTTCTGGTATTAAAGAATGACAATAGATGAAGAAAAATAAAAAGGGACTGGCGGAAAAAATTTCACAGTCCCTCTTTTAATATGCGCAGGCCCGCACAAGGAAATCAGCTGCTGACGCAGCATGCGGGCCGCGCGGGCGAGCAGGAGGAAAAACCGCCTCCTACTCGATTATTTTTGTTTGAAATACTCCAGGGAAATGCTGATTAAACCGGCGCTTTTCAGATATCCAGCGCTGCGTGATATCCCCAGTACACAGCGTTCGTGATCGTCGAAACTCTGGCGGCATCTCCGATCACGCGCACAAACGGAGCAGCATCCTGAAGCTCCGCGACAACGTCCGTTCTGGAGCGCTGGCCAAGCGCGCAGATGACGGAAGTTCCCGGCACGAGCTGTTTTTCACTGTTTTTATCCTCGCAGAGGATTCCTTCTTTTGTCACTTCCAGGCCCTTGTAGCTGGTATGTACGGTCACGTATTTCTCGATCTCCGCGAGAAGCAGCGGGCGGTGCCTTACGTTCGCGTCCGGCGCCAGCACGTCGCGCATCTCCACGAGGTGGACGTTCTTTCCTTCCATGCCGAGATGGATCGCACATTCGCATCCGGCCAGACCGCCGCCAAATACGACGACGTCATCCGTGACCTTGTCTTTCTCACGATAGTAGTTGTTGACCACAACTACATTATCCCCGTGCAGACCCGGAATCGGCGGTATAAGCGGCGTGGAACCGGCCGCGATGATCAGGGCGTACGGATTTTCTTTCTCTACATATTCTTTTGTGACTTCTGTGTTCAGGCGGATCTCCACGCCGGCGCGCTCCGCAAGGAGCTTGTAGGTTCCTGCCAGTTCGTACATTTCATGCTTGAACGGAAGCGCCTGCTCGCTCTTTAAGATTCCGCCGACTTCCGATTCTTTCTCACAGAGGATGACTTCATGGCCTCTGCGTGCCGCAGTGTAGGCAGCGTAAAGTCCGCCCGGGCCGCCGCCCGCTACCAGGACTTTTCTCCTGACAGGAGCCGGAGTGATCTCACTGCCTTCCATTTCCCTTCCGATCAGCGGATTGACCGTACATCTTCTCGTCGAGGTCGCCGCGCGCTCTGCCATACAGGTGAAGCAGCGCAGACACCGCACGATCTCTTCCTCACGGTTCTCGGTGATTTTTCTCGGAAGGAACGGGTCAGCCAGGAGCGCTCTCGCCATGTAAACGACGTCTGCTTTGCCGCTCGCGATGATTTCTTCCATCTGTGCCGGGTCGTTCAGGCCGCCGATCGTCGCTACCGGTACGGATACATGTTTTTTGATCTCTGCCGCCAGGTAGACGTTGCAGCCGTGCTCCCGGAACATGGACGGATGGGTGTTGCCAAAGCCTCTCTGGTAAGTTCCCGCGGATACATGGAGCAGGTCGATGTAAGGCTCGATCTGCTGTGCGATCCGGCAGCCTTCCCCGAGATCATAGCCGCCCTCAAAAAGCTCGGAGCCGCTTAAACGGAACTCGATCGGGAAGAACGGGCCGACCGCCTCGCGTACGGACTTCAGCACCTCGACGGCGAAACGGCAGCGGTTCTCCAGACTTCCGCCGTACTCATCGGTACGTTTATTGAAATACGGGGAGAGGAACTGGTTGATCAGCCAGCCGTGACCGCCGTGTACCATCAGCATCTCAAAACCGGCTCTCTTTGCCAGCCCGGCCACATGGCCATAGGACGCGACGATATCATCAATCATCTCTTTGGTGAGCGCTTTCACCTCCACACCGTCCGGACGCACCGTGTCGGACGGTCCCCACTGGTTCATGGATTTCTGTTTGCTTTTGTCTGTCATGTAGGTGCCGGCGTACATGCCTGAGTGGGACAGCTCAAGGCTTGGCATCGCTCCGTGCCTGCGGATCGCGTCCGCCGTGTAGGTCGCGCAGGCCAGCGAGTTCAGAATGCTTTCGTCGAGATGGTAGGCGTGGCTGCCGTCCGTCTTCGGATGCACCATCAGTTCGCTGACGGTAACAGCGCCAGCGCCGCCCTTTGCGCGCAGTTCATAGAACGCGGTTGACTTCGGACCGATACAGCCGTCGTTTGTGATGTCCGTCCCGCCCATCGGCGCGGAGAACATGCGGTTGCGGAAGGTTGTCCTTCCAAGCGTGATCGGTTTGCACAGATTTGGGTACTTTCTTGTCATTTTGAATCTTCCTTTCCTTCTTTGCAATAATGCAAAGTTTTTGACTCTGCTGCTGATTTATGAAATTCACCTTTACAGGCAGGTGAATTTTGTAAATCATACTATTATTCAGTATAGTTTATTTGTGCCTGCAGGACAAGTCTTTTTCCTGCCAGGAATTCTCCTTTTCCGACCTGCTGAGAAAGCCCCGGACGGCGGCCATCGACGGGCATGCAACGGCGAATGGACATTGGACAGGCAAGACAGTATGAGCAATGCAGTGACACGCATTTGGCACCGGTTCTGAGTGCCAGTGGCGCTCGTTTAGAACCGACCGGAACGGAGTGCAGACCCGAAGCAGAGCGAAGACCAAAGACTCCGTTGCCTGCAGCAGGTCTTTGATTGACAAGAATGATTAGAATGGTTAGAATGTGCACAGAAAGAGACGGAAGGAGGAGATCCGATGACTTTTCAGGAGAGCGAAACGGTTGAGCTGAAAACAGTTGTGGTGGAAGACATCAAAAAAGAGATTGTTGCGTTTGCCAACAGTAAAGGAGGAAAGCTGTATATTGGAGTTCAGGACGACGGAACGGTTGTAGGGCTGGACGATCCGGACGGTGTTTCCCTGCAGGTCAGCAATATGGTTCGTGATGCGGTCAAGCCGGATTTAACAATGTTTCTGCACTATGAAACATTGATGGTGGATGGGAAAAAAATCGTTGCCGTTGACATTCAGCAGGGGACAGAGCGTCCGTACTATATTGCAAAAAAGGGACTGCGCCCGGAAGGAGTTTATGTGCTGCAGGGATATTCTTCTGTACCGGCGACTAACACGGCGATCCGGCGTATGATCAAAGAGACAGATGGCGACCATTTTGAGGAAATGCGTTCTCTGGAACAGAATCTGACTTTTCAGAGGGCGGAAAAAGAATTCGCGGATCGGAACATAAAATTTGGACAGCCTCAAATGAAAACGCTGGGAATTATGACACAGGACGGCGTTTATACAAATCTGGGACTTCTGTTGTCGGACCAGTGCGTGCATACGATCAAAGCTGCAGTTTTTGAGGGGACGAATCAAAATCAGTTTAAGGACAGGAGGGAGTTTACCGGGTCGTTGTTTGCACAGATGGATGATGTTTATGATTTTATTGATTTTCGTAATCAGATTCATTCAACTTATGACAGGCTGCGGCGTATTGACAGACGGGATTATCCGGAAGCGGCGGTCAGGGAAGCACTTTTGAATCTGCTGGTACATCGTGAATACTCTTTCCGTGCCAGTACATTTATCAGTATTTATACGAACAGGATTGAGTTTATTTCAATCGGCGGGCTGGTAAGCGGCGTCACTTTGGAAGATGTGATGATGGGGATTTCAGTCTGCCGGAATGTGAAGCTGGCAAACATATTTTACCGGTTGGATCTGATAGAGGCTTATGGGACCGGAATACTGAAAATAATGGAAGCCTACAAGGGGAGCGGGAAGAAGCCGCGCATTGAGACATCAGATAATGCGTTTAAAATGGTTCTTCCCAATCTGAATGCCGGGACTGAAACAGAAGAGCCGAAAAGCACAGGAGGAGAAGATCAGATAATTGCACTGATTGAAAGGCAGGGAACCGTCACAAGAAGGGAAACTGAAAAACTGCTGGGACTCGGACAGTCTGCGTGTGGGCGGCTGCTGAGGCGGATGGTAAAAGAGGAAAAGATCATTCAGAAAGGGAAAGGAAAAAGTACGCATTATTGTCTTTCCGAGTAAAGCAAAGAGTGATTCGGAGAGCTTTATTCATGGCGGAGTCCACAGTGAGAGCATTCGTCCAGCGCCGACCGGAATAAAGTGGAGACGCGCACGAATTTGAAGTGGAAAAATGCCTCTTGGGCGGCGCAAATTCGGCGCAGGGAACGAGCAAAACGAAAATCGTTTTGTCGTTCCCTATAATTAGAATGATGACCGGGGAGGGATATGATTATGAAGAGGATAGGAATTGATATCGGAACGACGACGATCAGCGCCGTTGTACTTGAGGATGAAAACTATCGGGTGCTGGAATCCCGGACGGTTCCGGGCGGAACTTTTCTGGAGACGGGACATACCTGGGAACGCATCCAGGACGCGGAATTTATGGTCGGGAAAGCGAAAGCTGTGCTGGATGAACTGCTGAATAATCATCCGGATGCCGTCTCGATCGGTCTGACCGGACAGATGCACGGGATTTTATACCTTGACGCACAGGGAAGGGCGGTCAGCCCCCTGTATACCTGGCAGGATCAGCGCGGAAATCTGGCGGAATTTGACGGACGCTCCATGGTCGACTTGATTCATGACATCTGTCCGGAACCTGTGGCGGCAGGATATGGACTTGTCACGCATGCGTATCTGTGCCGGAAAGGACAGGTGCCTGCCGGGGCGGCGTCACTCTGCACAATCCCCGATTATTTTGGGATGGTTCTGACCGGCAGGAAAACGCCGCTTCTCCATATCAGCATGGCGGCAAGTCTCGGATTTTTTGTGTCAAAGGAAATTCTGACAGATCAGATTTTCTGTGGGACAGAAAGCGTTCCGCAGAATCGCGCTGAGGCGGAGTGGAAAATGTCGCTGACGCGACCCGCCGCAAACGGGGAATCCTGCAAAGAGGGATTCGATGCTCGACAGAGAAAATTCCGGTTCCGCACGGAAGCGCTGGAAAAACTGGGCGCTGATCCGTCGGTTCTGCCTGAGGTGACGGATGAGTTTACCGTGCTGGGCAGCTACCGGGGCTGCAGTGTCACGGCGGCGCTCGGGGATAATCAGGCAAGTTTTCTCGGGGCAGTCGGTTTTGCGCTGGACACGGCCCTTCTGAATGTGGGAACAGGAGGACAGATCTCGATTCTCTCGAAGCAGTTTTTTGAGGCGGAAGGCATTGAAGCGCGTCCGCTGACAAAAGACAGGTTTTTGCTGGTCGGATCTTCGCTCTGTGGCGGACGGGCGTATGCGATCCTGGAGAAATTTTTCCGGAACTATATGGCAGCGGCAGGAGCCGGGGATCAGGAGCAGTATGAGGTGATGGCGAGGCTGGTGCAGGAGGCGTATGTGAAAAAGGAGTCTGAGGCAGAAGAAGAGCGGGAAATATATGCAGAGAAGAGAGATTCTAAATTCATATATGTAGAAACAACCTTCCACGGCACCCGCACAGATCCGGACAAACGCGGCAGCATTACAAATCTCAGTGAGGATAATTTCACACCGCAGAATCTGATCCTTGGCGTTCTGAACGGGATTGCGAGGGAATTGTACGATATGTACGTCCGAATCCATGAAGGGACAGGAATAACGGCGCGCAGACTGGTCGCGTCGGGAAACGGAGTGCGCAGAAATCCGGTGCTTCGTCAGATATTTGAAGAGATGTTCCAGGCCAGGCTGGAGCTTTCTCCATACGAGGAAGAGGCCGCCTGCGGGGCGGCCGCAAGCAGTGTGGGATTACCTGAATTTCCCATGGATTTTACAAAAACGCGATAGTGAATTTTACTTTGTTTTTCTACAATGGCGATGTTTCAAAAAATTATTTTTCTGAGGAGGAACCATTATGAAAAACAAAGCGGCAGTGATCCTTCTGGCGTCGCTGGCAGCGGCAAGTGTGGGCTGTACGGCTCTTGCGGCCACGGAGCATTACAATGACAGCAGTCTTACCGGCGCGTCATCCGGATGGGATGAATGGACGGCAGGGTGGGAGGAGACAGCGGCGGACTTTACCAAAGTGTCCATCACACCGGGCAGCGATGAGAGTGAGCTGAATTTTGCATGGTACAGCCAGAAGACAGACAGTGAAGCGACGCCGGTGGTGCATTTCGGAAAGGATCCTGATGCGCTGGAAGCGTTTACCGGGGCAGCGGGCGATGTTAACACGGAACTGACCGGGGATGCGGCGTATGAGTACAATCATGTGACGGTTTCAGGGCTTGAACCGGATACCACTTATTATTATACGGTAGAGAAGAACGGCGTCGAGACGGAAGCGAAGGAATATACGACGAAAAGTTTTGATACCGTGAAGATTCTGTACGTCGGTGATCCGCAGGTCGGCGCTTCCAAAGGGCAGACACAGGACGGCGGAGAACTGGCGGCGGACAACGGCGCGGCAAACACAGCCGCGCGCAATGACGGATTTGCGTGGAACCGCACGCTGAACGCAGCACTGTCTGAAAATCCGGATCTGAATTTTATCATTTCCGCGGGCGATCAGGTGAATAAGACCGGAAATCCGAAGGAGGAAGAGTACGCGGCATATCTGGACGCGGAGGCACTGACAGGGCTGGCGGTCGCGACGACGATCGGCAATCATGATTCGCTGAATGAGGATTATTTCTATCATTTCTATAATCCGAACGCGACTGAATACGGCATGACGCAGGCCGGAGGGGATTACTATTACGCCTATGGCGACGGACTGTTCATCGTGCTGAATACGAACAATTACAATGTGGCGGAGCATGCGAAGGCGATTCAGGAGGCAGTCGACGCGTATCCGGACGCCATATGGAGGATTGTCACGATTCATCAGGATATCTACGGCACCGGCCTCGATCACTCGGATACGGACGGCATGATCCTGCGCACGCAGCTTACGCCGGTGTTTGATTCTTTTGATATCGATGTCGTTCTGCAGGGACACGACCACACCTACAGCCGCTCCAAACTTCTGTACGGGGACGGACAGGAGCATCAGAGCTATGAATTTTCGCTCAATGAGGATGGTACGGATTACGACTGGGATCACGCGACAAATACTGCCACGCAGGAAAAGATCGCGCTGAGTCCGGAAGAGGGGGATGCGGAAGGAGCGGCGGCGCTTGCCACATTCCAGGAAGACAACCTCTGCTACACGATCGAAGATGTGGACGGGAACACGGTCACGGATCCGCAGGGGACGCTGTATATGTCCGCGAACTCCGCATCCGGTTCCAAGTTCTATGAACTGATCAGCGCGCAGCAGGATTACATCGCGGCACGCAGCCAGAACTGGCTTCCGAGTTACTCTGTAATCACGATGGATGCGGACAGTTTTTCGATTGATACATACCAGCTGACAGAGGATGGCGCTGTGGAACCGATCGATGAGACGTTCACGATCGAGAAAACAGCACAGTGACAAGGAGCGCGCGGCATCCGGTTCCGGATTGTCCGCGCGTGGTTTGTCCAGAGCGGAGGAAATTATGAGAATGCATCGATATGGCGGACTGCTCTCTGGAAAGACGGCGGTCCGGTGTTTTATGGCGGCGGTGATCTGTATTTTTGGAATCTGGGTTGTCAGGCTGAATCAGGTCAGCAGAACGGAACTGACGGTGAGGACCGGACAGAGTTTTGAGAAAGCGGTGGTGACAGAAATCCTTGCGGACAATCTGCAGGAGAACGGCACGCGGGTCGGGGAGCAGAAAGTGAAGGTACGGATGCTGACCGGAGAAAAGAAAGGGGAGGAACTGGAGATCACGAGCAGTTCCGGCTATCTGTTCGGCGCGGCGTGCAGACCCGGCATGAAAGTGATCGTTATGCAGAGTGTAGCCGGAGAGACTGTAATTGCCAGCGTCTATACGCAGGACAGGGAATGGGCGGTTTATCTGTTTGCGTTTCTGTATGTGGCCGCTCTCTGTCTGATCGGCGGATGGCAGGGGTTCAAAGGAAGCCTTGGTCTGATTTTCACATTCTTCTCCATGCTGTTTATCTATCTTCCATTGATCTACCGAGGGTATTCTCCGTTCTGGACCGCGGTGTTTCTCTGTTTTCTGACGACCGAGGTGACCATGTATCTGATCGGAGGGATGACCCGGAAAACGGCTGCGGCAACCTGCGGTACGGTCGCGGGAGTTGTGATTGCGGGGGCCTCTGCGCGGCTGTTCAGCCTGGCGTCCGGGATCACCGGTTATAATATTTCGGATATTGAAAGTCTTCTGACGCTCTGGAACACGAACGGGATACAGGTGGGAGGACTGTTGTTTTCCGGTCTTCTGATTTCCGCGCTCGGAGCCGTGATGGATGTAGCGATGTCCATCAGCAGCGCTCTCTATGAAATTTCCGCACAGAATCCGGAGTTTACCGGCAGAGAACTGTTTCTTTCCGGGATGCATATCGGCCGGGACATGATGGGGACGGACAGCAATACGCTCATACTTGCCTTTATCGGAAGCAATGTCAGTATGCTGACGCTTGATTATGCTTACGCTTTGCCATACCAGCAGGTGATCAATTCAAACAACATAGGGATCGCCATTATGCAGGGACTGGCAGGAAGCTTTGGCGTAGTACTGTCCGTTCCGGTGACCGTGGGAATCTGCACGGCGCTCTATCGTTCACGCAGATAATAAACGGTCATGTGTCAGGATCATTTCAGCAGTTCTTTGACCGCGAGCGCCGCCGAGCAGCCGGGGCAGTCGCAGTACAGCGCGCCGTTTGCCTTGATCTCCTTCGCGTGGGCGAGAAGATCCGCCGCCATTTTCTCCCCGAAAACTTTTGCGCCTGCTTCAGAGTCCGCAAACGCGATCAGCCCGTCGATTGGGGTGACGTCCTCATCAATCTCCGCCAGCAGAGCGGCCGTCGCGTTTGCCTCCCTGTCCGTGCCTTCGGCGTCGAGCCAGGCCTGTCCTGCCGCTTTCAGGTCTGCGCAGGAGGATGAAGCCTCGATCATTTCTTTTACTTTCTGTCTGATTTCTTCCATGAGAAACACCTCCGTTTTTCTTTGATTATAACGCTCCGAAACGGATTTGAAAATGGGTTTTATGTAAATCTTCAGGTTCTGCAGATTTTAGTCTCGGAAATATTTCAGCATTTGTATCAGTATGGGACTTTCTGACATCTCGTTGATATCTTTGCTGCGCTGACCGAATTGAACAAATTGTGAATTAGAGTAAAAATCATATAACTTTGGATTGCTGGCACATTCTATGTACACTGTTTTGCCGCCGATAATAAGCTGTGCTTCCTGCACTTTATGGCAGGCTATTGTCAATAGCTCTTTTCCGGGGATTGAGGCGGACAAAGCTGGATTGAAGTTTCTGCCTAATTGTGCGATTAAAGGCATAGAAATCAAATAACGGTCAAGTTCCCTGTCAAATTGGGAAAATTTTAATATACGCTTTTGAAGTGTTTTGCTTAATATGTTTCCGATAACCGCAACAAATTTGTTCGCCAAGGTAAAATATCCGACTAATTCTGGCTTTTTATTGTCAGAAAAAATAAGATAGGTCATGGCGATTCTCTGCTTGGAAAATTCAATCGCTTTTGTATGTATGAAATTTTCAACATCTGTATTTTGCGGACACGTAAAACCAGAGAGGGTGGCTTTTAGTTTATCCTCCCCGTATGCATCGAGCATTTCTAAAAGATTCAGCTCTATATAATCCATTACAATTCATCTCCGAAAAATGCTTTGATATCTTGTGTACCTTTTAGTTCTTTCACTTTGCAGCCGGAGGAAACAGGTTTTGAGGAAATAGAGGCAGCTTTTTCCAATGCTTTTACAAAAGCGGCGGCAGAATTTTTGTCATGGATTACAATATTTTTTTTAATACTCTGAGTTGCCATATGCGTTCACTCCCTTCAAATTATTTTCGATATTAGTATAGTTCATTTTTTGAAAAATGACAATCTTTTTATCAGTAACCCACAGTTTTTTATAGATAACCAGTTACAGTTTACACTCTGAACCAAACGAGGAAAGGTATAAGCTATAACAAACAGCTAAAGCGTGGACAGGAACTCACGCTTGAGATATTCATACCGGCTGCATCAACTTCCGGTACATCCCGGGCGAACAGCCCACCCGGTCGGAGAATATGTTGAGGAAGCTTCCGACGTTGTTGTAGCCTACTTCATAGCTGATTTCCGCGACGGTCTTGCTGGTTCTGGCGAGAAGCGTCTTCGCCTGATCCATGCGGGTACTGATCACATAATCCATGGGCGAAAACCCTGTCTCCTTCTTGAAACGGTGGGAAAAGTAGTAGGGGCTCATGCCGACCCGGTCCGAGAGTTTCTGCAGGCTGATGCGCTCTCCTGTGTGATCGCGGATATAATGAATGGCCTGATTGATGGGATTGTCCTCCTGAATCATGGAGTCGTCTGCGTTGTTCAGAAGCTGCAGCAGCTGATAGACGCGCATGGACGTTGCAAACATATTTTCAATGTGTCCGGTTTCATAAAACTGGACCGTATTGTAGAGCAGATTGCCGATCAGGAGATTGTTTTTGGAGCGGATCAGCGGGCCATACAGTTCCAGAATGTGGTTTGTGATCTCATGGGAATTGGAGCCGTCATAGTGCATGTAGGTGAACTCCAGACCATTTTCCGCCTGATAGTAATGCGGTCTGGAGCAGTCAAGCAGTACGACGTCTCCTTTTTCCGCGGCAAATTTCCGGTTGTCAAATTCCACATGCATGCGGCCTTCCCGGATATGGATGGCGAGAAGAGGCGGGTAGGAATCCCGCCGGTACATGTACCTGGAGGTGCAGAAGTAATGGCCGCACCATGTCATATAGAAGTAAAGCTGTTCCGCCAGCTCGGAAGGCGTAAAGGAAAAGCAAATGGACTTGTCAAGAACACCAATATCAGCACATTTCATTAAGAAGCCTCCTTTCTGTGAGGATCTGGGATATATTATTTTTTATCCTAACATATTTATCAGAAAATCACAATTTTAAATTCCCTAAAAAAGCAAGATTCATGAATATTTGTACAAGATACCCTATTTAAAAAGACAGAAATTTTGATATAATACAGCCATAAACAACAGAGGAAAAAACCTCAGCAGCAAAAGAACCACTAAGGAACAGCAGACCAGTGAAGAGAGTGTGAAGTTCCATACGGTATACAGATGTGTCAAAGACACATTCTTTTTTCAGAATATTAAAAGCAACTTAATAACAGTAACATATAAAATAAAACGAAAGAAAAAATGTTTCAAAAACAAATATTTAATGAACGAGAGCAGAGAATATCTTAAGGAGGAGAACAGAATGATCACAGCAGAAGAAAGAGCAATTATCCGTGAGCTTGCAAAGCAGGTAAAAGATGTTTCCCAGAGACCGGAGATGAAGCAGAGAGAGAACCTCTGGTATGACCACAATGAACTGAAGACCACAGATCCGGTAATCGCCGTGTTCCCGGAGATGTCCTGGCGGCAGATCATCACCCCGGAATCCCTGCAGTGCAAATGCGATGAGGCAAGAGAGATGGAGTGGCTGCTCAGGGCGAAGCTGTTCCGCGCCAATGTGATCGACGATGATGTGCCCGTGACGGATATCTGGGAAGTGAGAAAGATCATCACGGATACCGGCTGGGACAAACTGAATCCGAATCACAAAAACTCCGCGTTTGCGAATCCCAGCTTCCGCGATAACTGCCTTGGCGACGTGCCGCTTGCATGGCTGAACGGTTTCCATTTTGATGAGGGAGCGAAGCATTTCTCACCGATCATTGAGGAGCCGGAGGATCTGAAGCGTCTGGGGACGCCGGAAGTTATTTACCATGAGAAAGAGACCATGGAGAAGCTGAAACTGCATCAGGATGTGCTGGGCGATATCCTTGACGTGCGTCTGGTCGGCCTGAAATATCTGTACATTGCGATGATGGAAACATATTCTGATTTCCGCGGCCTTGAGCAGGTTATGTACGACATCTACGAGGAGCCGGAGATGCTGCACGAGGCGATGCAGATCGTGGAAGACGGTTATCACGGGCTGATTGATCAGTATCTGGAGCAGGGGCTTCTCACCTGCAACGGAAACCAGGCTTACAGCGGGTCAGGCGGACAGAGCTTTACCCACGAGCTGCCGGGCGACGACCGCGTGTGCACCGATCTGAAGGATTTCTTCGGATTTACCGAGTCTCAGGAATTCACGATGGTAGGACCGGAGCAGCACTGGGAGTTTGTAATGCAGCATGAGAAGAGAATCGGAGACCGCTTTGGTCTGACCTCTTACGGATGCTGCGAGCCGGCGGATGACAAGCTGGACTATATTTTCCAGTTCAAAACGATGCGCCGCATTTCCGTATCTCCATGGGCGAATGTGGAGAAATGCGCGGAGCGGATCGGTAAAAAGGCAGTGTATTCCTGGAAGCCGAATCCATCTTACTATCTGAACAATTATCTTCCGACAGACACGGAGTTCATGGAAGGCTACGTAAAACATATGCTGAACAGCACGAAGAACAACTGTGCGGAAATCATCCTGAAGGATACGCATACCTGCCAGAATGATCCGATGAGATTTGGCGCATGGGTGAAGGATGTCCGTAAGTGGATCAAAGAGACGCGCTAAGGTAATTGTTCCTGTTAAAGATCTTTTTTCATAATTTGAGGGCCGGAACCGGATATGCAGGGTTCCGGCCCTTTGGTCTTATGCGCAGCGAATAAAAATTGATAATCCGGCGTAAAAGTGGTATCATTCTGGTATCACTTTTTGCATGCCCAGACTTACTGTATCGCGCCGTCGGGTTATGCCTGCCAGGAAAGATCAGGCAGTATTTTCTAACAGGGGGATGTCGTATGAATTGTAGGAAGAAATTGTCTGCGGTAGGGACAGAGGATTTTTCGAAACTGCGAAAGAACGGATATTATTACGTGGATAAGACCGGGCTGATCAGTGAACTGCTGCGAAGACCGGCTGAAGTGACCTTGTTTACCCGTCCGCGGCGTTTTGGAAAAACTCTGAACATGAGCATGCTGAAATATTTTTTTGAGATGGGAAATGATCCGGCGCTTTTTGAAGGCCTGAAGATCATGGAAGACCCGGAGCCGTGCAGGCAGTATATGGGAAAATATCCGGTAATTTTTCTGTCTCTGAAAGATGCCGCAGGTGACAGTTTTCAGGCGGCATGCAGGATGGCGGCTGTGATGGTCAGCGTAGAAGCGTCACGGTTTGATGTTCTTCGCAATAGTCCGCGCCTTACAGAGGAGGATCGGGAATTATACGTCCGGCTGATCCGACGCGATATGGATCCGGGCACCCTGTGCAGCAGCCTGTGGGATCTGAGCAGGCTTCTGGAAAAGCATTACGGAAGTAAAGTGATTCTCCTGATTGATGAATACGATGTGCCGCTGCAGAAGGCATTTTACGGCGGTTATTATGAACAGATGGCGGATCTGATCCGCAGCATGTTCAGCCAAGCTTTGAAGACGAATGCCAGTCTGGAGTTCGCGGTTTTGACAGGATGCCTCCGCATTTCCAGAGAAAGTATCTTTACGGGGATGAACAATCTCCGTGTGCTGACAGCACCGGATGTGCGGTTTGAAGAACATTTTGGTTTTACGGATGAAGAAGTGCGGGAAATTCTGGAATATTATGGTCTTTCTGATGCCTATGGAGCGGTAAGAGAGTGGTATGACGGCTATCGGTTTGGCAGCAGGAATATGTACTGTCCGTGGGACGTCATGAATTATGTGGATCTTCTTCTGGCGGATCCGCAGGCACAGCCGGAAAATTTCTGGGCCAATTCCAGCGATAATGACGCAGTAAGGGAATTTGTGTATAAACTGAATACGAGTACGGCCAGGCAGGAACTGGCGGTTCTTGCGGATGGAGGGACGATCCGAAAGGAGATTCATCAGGAACTGACTTATCGGGATATGTACAGCACGGTTGATAATTTGTGGAGTCTGCTCTATATGACCGGTTACCTGACGGCAAGAGAGAGACCGGAGGGGAGGATGCTTACTTTGGCAATCCCGAATATGGAGATGCAGAGTATTTTTTCTTCCCAGATCATGAGTCTTTTCCGGAAAGAGATAAAATGAATAGTAATAATCTATTGCAGTAGAGGAGGAGTAGCTTATTTATACAATTCTTGTACTTGAAGATGATCCAGAATTAAATTATACAATTTGCGCCGCTTTACAAAAAGAAAGTTATCGCGTTTACAATGCGTATACCTGTAAAGATGGACAAGTTCTCGCGGCCAGCCATACTTTTGACATGGTGATACTGGATATAAATTTACCCGACGGCGACGGATTCCAGTTTTGCAGATGGATAAAAGCACGAAGTAATATCTCGGTATTGTTTCTTTCCGCACGGGATTTAGAAGAAGATGTTTTAAACGGTTATGAAACTGGAGCGGATGATTATGTGACAAAGCCTTTTTCCATGAAAATTCTGTTAAAGAAAATTTCTGTTATCCTGTCAAGGGAAATAAAAAAACCAAATATATATGACGATGGATTTTTAAAAATAGATTTTGAATTGGGGGCTGCACAAATTGAGGGAAATACTTGTTCTGTCACGCCGACGGAATACCATATTTTGAAAAAACTGATTGAGCATAAGGGACAATTATTAACCTATTCTGTTCTGTTGGATTCCCTGTGGGAAGAAGGGATACAGTTTCTGGATAAGCATGTTCTTGCTGTCAATATCAACCGCTTGCGCAAGAAAATAGAAACAGAAGGGCATCATTATATTTCAAACGTATATGGAATGGGATATATATGGAAATAATCTGCATCCTGATTATCTTGCTGCTGATGGGGATAATTTGCTGTCTTTTGTGGAAAAACCATTGTCTGAAACGGGATATTTATGATTTTACAGAGAAATTGGAAATAAGTTTAAAAGAACTGTTAGATGGTAAAAATCTGAAGAAAGCAGTGTACAGACAAGATGATTTATGGGGGAAGGTATACGATAAATTATGTCGTATTTCTAATATGTACACGCACAGAAATCAGGAATTATACGAGGAAAAAGAAAATTTAAAAGAGCTGGTATCCGATACATCACATCAGACGAAGACACCTCTTGCAAATATTAAGCTGTATCAGGAACTGCTTTTAGATGAAGTCAATACATCAGAAAGTGCAGAATATTTAACCAGAATGAGTAAGCAGGTGGATAAGCTGGATTTTCTTCTTCAAAGTATGGTGAAAATTTCAAGATTAGAAACCGGAACAATTAAAATAAAAAAATCAGAATACCCTGTATCAGAAACCCTTGCATTGGCAATTGGAGCGGTTGTTCCAAAAGCAGACCAGAAAAACATTCAAATTCATGTTGCATATGATGAAACACTCCGATTAGAACATGACAAAAAATGGACAGCGGAAGCCGTTTTTAATGTTCTCGATAATGCAGTCAAATATACGAGTGAAAACGGTAAGATTTACATTTCTGTATGCCGGGGAGAAATTTTTACAAAAATCAGTATTACCGATACAGGAAAAGGGATTCCTTTAGAAAGGCAGGGAACAATATTTAACCGGTTTTACCGTGAGCCGGAAGTTCATAATACAGAAGGCGTCGGCCTTGGCTTATATCTGGCGCGAAAGATCATATCCATGCAGAGCGGCTATATAAAAGTTGAATCAGAAACAGGAAAGGGAAGTACTTTTCATATTTGTCTGCCAAATTAAAACGTCTGGAAAAATCACAATTTTGTGATTTTTTCTTTTTGTGAACGGTTTGTGATTTTTCTGTTCTATGATAAATAACGAGGGAAGGGGCTGTCGGAAAATGTCCGGTGGGATAAGCTCCCTGCTGACACATTTCCCGGCAGTCTTTTTGACGAGAAAACGGATCGAGATAAAAACAAAAACGGGAGGAATGTCTATGGAAAGAGTAATTGTAAAAACAAATTCTTTATCAAAACATTATCATATTGGCACTCAAACGGTAATTGCCCTGGATGGAGTGAATTTTGAAGTAAAAGAACGGGAATTCGTTTCCATTATCGGGAAATCCGGCTGCGGAAAAAGCACGCTTTTACATATGATAGGCGGGCTTGATCTTCCTACTTCCGGAACGGTAATTGTAGATGGTATGAATCTCTCAGAAATGAATGAAGAACAGCTTGCCCTTTTCAGAAGAAGAAAGGCGGGATTTATTTTTCAGCAGTATAATTTGATTCCGGATTTAAATATCTATGACAATATCACGTTTCCACTGGAACTTGATGGTGCTGTCGTTGATAAAGAATTTATTCAGGAATTAGTGGAAACGCTTCATATTGCAGATAAGCTGGAAATGTTTCCATCCATGCTCTCCGGCGGAGAGCAGCAGCGGGCTGCCATTGCAAGAGCTCTGGCGACAAAACCGGCGATTATTCTTGCCGACGAGCCGACAGGGAATCTTGATACTTCCGCCAGTCATGATGTCATAGGACTTTTAAAAGTGATTGCGGAAAAATATCAGCAGACGCTGATTGTGATTACCCATGATTTGGATATTGCACAAATGGCAGACAGAACAGTCCGGCTGCAGGACGGAAAAATATGGAAGGGAAAGTGATTCTTATGCTGGCAAACAATAATCGTTCCGTGATAAACAAACTTGCTGAAAATACAATACGAACAAATAAGCGGCAGTTTTTTATTCTGTTTCTTACGATCCTGCTGTCATCTTTTATGCTTTTTTCCATTTTTACGATAGGACTGACATATTTAGATTTGAGCAGATTACAAAATACCCGTTTGTATGGTTCAGAATATGATATCGCTGTCATGAATGGATTCACGGAAGATCAAAGAAAGATTCTTCTCAATCGTTCTGACGTAAAAAGTGTCGGTGTACTGGCGTATTGCGGAAATGTAAAAAGTTCTGATTCCGACCGCAGCGTCAATGCCGGGTTCTTATGGGGAGACAAAACGTATTGGGAGAGTCAGAAAGCGCTGGCAGTAACAGAAATGAAGGGGCACTATCCACAGACCCGAAATGAATTATTAGCCACGGAAGAAGTTCTTGAAGCCTGCGGGAAAAGCTCTTTGTCAGTTGGCGGCTGCCTTTCCCTGACTTATGAAGATTATACAGGTATTCATACAACAGACTTTGTGATCAGTGGTATCTGGAAAGGGTATGGCGGGGACAAGGCGAACTTCTATGTCTCAAAGGATTTTTATGAACAGACAGGTTATGATTTAGAGTCCAGCGGGATTTTACAGGTGAAGTTTAAAAGTAACTATATGACTGGAAAAACGATTGAAAAACTGAAAGAAAGTCTTGGATTATCGTTGACACAGGTTTTTCAGGCCTCGGAATACATCGAAAGATCGCTGACCATATTATTTGCAGTATTGGGACTGTGTTTTATTATCTGCCTCAGCGCTTATTTGCTGATCTACAATATCCTTTATCTGTCGGTTTCCGGGAAAATCAGATATTATGGTCTGTTACAGACACTGGGTATGACCAAAAAACAATTAGTCCGATTTATCCGCAAACAAATCTTGCTGGTTGGTGTGACAGGAATTACTGCGGGCATTATCCTGGGTATATCCGTTTCCCTGATTCTTGCGCCTTATGTTGTGAAAGTTTTGGGAATTTCCCTGGGAAATACAGGTTTCTACTTTTATCCGGAAGTGCTGGCATTAAGTATTTTGGTTACAGCGGCTGCAATATTATGCGGCGTCAGGAAACCGATTCATATTGCCGCGGACGTAACGCCTGTGGAGGCCGTAAAATACCGGGGAAATATTGTAATTCCCTGTGCGAGGAAAAAGAGGCAGGGTAATTTGTACTGGCGAATGGCAAAAGATCAGCTGAAAAACAATAAAAAGAGAACGGCTGTTGTTTTTCTGTCCCTTGCAATGAGTCTGATCGTATTTTTCTGCCTGACTACGCTGATTGACAGTCAGGGCAGACGAACCGTATACCCGAATTACTGGGATGCAGATTTTATTGTACATAATTCCACGCAGACAACAGAAGATATCACCTCCCTGAAGCCGGCAATCGATGATGCTTTTTTATCGGATATACAGAAAACAGCGGGTGTGGCGGAGGTTCATGCTGTAAAGGGGATTCCTGTTGTTTTTCCATATGAGGAAGGCGGTTTTTCAGATTTCTGGATAAAAGGCTGTACAAAAATGAAACCTTATCTGACTTACTCTGACGCGGTTTCAGAGTATCAGAAAAATCCTGAGAAATACTATGGGATGGTAAAGGGAATTGATGAGTCAGAATTTAACTATTTAAACGGAAGTCTTGGCAGCATCATAGATCGGCAGGAATTTTTAAGCGGCAAAACGGCAATTTTGCAGTATGCCGGATTTGAAATACCCAAAAAATGGATCGGAAGCAGCATTTCATTTTCTACAGGAAATCAAAAACAGGAAATTAAAATCGGAGCAGTCAGCTATGGGGATTATTACGGGGCAACCGTAAATTTTGGGGCAAATTTAATCGTAAGTGAAAATCATTTAGAATCGTTAACCTCAAAACCATATGTTTTAAGCCTGACTGTTAAATATAAACAATCTTACGATGTTGAAACAGAAAAGGAAATCAAAAATATCATTGAAGCGAACCCATACAATCATGATCTGCTCTCTATTTCAAAATATGACGATATGAAAACGATCCAGGATTCGCAAAGCGGCATGTTTGAAACAGGTACAGTCATTTCACTTCTTCTGTTACTGGTGGGGATGCTGAACTACATCAATACAATGGCAAACAGTATGCAGAACAGAAAATTGACTTTTTCCATTATGGAAAGCGTCGGTATGTCAAAGAAACAGGTAAAAAAATTATTGATTCGTGAAGGAATGTTATATGCGGGCGGTTCTGTTTTTATTACATTAACAATCGGGACAGGTATCACCTGGTTTATTTTTCAATCTATGAATTATATGAAAATTCCATTTGCAATACCTGTGCTCCCACTGCTATGTGCAATATTACTTGTAATGATACTATGTGCTTTGACACCGATCGTTACTTACAAAAGAACAGTGAGGAACCGTTCTGTCACGGAACGTTTACGAGAATATGAGTAAATCATGATGCTGGGGTCAAAAGGAATTTTGTCAACATGGAGCGCATGATCTTTCGACCCTGGCATCAGATCTTTGCTATAGAAGCAGCGCCGAAAGATTTTGACGGAATAATTCACCGAAACCCAATAGGGTCAAAATATTTGCGGAAAGCGGAAGGCGTGACAAGCGTATCTTTTTTGAAGGCCCGGATAAAATGCGCGGCGCTGGCGAATCCGCACTGAAAAGCGACCTGTTCAACAGAGAGACTGGTTTCTGTTAAAAGCTGCTTGGAATTGCGCAGACGGACATCCAGAAGGTATTCGTGAGGCGCGAAGCCGGTCTCCTTTTTAAATAAGCGCGAAAAGTAATAGCGGCTCAGCGATACGGATGCCGCGATGCCGTCCACAGTGAGAGGTTCCTGGAAATGCTGCTGAATATATTCCTGCGCTTTCTGCACGGGAGCGCTGGCCAATGGTCTCTCCTGGATGATCAGAATGCTGAGGATCTGATGGATCAGAAAAGATATTTTGTGATCGTCAGGAAACGGTTCGCTCAGCTCATTCTGCAGGAAGCTGAACAGGACGGAGGTTTTCCCTCTGTCCCGGAACAGACTGCCATGCTGCTCGTACAGTAGTATAACCTAATTTAATTAGACATACGTTTAAATTTATAGTATAATGACCTTATCAAAGGGAGGTCATGTTATGC
>CANQAR010000027.1 GCA_947588845.1 uncultured Lachnospiraceae bacterium
CCGAACGTCTTGAACTTTACGTCCTGGATGATGCCGTTGTCATCAATGTCAAGGTACATACGCATGATATCGCCGCATTTCGCGTTTCCTACTGTGCCGACTCCGCTCGCGTTCTCAATTTCTCCCATATTTCTCGGGTTCTGGAAATGATCCATTACTTTTTCTGAATACATAGTGCTTAACCTCCCAATCAGTTCTTTCCGATAATTAAATTCTTTTCAAAAACATCCCTGTTCTCTAGATCAGTTTTTCCGGGATTTCTTTACAAAGTCCTCATAAAGCGGGGACATGCTGCGCAGCCGCTCTACAATCCCCTTGATTTTCTCGATCGTAAAGTCAAGATCTTCCTTCGTCGTGTCCGCGCCGAGCGTCAGACGCAGTGATCCATGCGCGATCTCATGCGGCAGACCGATCGCCAGAAGGACGTGTGAGGGATCCAGCGATCCCGAAGTACAGGCAGAGCCGCTCGAACCGCAGATGCCTTCCATGTCGAGCATGATCAGCAGGGACTCGCCCTCGATAAACTGGAAACTGAAGTTCGCGTTGTTCGGAAGACGTCTCGTGCGGTCTCCGTTCAGCCTTGTGTACGGAATCTCCTTCAGGATGCGGTCGATCAGGTAATCGCGCAGCTGCGCTTCCCTCGCGGTGCGCTCCTGCATCGTCGCGGCGGCTTCCTCCGCGGCCTTTCCGTATCCCACGATACCCGGCACATTCTCGGTACCCGCGCGGCGCTTCCTCTCCTGCGCCCCGCCATGAACAAAGGAGCGGATCTTCACGCCCTTGCGGATGTACAAGAATCCGATGCCCTTGGGGCCGTTGATCTTATGGGCGCTGGAGCTCAGCATATCGATGTGAAGCTCATCCACATTGATCGGAACCTGGCCGAACGCCTGCACCGCGTCCGTATGGAACAGGATGCCGTGCTCATGCGCGATCTCCCCGATTTCTTTGATCGGCTGGATCGTACCGATCTCGTTGTTCGCAAACATGACGGAGATCAGAATTGTATCCGGGCGGATCGCTTTCTTCAGCTCATCCAGCTTGATGACACCGTTCTCATCGACGTCGATGTAGCTCACCTCATACCCCCGCTGCTTTTCAAGATACTCGCAGGTGTGGAGAATCGCGTGATGCTCGATCTTCGAGGTGATAATATGTTTTCCCTTATTCGCGTAAGCTTCCGCCGTCGCCTTCAGGGCCCAGTTGTCCGACTCAGATCCTCCCGCCGTAAAATAGATCTCATTCTCGGCTGCTCCGAGAACCTTTGCGATCGCCGCACGGCCCTGATTAATCGCTTCCTTGCTTTTTGTGCCGATGCTGTAGATGCTCGAAGCGTTTCCGTAATTCTCCGAAAAATAAGGCAGCATCGCCTCCAGTACAGTCGGCGACGTCTTTGTCGTGGCCGCGTTGTCCAGATAAATCAACTTTCCCATAATACTTTTTCTCCTTTATTTAATCTCCATGCCCCATATCGCGGGACAGCATTCTGCGTAATATTCATGCCCACACTGAGAGCGCGCCGCATGAGGAAAATTCTCCCGGCCGTTTCACGCATACATATTTCCCCAGTGCTTCATCCTATGCTGCCGGGATCAAAAAATATTTTTCCTCTGCCGCCGCTCAGCCCGAACAGCTCTCTCTGCTGAAATCGACATTCCCGTCGCCGCCGCATTTTTCATGCGCTTTCCTGCTCTCCTCGACAAGCTGCGCCAGCATCATTTCATCGACGGTCCGCGCGATGCTCTCATTGATCTTCTGCCAGACATACTTCGTCACGCAGAGATCCGAGCCCTGGCAGCCTTCCTCCGACTGCGCGGAGCACTCCACCGCCTCAAGATTCCCCTCCAGCGCGCGCAGAACATCTCCCACAGATATTGTATCGGCAGGTTTTGCCAGACGGTAGCCCCCCTGCGCGCCGCGTATGCTCACAACGAGACCCGCTTTGCGGAGCTTCGCGACAAGCTGCTCAAGATAACTCTCCGATATATTCTGCCTTGCCGCAACACTGGCGATCGACACAGCCTCATTCTCGCTGTACTGCGCCAGATCGATCAATGCGCGCAGCCCATATCTTCCTTTTGTGGATAATTTCATGAAGCCCCCTTCCAGCCGCAACAGATTTCATAAACCATCAGTTCCGCTGCCGCGAACTATTTCCCAGTGTTTTACTCGGATTTCCTGATCATCATAGCACCATGACAGAGATATGTCAAGAGAAAAGAAGAGTATTTTACTCGGAATTTCCGACCATTTTTCTCAGACATTCTCTCACAGGACAGCCGGGGGAACTGCAGCATCTTTTCAACATATCTTCTCCGTATCCTTCATAAAAATAAAATAACTTTTCCTGCGGGAGCCGCATATGACCCAGAAACAGTTTTTGCTGAAAGGAACCTTTTTTTTGACAGCGGCCGGGGCCGCCACGAGAATTCTCGGATTTTTTTACAGAATCTTTTTGTCGCGCACGATCGGCGCGGAAGGAATCGGAATTTTTCATCTGACGATGCCGGTCTATGCATTCTGCATGGCCGCCGCGTCCGGCGGTATCCAGACCGCCATCTCAAGATACTGCGCGGAAGATTTTGCCAGAAACGACAAAAAAAGCGCAGACCGGATACTTTTTGCAGGGCTTTTCGTCTCCCTCTTTCTGTCCGCCCTGACTGCCGCCCTTGTATACTGGAAAGCCGGCTGGATCGCGGAAGTATTTCTTGCGGAAAAACGCTGCGCGGTTCTTCTCCGCATTCTGGCCTTCTCGCTGCCATTTTCCGTCACGCATACCTGTCTCGGAGGATACTTCATCGGAAAAAAGCAGATAAAGATTCCCTCGTTCGCACAGATCATCGAGCAGCTGTTCCGCATCGGCTCTGTATTCGCGTTCTGTCAGATCATGACCGCAAACGGGCAGACACCGTCCGTCTCCGTCATGGCTCTCGGCCAGGCCGCCGGTGAGTTTTGCTCGGCAGCTTACTGTGCGGTGTGCTGTGTCCTGCTGCCGCACAGAGGCGCAGACAGTCGTCGCCATGAAGAAGAACCCCGAGATACAGACAGTCCCGATGACACGGTTTCCGCTTCACCCGGCAGTTCCCCCCGCAAAACCGGAACGTCAAAAAAATCAGCCTGGAACCAAAAAAAACGCAGTCTGCTTTCGGAATGTCGGAAAATTATCGCCGTTTCCGCTCCCCTAAGCGCCAACCGCATGCTGATCTGCATTCTGCAGGGAATTGAGGCAGCCCTGCTGCCGCAGCAGCTTGTGCGGTTCGGACTTGACCCTTCCAAAGCGCTCTCCGTATACGGGACTCTGACCGGAATGACCATGCCGCTTCTGCTCTTTCCGACCGCCATTACCGGCGCGCTCGGCACACTGCTGCTCCCGGCTGTGTCGGAAGCGCGCGTTCTTGACCAGAAACACCGGCTCTCAAAAACGATCGAGATTTCCTTCCGCGTCAGTCTTCTGCTCGGGATCTTCTGCTTCCATGTATTCTGCCTGTTTGGAAAAGACCTGGGAAGCCTTCTGTTCCGGAGTCCGCTCGCGGGCCGCTTTATCCTGAGCCTCGCCTGGCTCTGCCCGTTCCTCTACCTGAACACGACGCTGGTCAATGTCCTGCATGGTCTCGGAAAAACATTCGCGGTATCGCTGCAGAATTCCATCGGCTTTGTTGTGCGGCTTGCCGCCGTCGTCCTGCTCGTCCCCTCAAAGGGGATTGACGGCTACTTTCTCGGCCTGTTCGCAAGCCAGCTGCTGATCTTCACCGCGACACTGATCACACTCCACCGAAACGCCCCGCTCCGGCTTCCCCTTTTCTCCGTATTCGGACAGCCGCTCATCCTCTGCGCGGCAAGTACCTGCGGACTGCTCCTTCTGCAGAAAATACTGCCGGCGCTGCAGGGCTGCTCGTGGGGCGCTCTTATTCTCCGGGGAGGAATTTATCTGGGATTCTTCGCAGTATTCATGCTTCCCTGCATAAATTCCAGCAGACATTGAATCGGGCAGGAGGAAAAAACGCCTCCTGCCCGCCGTGTTTTCCCGGTCACCCTGACCTTGCCGCCGTTTCTTTCATGGCCGCAGAAACACCTCAGCCCTGCGTCAGAATCGATCTCACATGATCGATCTCTTCTCTTGTGGCTTTCGCCGCCGGTACATAATACTGTTTTGCTCTCGCAATCTGGTAGATCTCTTCCTGTGACATCTCACACTGATTTCTGAACTGTTTCAGTGTCTGCTTCAGCTGCGCGTTTTCGGTCTGCGGAATCATCTCTCCGTAGCGGACCAGTTCCCCGTTGATCGAGGCAAGTGTGTCAGATACCATCGTCTTTTCATCCATGTCTGTGCCCTCCCTACTGTAAAAAGCCCATAAGCTGCTGTCTGGATTCCATTGCCGACTGTGCGGATTTCTGGAAAAACTGCTTCACCCCCGGATCCGTCGCCTGGGAAGCGTATGCCTGCATCTTGCATTGTGTCGTCGAAAATCCGCCAATCAGATGACGAAGGTTCTGAAGATCGAGCTCAGATAATTCATTCATGATAAAAATACCTCCTTCGAAATACTGCGTTACACTCTCAGTATTTACAGAAGGAGGTATTTTATTCACACCACCGGCTCAAAACGCCGGTTTATCAATCCTGCCGGATTATTGAGCGGGAGCTTCTGCTTTCGGCTCTTCCCCAAGCAGCCTGCGGTAAAGCTCTTCGTATTTCCTGGCGGAACTGCCCCAGGAAAAGTCCATCGCCATCGCGCGGTCGATCAGTTTGTTCCACTCACGCTTCTTGTCGTAATAGATTCCCATCGCATATTTGAGCGTGAAGAACATTTCGTGCGCGTTGTAGTTCGCAAAACTGAAACCCGTCCCTGTGCTCTCATACTCATTGTACGGAATAACCGTATCTTTCAGGCCGCCCGTCTCCCGCACGATCGGAAGCGTACCGTAGCGCAGGCTCATCAGCTGCGACAGTCCGCACGGCTCGAACAGCGACGGCATCAGGAACGCGTCGCAGGATGCGTAAACCTTATGTGACAGAGCTTCCGAGTAGAAAATGTTCGCGGAAACCTTTCCCTGATATTTCCAGGCGAAATGACGGAACATGTTCTCGTATTTCTCCTCCCCCGTTCCGAGAACGACAAGCTGGAGATTCTGCTGACACATCTCATCCATCATGTAGGCAATCAGATCAAAGCCTTTCTGATCCGTCAGACGGGACACGATGCCTACCATAAACACCGAATCGTTCTGCTCAAGCCCAAGTTCCCTCTGCAGAGCGCGTTTATTCTTGATCTTTTCCTTGCGGAATGTCTTTGCACTGTAATTCTTTTCAATCAGCGGATCCGTCTCCGGATTGTATTCATTGTAATCGATCCCGTTCACAATGCCGCTCAGACAGTTGGACCTCGCTCTCATCAGGCCGTCCAGACGCTCGCCGTAAAACGGAGTCTTGATTTCTTCCGCGTATGTTTTGCTGACAGTCGTGACGGCGTCCGCGTACACGATGCCGCCCTTGAGATAGTTCGCGTCCCCATATGCCTCAAGCTTATCCGGAGCGAAATAATAGGCCGGAAGTCCGGTGATGTCGCGCACGGTCTTCACGTCCCACACGCCCTGGAACTTCAGGTTATGTATGGTAATGATCGATTTCATATTCCGGAAGAACTCCCCCTCATGGAACTTATCCTTGAGAAGCACCGGAATCAGACCGGTCTGCCAGTCATGGCAATGGACAATGTCAGGCTGGAAACCGATGACAGGAAGCGCGGAAAGCGCAGCTTTCGAAAAGAACGCAAATTTCTCAATATCCTGATAAATGTTGCCGTACGGTCTTGGTCCCGCAAAATAATACTCATTGTCAATGAAATAGAACTGAATCCCCTCGTATTTCATCTCCAGAATTCCCACGTACTGGGAGCGCCAGGAAAGATCCATGTAAAAATGAGTGACATAGTTGAGCTGGTTCTTCCACTTCTCGCTCATGCACAGATACTTCGGAAGAATCACTCTGACATCGAATTCCTTCTTGTCAAAATACTTCGGAAGCGATCCGGCCACATCCGCAAGTCCGCCCGTCTTGACAAACGGAACCACTTCCGATGAGACAAATAATACTTTTTTCATATAAAAACCTCCGCATAATCGTTGTCTTATCACCTCATTAACACGATTATACCGCATTTTTACAAAGATGAAAAGTACTATTCTTCCTATTGTTGAAATAATTATTCCACGGTCCGCCGCATCCGGACCAGAACTTTTCTCCGTCTATCTGTTTTTGTATTCAAGACGGATCTTGTCCGCAATCATTGCGATAAACTCCGAGTTCGTCGGCTTGCCTTTTCCGTTGCTGACCGTATAGCCGAACAGCGCGTCAATCGTATCCATCTTGCCGCGGCTCCACGCAACCTCAATCGCGTGGCGGATCGCGCGTTCCACGCGGCTCGGAGTCGTCTGATGACGTTTCGCTATGGTCGGATACAGAATCTTCGTGATGGAGTTCAGCATCTCCATATCCGTCACAGACATGATGATCGCGTCCCGCAGATACTGATAGCCTTTGATATGCGCGGGCACCCCTACCTCATGTATGATATTTGTGACATCTGTTTCCAGATTGCGCTCCATGTATTCTTTTCTGCTCTCGTACGCGTTGATCTTCCTGATTCTGGACTGACTTCTTTCCTGCCGCGCTTTTGTCCTTTTGATCTGCTGAAGCACCATATCATTGTCAAACGGCTTTAAAATATAATAATCCGCGCCGACCTCAAACGCATCCTCCGTGGTTTTTTCCTGACTGACCGCAGATATCACGATAAACACCGGCTTCTTGATTCCCGGATCACGGTTTACGCGGTCCATCACGGCAAGTCCGTCCAGTTTCGGCATAATGATGTCAAGCAGTACGACATCCGGCCTTTTCTCCTGGATCACTTCCATGAGCTCTTCTCCATCGGCCGCTTTTCCGACCACCTGCAGTTCCTCGTCGCTGCTCACAATATGATCAAGAAGTCTTACCATTCTTTCATTGTCATCAGCGATTGCGATATTCAATTTTCCCATCACAAACTCCTCTCTCAACACTGAAATTCCTGTATACTGTCATCCTCGTGTCCTGTTAAAGTCCTATACAAAATATGTTGCTTTTATAAATGTCTGATTCTTTCAGAATTCTATTCTAGTATAACTTATCTTTTGGCTTTCGCAATCATTTTTGTACGACAATATCCGACATTGTCTTTTGACAGTATGATACTTCCCCTCGCTAATACTAACGTGATTTATGGAGAATCGTGACGAAAAAATACGATTTTTTTTATTTTTCACCGTCGTTACATGGCTTATCCTGAATAAAAATTCTGTCAGGATTCTTCATTTCCGGCAAATTCTGCTTTCCCACTCATCATCCCGAACGCCTGCTCATAGCAGCGCTGTTCCGCATCTTTCAGATAAACGGCAAGCTCCGCCTCCATATCCGGCAGCAGCGCCGCGTACTCCGGCGCAAACTGAGTTCCCGCCCCGTCAAGAATCCGGGTGACCGTCTCACGCAGAACCTGTCTCCCGCCGTCGTCCTCTTCCCGTCTTTCCCATTCCTTAACAAACTGTTCCGTCAAGGCCGCCGCGATTCCGACGATATCGGTCATCTGCCTGTCAGGATTGTCCTCACGCCGGTATTCCTCCGGATATCCTCCGGTCTCATCATACCAGCGGTGATGTCCGAGCGCTGTCAGCGCATACCTTTTGGTCGATTCGCAGGAGTTCAGAAGCCTCGCTCCCGCGCCGGTATGAAATTCATACAGGATTTTCTCTTCTTCCAGCCATGATCTGCCCGAAAGCGCGGGGAGATTGCCCGTCATCATCCGGCCGACGTCATGCAGGATTCCGCTCTCGCAGGCAAACTGCAGCAGTTCCTCCCTCTGTCTGCATACCGCCTGTGCGTCCGGCAGATCCAGAACCCCCGCCAGAGACTCCGGAATCCTGTCAATGGCACGGCGCGTGATCATGCGCGCAACTTCTCCCGTCATCAAAAGATGCACATAAATTTCCGGATTCCTGACAACCACAAGACGGATCAGGAAATCCTTCATCTGAATGCCGTCCGGATATTCCACAAAAGCGCGCATCCCTTCCAGCAGATACCTGACCAGTCTCCCGTTCAGCTCATTATTCGGCATTTTTCTGACATACTTTACCATCTGACTGTACATAAAGCTCATGATGTCCTTTTTGCCCCGCAAAAGCGCGCGGTCCTTTACCAGATAGTTCCCGTAAAACGCCGGAAGATACGTGTTTCCAAAAATTCCCTGTTCCGAAAAGTCCTCCCAGTCCTGATCCATATAAAGTTCTTCCATCTTTTCCAAAAGCTGCGGCAGCGTAATGATTCCGCAGTGGTACTGGGCCATTTCATATTCAAGCACCCAGCGGATATGCGGACGGGTCCCGTTTTTCCTGCTGTTTTCCATCTGTCTTTTCCAGACAAATTCCGCGGATTCCATAACTTCCCGTATGATCTGCACATCATCCTCGCCGCTTCGCAGCAGCGTCATCTCCGTCGTGCGCTCCTGATGGCTCTTGTAGAGATACGTATCCCAGGGCAGAGAAGGTGTTTTTGCATGATAAACCGGGTCCGTCAGGACATGAAAGGATCTCCGGATCGCCTCGACTTTCTGCCGGGCCTCCACGGGATCACTCCATCTGTAGGACAGCGCAATATTGGCCATGGCCCTGTGGATGTACCCGCGCGTTTCAGGATCTTCTATCTCATCGTAAACCCTGAAATAGGAAGCGGCCTCCCCGAACATCATCCCCATCTTCCAGTTATACCGGTTCTGCTTCGCGACATCCGCGAGTTCCTGCATATACAGAAGTGCCATCCCCGTGTGATAGAGCTGGCAGATCAGCATATCTCTCTTTTTCCACTTGCGGGCATAAGCCACCAGGGCGCAGCGCAGCATGTAGTTCAGCACAAGATCCAGCTGCTTCGGCCACTGAAGCAGCTTTCCCGCAAACTCATCGAGCGCAGCGATTTCATCCTCCGAAGCTGATACGATATCATCCAGAACAGGCATGAGATGCCGCCGGAGAATCTCTGTATTTTCTCTGGCAATTCTGTGTATCTGCGCCTGGTTCTCCCTCCGTTTTGTAAAAAAGAATCCTGCTCTGCTGGATTCTCCGCCTGCGGCAGGCCGCGTCAGCGGCATCTTCCAATCCGCCGCTGTGCGATCCCGCGGAGCGTTTTTTGTATCACAGGACGAAACTTCCTGTGACGCGAGAAACTGCGCGGCATCCGGCGGATCCTTCCACAGCAGGTCGGACAGCTTCATGACAAGCTTCAGATTGTCAATATATTTTTCCTGATATTCTTTCATAATTCTGCCTCCTGATAAATGGTAAACCGCCAGTTCCCAAAAATACATGAAATGCGAAGCAATTCGCGGCATCACGATACCAGTTTCTACGAAGTGAGCAGACGTTCCATGCATGCAAGAAGCAGATCCATATCAAGCGGTTTTGAGACATGAGCGTCCATGCCTGCCTCGAGAGAATTTCTGACATCCTCCACAAAAGCGTTCGCAGTCATCGCAATAATCGGAACCGTCCCGGCATCCGGCCGGTCAAGCGCGCGGATTGCCCTCGTCGCCTCCAGGCCGTTCATCACGGGCATCTGGATATCCATCAGGATCAGATCATAATAGAACGGTTTCGTACTGCTGAATTTTTCAAGCGCTTCCCTGCCATTCTCCGCAGTCTCAATCAGGATTTCGCTCATACCGAGGAGTTCCTCCGCAATCTCACGGTTCAGCTCATTATCCTCCACAAGCAGCAGACGCCTTCCTGAAAAATCTCTCCGGATACTCTCGGCGCTCACGGTCTTCTCGTTTTTCCCCTCCTGGGTGAACGCATAAAGTCCGCGGGAAAATCTGCTGTAAAACAGCGGAAGCGGAATAAAAGCGTCAACTCCCGCTCTCGTAAACATGTATTCACTATGCTTCCAGTCGCTCTCGGAGAGCATCAGAATCGGAAAATCAGCTCCCATCCGCTTTCGGATCTCCGGAAGAAACGACAGGATCTCCACGTCCTGAACCTGTTCCGCCACAAGAAGCGCAAAATATTCCGTCCCCGAAAATATGCCGTCGTTAATAAAATGGACTGCCTGCTCTGCCCGGCGGGCCCAGTCCACCTCCATTCCAAGCTTTTCCGCCATCCGGATTACCTGCTCTGCCTCTTCCTGCTGTCCATCAAGGAACAAAATTCTGCGCCCGCAAAGAACATTCCTGCAGATATCCTCGTCCGATTCCGCTTTCTGAAACGGAATCTCAAGATCAAACTCAGTGCCCTCCCCGGGACTGCTTTCTACCCAGATGCTGCCGCCCATCAGCTCGACAAGATTTTTTGTGATGGCCATGCCAAGCCCCGTTCCCTGAATCTTGCTGGTCAGAGCGCTTTCCTCCCGCTCAAACGGAACAAACACGCGGGACAGAAATTCCCGGCTCATCCCGATCCCGGTATCTTTCACCGTGAGACGCAGCACGACCTGGTCCTCCCTGCTGCCGTCTTCCTCTATCGCAAGAAACATGGAGACAGAACCGCCTTCCGGCGTAAATTTAACCGCATTTGACAGCAGGTTGATGCAGATCTGCTTCAGGCGGACCGGATCCACCACAATCCGCTCCTGATCCATTCTCCCAAGGGTAAGTACAAATTTCTGCTGCTTCGCATCCGCCTGCGGCTTCGCCACAATCAGAATCTCATGCAGAATATCCGCAATCTCCGCCTCCGTGGTCTGAAGAAGAATTTTTCCGCTCTCAATCCGCGACATATCGAGAACTTCATTCAGAAGCGACATCATATGTCCGGAGGCCGTCCTGATTTTGGTCAGACAGGACTGAATCTGCGCCGGAATCTCCTTCTGCATCAGGGCAATATCCGTCATTCCTATGATCGCGTTCATCGGAGTACGGATATCATGCGACATCTCAGAGAGAAAACTTGTCTTCGCACGGCTCGCCATGACCGCCTCGTCCAGCTTTTTCTGCGTCTCCCGGTAATAGCTGTCTATTTTATGCAGCATACACACACAGAATGACTGCCACTCAAGCAGAACTGCCGAATAGACTGCCCCGCAGATCTGGCAGAAAACCGGCTGATCCTCGTTCCCGTAACAGGCTGCCGCGGCAAACAGTCTTTCCCTCTCCTGTTCTTCAAGAATATCGGAAATCATTGTTCCATCCTGACAGAAGGCCTCCGCGGCTTTGTTCTGATATATCGGGCAAACTTCTCCTTCCCGGATCTTCAAAATGAGAACCGGCAGACCCGCCTGATCCCACATATACTTCATTTGCGCATCAAATCCCATGTTTTTCTTTCCTTTATTCTCACAAAACGCCGACTGAACCAGCGTTTCCCTTATCAGTCTTTCAAACATAAACTGCCGCGCGGGACATCCCGGATGAACAGCGGCATATGGATTCAGATCTCCCCGATCAGCTCGATCAGCCGGTCCATGTCCACCGGCTTTGCCAGATGGGCATTCATGCCGCTTTTCATCGAACGCTTTCTGTCCTCGTCAAACGCGTTCGCGGACAGCGCGACAATGGGAATGCCCGCATGATACGGTTCCGGCAGTTTCCGTATGGCCTGGGCAGCCTGATGTCCGTCCATCACCGGCATCTGAATATCCATCAGGATCAGCGCGTATTCTCCCGGCTGCGAAGCTTTTATCATATTGACCGCTATGCTGCCGTCACTGGCCGTATCCACTCTAAATCCCACGCTGCAGAGCAGTTCCACCTCAATCTCACGATTGATCTCATTGTCCTCCACAAGCAGGATCTTCTGGCCTTTTTTCAGCCGCTCCAGCGTATTTCCGCCATGATTCTCTTCTGAGCGCTCCGCGTGATTCAGACGCAGACTTAATGTGACGGTAAAGCGGCTCCCATGATCCACCTCGCTGGCTACCTCGATGATGCCCCCCATCCGGTCGACAATGTTTCTCGTGATGGCAAGTCCGAGCCCGGTCCCCTGCACCCCGCTTAACGTTGTATTTTTTTCTCTCTCGAACGGTTCAAAAACATACGGCAGAAAATCTTTTCCTATTCCGATCCCGGTATCCTGAACCACAAACCGGTAAACCGCATAATCTGCGGAGAGACGCTTTACTTCTTCAGCGGTGAGCAAAACACTCCCGCCCCGCAGCGTGTATTTGATCGCATTGTAAACAAGATGGATCAGAACTTCCTCCAGCTTGTCTCTGTCCGCGCAGACATCCGTATGTGTCAGACCGGATATATCGCTGGACAGCGATATTCCCCTGAGCCGCGCGCGCGAAAGAGCAGCCGCGCAGACATTGTCCACAATCTCCGGCAGGCTGCATGCCTGCTCTTCTATATGGATCTGATCGGATTCAATCTTCGTAAATTCCAGTACGTCGGAAAGCAGCTGAAGCAGCAGCCTCCCTGACTCTTCAATCTTGTCCAGGTATTCGCCCACCTTCTCCGGATCATCCTTGTGCCTCCTGGCCAGTTCCGTAAATCCCGCGATCGCGTTCATCGGGGTCCGGAGATCATGCGACATATTTGCAAGGAATGTATTCCTCGCGATGTTCGCGGCCTTCGCCTGCTCCAGCGTCGTCTCAAGCACTCTCCTGTGCTCCAGCTCATGCCGGACCTCGCTGTCCACATTCCGAAAGCCCATCACCACCTGCGCGACCTGCGTTTCCTTGCCGACATTCACAATATAAAGCTGCTGATACGCTTCCTTTCCTTCCACCAGGATACGATAATGATTCTGAATCGTATTCCTGTCCGACAATTTTCTGCGAATATATTCTGCCCCGGTTATTTTTCTGACAAGAGCCCGATCTTCCGGATGCACCCACGTATCGATAAACGTATCAAAGCATTTCCTGATCCCGGACAGATGATCCGTCTGCGCAAACTGAGGGCGAAACAGCGGACCCAGCCGATAAACCCGAATCCAGTCCTGCTGCAGATCCAGATAGAAAATGGAAGCATAGTCAACGCTGAGACCCTCGATCACTTCCAGCCGGCGCAGATGCTCCAGACTGATCGTCTCAAGCTCCTGGCTGTACACCTGGATCTGATTCTTCCATTCTTCCTCTCTGCGCATGCTCTCATTCTGCCAGGCAAGACGCTCCTCCATAAGCCGGTTCTTTTTCTCCGTCGCGTCGCTGATAAACACATAAAAAATGCCGCCTTCACCGTTATGTACAAAATGCCCGTAATCTTCTACCCAGCGCACCTCTCCGTCCTTACGGATAATCCGGTACTCAACATAGTCCAGATCAAACTGACTGTTGCGGATCTGCTCAACAATGCTCCGCTCAACTTCTTCAAGATCATCCGGATGAACAATTCCGCAAAAAGAATTTCCGACCCATTCCCGGAACTCTTTCATGGAATCGCACCCGAAAATATTCGCCATCGCATGATTGGCATACAAAAGTTCCTCATTGCCATCCGCCCGATAGATGAAAAAGCCTCCGGGCATCTCATCCGCAAACCGTTTGATCTGCAGGGCGCTGTTCTGCTTGTACGCCTCCACCAGAGGCCACAGCTCTGTTTTCTGATATTCTTCCAGCATATTCAGGATTTCCTGATCCTGCTGTCCGAAATTTTCAAAGATGGACTGCAAATATTCTGTCAGATGATAGGCACTCATCCCCCGTTCTTCCAAAACTGTACCTCCTCGCCATTTTCTGATGACTAAATCATACCATTTTTTTTCTGTTATGTCATCAGAAAAAATATGATTTGCCGCAAAATGGGACCTGCGCGTGCTGCTGGTCACGAAGTGAACAGCAACTGTTTCCCGGCAGAAACAGGAAAAGGTTTCCTGTTTCTGTCCGGTTCCGTTCTGCCATGCGGCTCACTGACCCAGCATGTTTTCGATAAAAATTCCATATCCTTTTGTCGGATCATTGACAAACACATGCGTCACCGCACCCACAATCCTTCCATTCTGGATGATGGGGCTGCCTGACATCCCCTGCACGATCCCTCCGGTAAGGCTCAGAAGTTCTTCATCTGTGACCCGGATCACCATACCTTTGTTGACATCTTTCCCGTTAATCCGGATTTCCTCAATCTCTATCCCATACTCTCTGCACCTGCCGTCCACCGTACAGAGAATGGACGCCTCTCCCGGCTCCACCTCATGCCGGTAGGCAGTCTCATACTTCTTCATATCGGCGGCAAAATACGGAAGTCCCGAAATCTGTCCATAGATCCCGTTCTCCTGATTTTTTTCGATTGTCCCGACAGCATATCCGTCGCTGTAGTGGATGATTCCGGCCAGTTCCCCGGGCGAACCCTGCGTTCCCCGGACGATGGAGATCACATCCGTATCGTAGAGCACCCCTTCCTTTATCCGGAGCAGTTTTCCCGTGTCAACGTCGCTGATCCCGTGCCCCAGCGCGCCGTACCTGCCAGAATCTTCCACGTAAGTCAGCGTGCCGATCCCCTGCGTATCGTTTCTCACCCAGACGCCCGCCTTGTAATTATGCTCGCCCGTCTGCACCGGGGTCACTTTAAGACGGATATCCTCGCCGTTCCTCGTCACATCGAGCACCACGTCCGAACCGCCGCAGTTATTGAAACAGTCGATCAGTTCCTCTTTGTTTTTCAGGGCAACGCCGTCCGCGGCCTTGATATAATCTCCCGACCTCAATATGTTTGCAGCCGGTGCATACTCTTCGCCGTCCACCGCCGTCACCTGGTCTGTGTCGACAACCATCACACCGTCCGTTTCCATATAGATGCCGATCGGCTTTCCTCCCGCGTAGACTTCTGCGCGCGATACCACACTCACACTCATTGCCGCAAGCGGTATTTTTCCAAACAGAGCATATTCCACCCGGTAGCTCTCGCCAATTCTGTCCAGGCTTCCCTGAATTCCCCGGTTTTCACCGGCGGCAGACGGAGTATTCCCGTCGCCGGCCGCAAGCGGACTTGCCGCCTCAAGGCCGCCTGTTTTCTCTTCCTGCGCTTCTTCCGCAGAGGATGAGCCCAGGCCGTCTTTTTTCTCTTCCTCCTCCGCCGTATTTCTGTCCTCCGGCAGCTTTGCGTCCCCGGTCTGCTCTTCGTTGTCCAGTTCCGTGATCTTCTCCGAGATCATCCAGCTGTACGCTTTTCCAAACAGCTCCGGAATTTCTCCCTGCGAAGCCACATACATCTGCTCTGGCACATGGTTTTTCAGGGCAAGCCAGCAGCAGCAGAACAGGCCGGCGATACTGACTGCCAGCATAATCAAAATCAATCTTCTGTAGATCTCCCTGCGGATCATAAGTTCCTCCATTCCGCGCAGACGCGCTTCTGTTTTATCCTGGCCGTATTCTAAGTCCTATTGAAAGCCCACGGGGCGCTTCGTGCCTTTGGCACTCCCGCGCCCCTGCCCATATTCGCAAATCGTGCTGCTCACATTCGTTCGCATCACTGTTTTGCTCATACGGGTTAGCGTCTTCTATGCATCACCAGTCCGGCAAGTGAACTTGCCTTCTGGTTCTGCATGAAGACTGGGCTTTCACAGTAAATGAAAGCAGGTCCTCTTTTCAGGTCCCTGCTTTCAGTATATGTGATTTGGCACAATCAACACTGGTATTTTTTTGTCTTTGCTGCCAGTTCTTTCATTTCACGCGCATTGTCCAGGACAGCCTGCGTAATCCTGGCTCCGCCGAGGATCCTCGCAAGTTCCGTGACGCTCTGCTCTTCATTCAGAAGCCGGATCGTTGTGAAGGTTCTTCCGTCCGCGGAATATTTTTCAATCTGAAAATGATTGTCCGCCATGGCCGCGATCTGGGCCAGGTGCGTGATGCAGATCACCTGATGATTCCCGGCGATCACCGCCATCTTCTCGGACACTTTCTGCGCCGTTCTGCCGCTGATCCCCGTGTCGATCTCGTCAAAAATCATGGTATCCACCGCGTCCTGCTGCGCCATCACCGCCTTGATCGCCAGCATGACCCGCGACAGTTCCCCGCCTGAAGCCACCTCTCCAAGCGGACGCAGCGGCATCCCCGGATTGGTGGAAATCTGAAAGCAGACCGCGTCGATCCCGCTCTCACAAGGTTTGTCCAGCAGAACGAAACCAATTTCAAACTGCACCTCCAGAAAATTCAGATCCACCAGCGCTTCCCGGATCCTTTCCGCAAGCGTTCCGGCGCAGCGTTTCCGCACGGCGGATATTTCTTTTGCGGTCAGAAGAAGTTTCTTTTTTGTCCGTTCATATTCTGCCCGGAGCTTCTGCAGATATTCCTCATAATTCTGCAGGATCTGCAGACGCTCCTCTTTTTCTTTCTGATACGCGAGCACAGCCTCGATTGTTTTTCCATATTTTGCCTTTAAACGGTTCAGAAGGTCCAGACGCTCCTCAACCGCGCGCAGTTCCTGTTCATCATAGTGAAAGCTGTCCATATAACCGGCGAGCCCGTGATTAAAGTCCGCCAGCATCCCTTCCACATCCTCGAGCATCCGGCAGCATCCGTCAAGTTCTCCGTCAAAGCCGCGGATTCCGTTCAGCGCGCGCAGCGCGTGTCCGATCTCATCCGCCGCCCCGCCGCTCATCCGGCAGCCGGTCAATCCTCCTGCCTCCGCAAGAGCCTCCATAATTCTTCTGCCGTTTGACAGAACCCGATACCGTGCCTCCAGCTCCCCGTCTTCCCCGGCGCGCAGGGCGGCCGATTCGATTTCCTGTATCTCAAACTGCAGAAAATCCGCCTCCTTCGTCCGGTCCGCCTCATCTGAGCGGGCTTTGGAAAGCTTTCTGGCGGCAGCCATATAGTCATGGTATCTGGATGCACATTCCTGCTTCAGCGCCGCGAGTTCCTCCCCCGCATACTCATCCAGAATCTCCAGATGCTTCGCGGGATACAAAAGGGATTGATGTTCATGCTGTCCGTGTATGTCGATCAGATCCGCGGCCAGCTCCCGCACAAAGGAAACCGGAACCGTCTCCCCGTTTACCTTGCTGACGCTTCTTCCTTTTCTGTATTTTCTGGAAATGATGACCTGTCCGTCCTCCCAGGGAATTTCCAGCTCTTCCAGCTTTCTGCGGACGGACTCCCTTTCCGACACAAAAACCAGCTCCGCCAGGGCGTACTCTTCATCCCTGGGCGCATAGTCACGGAAATTTCCCATCCCAAGCGCAGTATTCACGGCTCCCAAAAGAATGGACTTTCCCGCTCCCGTCTCTCCGGTCAGAATATTCAGTCCCTCTCCAAACTCCACCTCAATCTCATCGATCAAGGCCATATTTTTTACATGCAAACTGACAATCATAATTGTTCCGTACCTGTGCTCTCTCCCTTTATTCCCGGCCGTTTTGTATCCGGCGGCAATGCCTGCGCCGGACGCCGGCCCATGAACCTTTCTGTTTTGTCCGCGCTACTTCCGCCCCGCGACCTTTCTGATCTTCTCCATCACTTTCTCCGTATCTTCCGCGCTCCGCACTGCGCACATGATCGTGTCGTCGCCCGCGATGCACCCCGCGACCTCCGACCAGCGCATTGCGTCAATCGCCGCCGCTACCGCCATTGCCATTCCCGACGCTGTCTTTACGACCAGAATACTCTGCGCCATATCCATGGACATATACCCGTCATGCAGCACACGGAGATATTTTTCATTCATGCCGGTGATGCCGTCATTCATCAGGGCATATTTCTGTTTCCCTTCTCCCGTCGAAATCTTCGTGAGCTTCAGCTCCCGTATGTCGCGTGAGATTGTCGCCTGCGTCACATGATAGCCTTCCTGGTTCAGATGAACTGCCAGTTCTTCCTGTGTCTCAATGTCATATCTGCTGATCAGATCAATAATCTTGGTCTGTCTTCCTATCTTCATGCAGCGTCTCCTTTCGTCTGGTAGTCTGGTAATCTATTTGTTCATTTTTTCGCGCAGTATCTCCAGAAAGCTTGTGGTCTTGGTCCGGATCAGCATGGTTTCCCTCTCCGACCTGCGGACCGTGATCCGGTCCCCGGAATTCAGCTTCACGGAAGTGTCCCCGTCAAAAGTCGCCTCCGCGCCGTCAATATCCGTTCCATGGCTGGAGCCGACCTCGATCGTGATCCTGGCTTCAGCCGGAAGCACGATCGGCCGGGAACTGAGCGTGTGCGGCGCGATCGCCGTCAGCAGCATCAGGGAAGCCTGCGGAGCCACGATCGGCCCTCCCGCAGACAGATTATAGCCGGTCGACCCTGTAGGCGTCGAGATGATGACGCCGTCCGCGCTGTAGGATTTCAGAAACTCCCCGTCCACAAACACATTGAAGTCCACAATCCGCAGCCTTCCGTTTCTCATAATCACAATATCATTCAGCGCGATATCTTCAAAAATTTTCCGCCCGTGCCGGCGCGCCTCTCCGCAGATCATCATGCGCGGCTCCACATGGTACTCTCCGGCCAGCAGCTGGTCCAGCGCCGCCTGAAAGCTGCTACATTCGATCTCCGCGAGATAGCCGAGCGTTCCCATGTTGACTCCCAGAAGCGGAAGCTTCCGGTCCACGACGTCGCGGGCCGCCCGCAGCAGAGTCCCGTCTCCGCCGATCACAAGCACCCCCTCAACATCCGACGGAATTTTGTCCACATCCGTGTAATGAAAGCGTATCGCGTCCATTCCTTTTCTGCTCTTTCCAGAGTTCTCGCTCAGCCTCTCATGAACATAGCAGGTCTTCCCCTGCTCTTCAAGATACGCCTGGATCGCAAACGCCGTACGTCCTTCCAGATCTTTCTGATAGTTTGTGATAATATAAAAGTGATCCATTTGTTATGTACCTCTTATCTGTCCAGCTCTTCATGCGCAAGACGCACGACCTCCCGCACTGAAATTTCCGGGGAAATGACGCCCGCGTCATCCCCGCTCTTTTTCAGATGCATCAGATATTCGATGTTTCCCTCCGGTCCTTTGATCGGAGAAAACTCCAGAGCCTGGACTGCAAAACCGAGCGAGGAAGCGCATTCCGCTACCTTCTCGATAACTTCCCTGTGCACCGCAGGGTCGCGGACTACTCCTTTTTTGCCGACTTTTTCCCGCCCCGCTTCAAACTGCGGCTTGATCAGACAGACAATCTCTCCGTCCGGCGCGAGCAGTTCCCGCACTGCGGGGAGCACCTTGGTCAGGGAGATAAAGGAGACATCGACCGATACCAGGGAAGGCGGCTCGCCGATATCCTCCGGCGTCACATAGCGGATGTTCGTCTTCTCCATACAGACCACCCGCTCATCCGTGCGCAGCTTCCAGTCAAGCTGTCCGTATCCGACGTCAACCGCATAGACTCTGACCGCTCCGTTCTGCAGCATGCAGTCCGTAAAGCCTCCGGTCGACGCCCCGACATCCATGCAGACTTTCCCGCACGGCGTCAGGTCAAAATGGCTCATCGCCTTTTCAAGTTTGAGACCGCCGCGGCTCACGTACCGCAGCTGCCCCCCTTTTACCGTAATCTCCGCGCTCTCCTCAAATGCGGCCCCCGCCTTATCCTCACGCTGTCCGTCCACCAGAACGTTCCCAGACATGATGACCGCTTTCGCTTTTTCCCGCGACGGCGCAAGCCCGCGCTTTACCAGCAGCACATCCAGCCGTTCTTTCATCTCCAGCTCCCATCCTCATTTTCCGGATCATGCTCTCCCCGGTCATCCATCCCGGATCGTGAAGCTCCGGGTCAGCATCCTTCAAACATGGAAAGGTACTCCGCCACAATCCTTTTGTAGACGGATTCCGCATCCGTGCAGGTTTCCCGTCTGAGCATGTCCACATTTCCGTGTTCTATATAATAATCCGGCAGGGTAATCTGCATGACATGCAGATTCGCCCTTGTCTCATTGTAATATTCCAGTACTTTTTCCCCAAATCCGCCGTTCCTGACATTCTCCTCCAGCGTCACGACAAGACGGTGATCCTCCGCCAGATAGCGCAGCATCTCCTCATCCACCGGCTTCACAAAACGCGCGTTGACCAGCGTGCAGCTGTACCCCAGATCACGCAGCATGGTGCGCACCTGCTCCGCAATTTTTACCATGCTCCCGACCGCGATCAAGGCAAGTGAGCACTCATCGTACAGAATCTCACTCTTCCCGTACTCTATGGGGGCCCGGAACTTTTCCAGGCCGTCGTACGCCTCCCCGCGCGGATAGCGCATCGCGATCGGTCCGTCATACGCGATCGCGTATTTGAGCATATCGGCCAGCTCCCATTTGTTTTTCGGCGCCATCACGCACATGTTGGGAATCCCCGAGAGATACGACAGATCAAAAATTCCCTGATGCGTCTCCCCGTCGCTGCCGACAAGACCCGCCCGGTCAATCGCAAAGACGACCGGCAGATTCTGAATACAGACGTCATGGATCAGCTGATCATAAGCCCTCTGCAGAAACGAAGAATACACTGCCACAACCGGCTTCAAACCTCCCGCGGCCAGACCGGCGGCAAAAGTCACCGCATGGCCTTCCGCAATGCCCACGTCAAAAAACCGGTCCCTGTACATATTCCGGAAACGCTTCAGCCCGGTCCCGTCCGGCATCGCGGCCGTGATCGCGACCAGCCTCGGCTCCCTCGCACCCATCTTGCACATAACTGTGGAAAACACATCCGTGTAAGACGCCTTTTTCTTGCGTTCCTTCGGAAGCCCGGTATCCGGCTCGAACGGCCCTGTCCCGTGAAAACGGGCCGGCATCCGCTCGGCAGGAGGATATCCCTTCCCCTTCACCGTGTTGACATGCACCAGCACCGGACCGTTCACCCGCTTCGCCTCACGCAGAACACGGATTGTCTGCTGGATATTGTGTCCGTCCACCGGTCCCAGATAGGTAATCCCCATCTCCTCAAAAAACATGCCCGGAATCAGAATATGCTTGATTCCCTGCTTTGTGTTGCGGATTCCCTGAATCAGCGCGTCGCCGTAAATCGGAATCTTGTTCAGCGTGTTCTCCACTCCCGTCTTCAGCCCCGTATACGCTCCCGCGGTCCTGATATTTCCAAGGTACGTGGAAATGCCTCCGACGTTCTCCGAAATCGACCGGTCATTGTCGTTCAGGACAATGATAAAGTTCGACTTGAGCTGTGAGGCGTTGTTCAGCGCCTCATACGCCATTCCTCCGGTCAGCGCGCCGTCCCCGATAACTGACACGACATTATAATCCTCCCCGAGCAGTTCCCGCGCACGGACGTATCCGAGTCCTGCAGAGATCGAGGTGGAGCTGTGCCCCGTATCAAACGCGTCGCAGCTGCTCTCCTTCCGCTTGGGAAAACCGCTCATGCCCCCGTACTTTCTGAGCTGATCAAAACCATCCTTGCGCCCCGTCAAAAGCTTGTGCGTATAGGACTGATGCCCGACATCCCAGATCAGTTTATCCTTCGGCAGATCGAACACCAGATGCAGCGCCATGGTCAGCTCCACAACGCCAAGATTTGAGGCCAGATGACCGCCGGTCACGCTGATTTTCCGGATCAGAAACTCCCGGATTTCCTGCGCAAGCAGAGGAAGCTGATTTTTATCAATCTTTTTGATATCGTTTACTTCGTTGATTTTATCCAACAGCATGGCAGCCCTCCTCAGGCACTGCGGTGGATCAGCTGCAGAATCAGCTCATGAAGAAATTCGTTTTCATATGGCAGCTCCCCGAGCAGACGCACAGCCTCCGCGGAATAGCGCGCCACATCTTCACGGGCCCTCTCCAGCCCCATCACAGTGACATAAGTTGTCTTATGGTTCTTCTCATCGCTTCCCACCGGCTTGCCGAGCACTTCCTCGTCCCCGGTCACATCCAGGATATCATCCTGAATCTGGAACGCCATTCCGACATTCTGCGCAATCCGGCGGATCTGCTCCACATGCTCGTCCGAGGCCCCTGCAAGCACAGCCCCGACCGCCATTGACGCCTCGATCAAAGCGCCCGTCTTCATGTGATAGATAAACGTAAGCTGCTCTCTTGTGAGCGGCTTTCCCTCGTATTCCACATCCACCGACTGACCGCCGATCATGCCGTCAACCCCGGTGCAGGACGCAAGAATCGCAAAGGCGCGGCCGATATTCCGGTTGTCCGGCTCCATCTCAAACGCCCTGGCCGCCGTCTCGTACGCATGGTTCAGCAGCGCATCCCCCGCGAGGATCGCGATCGCCTCGCCGTAGACGGCATGCGTCGTCTTCTTCCCCCGCCGGTACTCATCATTGTCCATCGCCGGAAGATCGTCATGAATCAGCGAATGCGTATGGATCATCTCAATCGCCGCCATAAAAGGCTGTACAACCGCGGATTTCCCTCCGAACATCACGTACGTCTGCTGCATCAGCAGAGGACGCAGCTTCTTGCCGCCCACCAGCATGCTGTAATTCATCGCTTCCAGCAGCGTTCTCTGGAATCCCTGCTCTTCGGGCAGGTAATTCTCAATAATACTTTTGACCTCCGTCACCCGTTTCTTCATCTGACTGTCAAAACTCATCAAGACCACCCTCTCCATTGATCACCAGGATTTTCTTTTCCACCTGATCGATCTTCTCATTGCACAGCTTCAGCAGTTTCATTCCCTCCTGATAGATCCGAAAAGAATCCTCAAGAGAGATATCCCGGCTCTCAAGCGCCTCCACTACCTGATCAAGGCGGCCAAACGCTTCCTCAAGCGTCAGGTCAGGCGTCCCGGCCTGCGCCTCTTTCTCCTTTATAATCTCCATATAAATAATCCTCCATACAGAAAACCTGCCGCTGGCATCTTTTCTGCATACCAGGGCATCCAGATCAGAATCTGCCAAAGCGCGCCTCCCGGCAGCTCATGACCCGCCAAAACCGGATCTGTCCTCCGGAATAATTTCCTCCGCCCTGGCCCTGATCAGGCCATCCGAGACGTAAATATTCAGCTGACCGCCCTGACGGACCTGCCTGGTCGAATAAACTCTTGTTCCGGCCTCATCTGTCACAAAACCGTAGCCGGCCGCAAGCTTGTCCAAGGGGGAAAGGCCGCGCAGCTTTTCGATATAGATTCCCGTACGGTGCCGTTTTTCACGCAGATTCGCCTGCATTCTTTCCTGCAGCCTGTTCTCAAACTCCATCAGGCGCTGCCGGTCCGCGTTCAGACGCTGACCGGGAGACGCGTGGGAGAGACGCATCTGAGCGTGGAGCAGCTTCTGCCTGCACTCCTCCAGACGGTATCCTACCGCCCTCTGCATCTGCTCCCGGTACAGGCGCATCTGTCCCAGCAGTTCCCGGACATCCATAACCGCCAGTTCCGCGGCAGCCGACGGCGTGGGAGCGCGCAGGTCGGCGACAAAATCCGAGATCGTCGTGTCAGTTTCATGCCCCACTGCAGAGATAACCGGTGTCCTGCAGTCAAAGATCGCCCGCGCGACAATCTCCTCATTGAAGGCCCACAGATCCTCGATCGAACCGCCCCCGCGGCCGACGATCATCACATCCACTCCTGCCCGGTCGAGCGCCCGGATCCCTTCCGCGACACTTTCCGCGGCGCCCTGCCCCTGCACGAGCGCAGGATACAGGATAATCTGAATCCAGGGGTTTCTTCTCGTGGAAACATTGATAATATCACGGATGGCAGCCCCTGTCGGTGCTGTCACCACGCCAAGTCTTTTTACATAAAAAGGAAGCGGCTGCTTGTATTCAGCCGCGAACATTCCCATGTCCTCCAGCTCCTGCTTCAGAGCAAGATATCTCTCATACAAAAGTCCCGCGCCGTCGAGCTGTATCTCTTTTGCGTACAGCTGATAGCTTCCGCTGCGCTCATAGACGCTGATGCTCCCCCGGACAATCACCTGCTGCCCGTTGCCGAGCCGGAAAGACAGTCCCTTTCTCGCGCCCGCGAACATCACGCAGGCGAGACTTCCGCTTTCATCCTTCAGGGAAAAATAAATATGTCCGGAAGTATGGTACTTGCAGTTTGAGACCTCTCCGCGGATCCCGATGCGGCTCAGAACAAAATCCTGATCAAACATATCCCTGATATAGGAATTGATCTGTCCGACAGAGTATACTTTCTGCATATTCTACACCAGCCTTGCCAGAATGCCGTTCACAAAAGAAGGAGAATCATCCCCGCCAAACTGCTTCGCAAGCTCAACCGCTTCGTTGATCGCCACTTTGACCGGAATGGAATCCTCATACTGCATCTCGTACACGGCAAGGCGCAGGATCGCCAGATCCGTTTTTCCCATCCTCGTTGTCTTCCATCTGCTGGCAACCGCATTGATCTTCCCGTCAATCTCCGCTATCTTCTGCGTAAGATCTTCGAATTTCTGAATGATATACGTCCGCTCTTCCTCCGACAGCTTCTCTCCCTCCGCAGCCTGGGGAAGCTGTTCCTCAAAATAAAGCTCCTGCTGTTCCTTAAATTCTTCCTGGTCATGGAATTCGGTACAAAAAACCATTTTAAACAGATTCTCTCTGATTTTGCTTCTCTTCATAATTTTTTCCCTCATAGCGCCAGCGGATGCGCCGCGCGCTTTCCGCTGTCACGCACCTATTATACAAAAAGGGAACCTGACGCGTCCCCTCTCTGTTCCATCTATGAGTTACTAAAACCGATGCTGCCGTTACTCCATTTCCACATTTACAATCTTGACATTTACTTCCTCGACTTCGAGACCGGTCATGGTCTCGATCGCCGCCTTGACCCGCTCCTGTATCTTTGTGCAGGTAGCCGGCACATTGTAACCGTACTGAATATTGATCGCAAGACGGACATAAACCTTATCGCCCTCCAGCGTCACACGCACTCCCCTTGAGAGACTCTTCCTGCCGAGCCGCTCAATAATATCGCGGGTGACATTTCCTGCCATGGAGGCGACTCCTTCGACCTCAGAGGCCGCCAGTCCCGCGATGATCGCAACCACTTCGTCGGCAATACGCACCTCTCCGAATTTTTCTTCGTTCTCAAGTTTGTGGGTCCCTGCTTTCGTATTCATTTCTCTGTATTCCACGTTCTCCATAGCAAACCTCCTGAATCCATCAACAGATGTATTTATTATATCAAAAAATGAATGATTTGAAAACCGTATATTTTTTTAAATATTCTGCACTTATTTTCCAAACTCGGAAAGCCGGAGACCCTTGTTGCGGTCAAGGACCATTCCCACCGACCAGCTGTTGACAAACAGCAGCAGCGGACGTCCCTTCAGATCCCTGATTTTCTTCATATCGGAAGTTCCGACAATGCGGTCCATATTGATATCCTCATTCTCAATCCAGCGGATATGCTCATACGGCAGATTCTCGAGAATAATGCCGACGTTGTACTCGTTCTCCAGACGGTATTTCAACACGTCAAACTGCAGAACTCCGACCACGCCCACAATGATCTCCTCCATTCCCGTATTGAACTCCTGGAAGATCTGGATGGCTCCCTCCTGGGCGATCTGACTGATCCCTTTCATAAACTGCTTGCGCTTCATCGTATCGACCTGGCGCACACGCGCAAAATGCTCCGGGGCAAACGTCGGAATCCCTTCGTACGCAAACCGGTCCCCGACTCTGCATACCGTATCTCCGATGGAAAAAATACCCGGATCAAAGACTCCGATGATATCCCCGGCATAGGCTTCAGAGACGATATGACGTTCCTGCGCCATCATCTGCTGCGGCTGGGAAAGCCGGAGCTTTTTGTCTCCCTGCACATGAAAGACTTCCATGCCGGCGTCGAATTTACCGGAGCAGATCCGCATAAACGCGATACGATCCCTGTGCGCCTTGTTCATGTTCGCCTGAATTTTGAACACAAACGCGGAAAAACCATCGGACATCGGATCAACCGCACCGGCGTCCGAGATGCGCGGCAGAGGCGGCGTCGTCATCGCGAGAAAATGCTTCAGAAAAATTTCCACGCCGAAATTTGTCAGAGCCGAGCCAAAAAAGACCGGAGAAAGTTCCCCTCGGCTTACTTTTTCCTGATCAAACTCCGCCGAGGCTCCGTCCAGCAGTTCGATCTCTTCCTGGAGCGTCTCCATATTCTCTTCTCCAATAAAAGAGGCAAGCGCCGGATCGTCGATATCGATCTCTGTTGCGATTCCTTCCTTCGTCCCCTTCTGCGTATCCGTGTAGGTCGTCACCTTGCGCGCCGCCCGCTCATAGACGCCCTTGAAATTCTTCCCCGAACCGATCGGCCAGTTCACCGGGCAGGTCGCGATGCCGAGCTCTTTCTCAATATCATCAAGCAGCTCAAAAGAATCGTTCGCATCGCGGTCCAGCTTGTTGATAAATGTAAAAATCGGAATGTGCCTCATCACACAGACCTTGAACAGTTTTCTTGTCTGCGCCTCGACACCTTTCGACGCATCAATCACCATCACCGCGGAATCAGCCGCCATCAGCGTGCGGTACGTATCCTCCGAAAAATCCTGATGCCCCGGCGTGTCCAGAATGTTGATACAGTATCCTCCGTAATTAAACTGAAGCACCGATGAGGTCACTGAGATACCTCTTTCCTTCTCGATTTCCATCCAGTCCGACACCGCGTGGCGCGCCGTAGCCTTCCCTTTGACAGAACCCGCCAGATTGATCGCGCCTCCATACAGCAGAAATTTTTCCGTCAGAGTGGTCTTGCCTGCATCCGGATGGGAAATAATCGCAAAAGTCCTGCGTTTTGTTATCTCACTCTTCATATCGCTCACAGCACATTCCTCCAACTCTTTTATCTTATCCATTCAGTTTTTTAACGCTCCGCTTATTCTATCAATCCTTTCGGTCTCTGTCAACGCCCAAAACGCCGGAGACGTTACTGTATGGAGACTGGGCTTTCTCTGTAAAAACCTCTTGAAATATTACTCCTGATAGTATATGATAGTTCCAGCAATTTTCGCCCTGCCAGGAGCACACGTTATACCGTTTTATAAAATCTGTCAAAAAAGTTTACAAGGAGGTTCCTATGAGACACTTGATGAGTCCGCTGGACTTTACGGTCGAAGAGCTTGACAAACTTCTCAATCTGGCAAATGATATCGAAAAAAATCCTGAAAAATACGCGCATGCCTGTGACGGCAAAAAAATTGCAACACTTTTTTATGAACCAAGTACCCGTACCAGACTCAGCTTCGAAGCGGCAATGCTGAACCTGGGCGGCAGTGTACTTGGTTTTTCTTCGGCCGATTCCAGTTCCGCGGCCAAAGGCGAAAGCGTCGCCGACACGATCCGGATCGTCTCCTGCTACGCGGACATCTGCGCCATGCGTCATCCCAAAGAAGGTGCGCCGCTTGTCGCTTCCCTGAAATCTTCCATCCCCGTGATCAACGCCGGAGACGGCGGACACCAGCATCCGACGCAGACGCTGACCGATCTGCTCACCATCCGCTCCCTGAAAGGACGGCTTGACAATCTAACAATCGGCCTGTGCGGCGACCTCAAATTCGGACGCACCGTCCACTCTCTGATTCACGCGCTGGTCCGCTACCCGAACGTCCGCTTCGTCCTGATCTCCCCGGAAGAGCTCCGGATTCCCGATTACATCCGCGAGGATGTCCTGAAGCGGAACAACCAGGATTTCCGTGAAGTAGTCCGCCTTGAAGACGCGCTCCCTGAGCTTGACCTGCTCTACATGACGCGCGTCCAGAAGGAACGTTTCTTTAATGAAGAAGATTATGTCCGGATGAAGGATTTCTACATCCTGGACAAGGCTAAAATGAAACTCGCGGGACCGGACATGCTGGTTCTCCATCCGCTTCCGCGTGTCAATGAGATCTCCGTCGAAGTGGATGACGATCCAAGAGCGGTTTATTTCAAACAGGTGCAGTACGGCGTATATGTCAGAATGGCATTGATTCTCACATTACTGGAGGTGGAAGTATGTTAAATGTCGGTCAGTTAAATGAAGGAGTCGTCCTCGACCATATCGAGGCCGGAAAGAGCATGCAGATTTACCGTTACCTGAAACTGGACAAAATGGACTGCTGCGTCGCCATCATCAAGAACGCGCACAGCAACAAAATGGGAAAGAAGGACATCATCAAGGTGGAATGCCCGATCGATCAGCTTGATCTCAATGTGCTCGGCTACATCGACCACAAGATCACCGTCAATATCATCAAGGACGCGCGGATCGTCTCAAAAAAGGTCCTCTCCCTTCCGGAACAGCTTGTAAACATCATCACCTGCAAAAACCCGCGCTGCATTACCTCCATCGAGCAGGGGCTTGATCAGGTATTTTTCCTCGCCGATCCGGAAAAGGAAATCTACCGCTGCCGCTACTGTGAGGAAAAATACAGAAGTATGCGGCGCAAATCGTAGCAGCCAAAGAAAAAGGGCAGGATGCGTTCCTGTCCTTTTTTAGATTCATGCACAGGCCCCAGGCAGGGAAATCAGCTGCTGACGCAGCGCCTGGGCCGCATGCCTCCTGCTCGATTATATCCTCTTTCCCTGGAGACTTACCGCTTTCTCTCATAACGGTAAAATGCATATTCCAGATCAAAATACGTCTGTTCCTCACTGTCTCCCGTGATCTCCCAGTCTTCCATCGCGTCGAGATCCGGAAAAAACGCGTCCGCCTGATAGAGACGATCGATCTTCGTCACATGCACAACATCGCAGTACGGAAGAAACTGCCGGTAGATGCTCTCTCCCCCGATGACAAAAATCCTGTCTGACGGATATTCTTTCAGTTTCTCCAGCACCTCCTCCATCGTATGAAGGACAATGGCATTTTTTACCTGGTATCCTTCGCTGCGGGTCAGGACGATGTTTGTCCGGTTCGCGAGAGGCCGGCCGTTCGGAAAACTCTCGAGCGTCTTTCTCCCCATCACAACCACATTTCCGGTCGTCGCCTCCCTGAAAAATTTCATGTCGGCGGGAATGCTGACCAGAAGTTTATTTTTGTACCCGATTCCCCAGTGCTTATCCACAGCCACAATCATATTCATGAAAATTTCTCCTTTCCCGCTCCTTTATCGGATGTGAGCTTTGGCAGCTTTCTCCCAGACGCGCATGTTCTGCACTGCCAGACCGCGCAGTGAAGGGAACTCTGCAGATCCTTCCGCGCTCGCGCAGGCACGGCTTCTGTCCTGGTACTGTCCTGCGTAAATTTCGGTGAATAAATGTGCCTGATGTTTTCGTCAGGACAAGGCGGAGGAAGGAGGCGATGCGGTGGCATCGCTGACTGACGACAACGCAGTACTGGCGGAAACAGCTGGTGCAGAATTCACCGTTAATTGCGCAGGGCAGTACTAGTCCTGTCAGAACGCAAGTTTTGAAAGACTGACATCTTCGGCAAATCCTGCCGCGTTATACAGCACCAGCAGATCTGTATAACCGCCTTTTTCGATCAGCTCGCTGATCTTCTGATTATAGTACCTTATGTCGAGCAAATCAATCTCCTCATATTCGCCAAGCAGAAACGGCGCAAAACAGTTTGCGTAGGAATCCTTGAGCAGCAGAATCTTCCTGCCGTTATCCGCTCTCGTCGTAATCTTCGTCAGCGCGTAATTCCCTCCGAAAAACACGCCGTACTTATCTTTCGTGTTAAGTTTGGAATAATCGTAAACGCTGTATTCTTTCTCCTGTCCGTCCGTCTCGACCGTATAAAAAATATCTCTGCGCGGAAGATAGAGCCTGATCGCATCCTTCCTTGTCTCGATTCCCAGCTTCGACTGGACCGTCCCCTCAAACTCTTCCGTCACCGTCTCGATCTCATATTCATCCTCCGATGGTATATGCAGTCCTTTTGACGCAGCCCAGGCCTGATACACGTAAAATGCCGCCAATGTCGTCCAGTGATGGTCCGTCCGGTAATAAATCTCCTCGTCCCTGTGCGACCGAAGTATTTCATTCGCGCCAAACCACAGATTCTCCGGTATCGCCCGTTCAATATCCGCGAGATAAAACCTCTCATCATAAGGGGACGCAAACGGCGGAAGCTTGTCCCGCAGAACCGAAACCGCATTGGGGACAATCATGACCGTCGCCCCGTTCTCAAACCTGGCCTGATACTGTTCGAGAAACGCCGCAAGCAGCTGTATGTTTGTCTCTGCCTGCGCCGCGGTAAACGTTCCCGTATGTTTCTCAATCAGATAATCATCTTCCGCAAAATAAATATCCTTGCTTTCCCTTTTCTGCGTCAGCCGCTCCGCCGCCGTCTTCAGACCGATCCAGTCATCCCGCAGCACAAACTGATCCGTCAGATATGTTTCATAATCTTCTTCAAACTCTCCGCTCAAAAGCGACTGCAGAGTAACCTCCGGATGTCCGGCCAGCTCCCGGTTCTCCGCCTCGGAACGCGCCCGCTCCGGGGTAAGAAACGTAGCCAGCGTAAACCCGAAGATCAGGATGACAAACAGCAGGATTATATTCCATGATTGGCGTCTGTTCATAAATAAATCTCCTTCAAAACTCCCTTAAAATCTGAAATAGAGGAACGGATTGTACGATGCGTCAACCAGCCATGCGACTGACAGCAGGAAAACCGCTGTGTAAAACGCACCTCTTGCCGCGACGGCGGCCCAGTCCCTGTCACGAAGCGCCCCGGCAATCCTTCTTCCAACGCCCGCCGGAATCCGGGTGCTTCCCAGAAACAGAAGAAGCAGAAGAAACGCATTATTATATAGAAGATACACAGTCTCCTGGTTGAGAAGCTCTCCCCCGTACATTCCAAACAGCGACCGCATGTACCGCAGCCCGAGTCCCATATCGTCAAACACAAACAGATTCCAGCCCAGCATCACAAAAAAGATGCAGTAAACATGGCGAAACGCTGCCGGAAGCTTTTCAAGAAAACGCCCGAGCACAAATTTTTCGACCAGAAGAAGTATCCCGTAGTACAGTCCCCAGACGACAAAATTCCAGCTCGCGCCGTGCCAGATTCCCGTGAGAAGCCAGACTGTCATGATATTCCGGATATGTTTTCCTCTGCTGACCCGGTTTCCTCCAAGCGGTATATAAACGTAGTCCCGAAACCAGGTGCTCAGCGAAATATGCCACCTGCGCCAGAATTCCGTAATACTTTTGGAAATATACGGATAATTGAAATTTTCGAGAAACGTGAACCCGAACATATGCCCAAGGCCGATCGCCATATCCGAATACGCGGAAAAATCAAAATAAATCTGAAAGGTATAGGCGGCCATCCCCATCCAGGCAGTCAGAACAGGCAGCCCTTCCGGCGGCATTGCCTGAATGGAATCCCAGAGCATGCCGGCATTGTTGGCGAGAAGAACCTTTTTCCCAAGGCCGACCATAAAGCGGTGAATCCCTTCCGCAAACTGTTCCGCACTCTCCCTGCGCCTGCGAAGCTGACGGTCGATCGTCTTGTACTGGACAATCGGTCCCGCGATCAGCTGCGGGAACATCGCGACATAGGCGCCGAACGAAATCAGATTTTTCTGCACCTTCGCCTCGCCGCGGTATACATCAATTGTATAGGACATTGTCTGGAACGTGTAAAATGAAATTCCAATCGGCAGCGATATCTCCGGAACCGCAAGTCCCAGCCCGGTCAGCCCGTTGACCGAGCGGACCACAAACCCCGCGTATTTAAAAAATCCAAGCAGAGAAAGACTGATCACAGACGACACGGCCAGAGCGGTTCCGGCCGCTCTCTTCCGGCCATTTTTCCGGAAACGGTCGACGCAGATTCCCCCTGTATACGACACCAGAACAGAGACCAGCATCAGCACAATATAAACCGGCTCTCCCCAGGCGTAAAACACAAGACTCGCCAGAAACAAAATCAGGTTCCGAAACCTTGCCGGGGCCGCATAATAGATGAGCAGGACAGCCGGAAGAAATCGAAACAGAAAAAGCAGACTGCTGAATACCATACTTACAACTCCTGTGATCACCGCGGACTGAACAGATCTCCTTTATCCGGCCCCGCCCGCGATTCTTTTAAATTTTATTTAAAAATTAAAATTTGCCATTTACAATCAGCCAGTTTATTATATAATATAGTATTGCGATAATCAATTCCAAATTACGATAAATTTGATCTTCATATAAGGAGAGAAATACAGGAGATAGTTACATATGACTGAGAAACGCAGAAGAAGAAAACGTCACGATTTTCTGGTTCTGAAACTGGTTCTGCTTGTGGCCGTAGTGCTGGTGATCTTTGAAGGACGTCTCGTTATGACGATGATATCCAACAGTTCTTTGCAAAAAGCGCCGAATGTAACGCAGGGTTCCACGTCCACAAAGTCCGCAGCGGGCCTGGATGGCGATCCGAACGGCTCTTCCCCGGATACCGCAGGCAGTAAAAATCTGGATGAACCGCTTGCGGGCCTTCCTACGCTTTCCCTGAATGACATCTCTTTCGACGAGACGGAATCTGAGGCGGAGACGGAACCGGAGACGAACGCCCGTACGGATACCGATACAAAACCGGACTCCCAAAGCAGTGCGATTGTCGGCAAAGCTGCCAAACCGGTGGACGACTCCTATTTTTCCGACGCGGTATTCATCGGCGATTCCCGTATGGAAGGTTTCCGCAATGCTTCCGGTATTACTCAGGGACAGTTTTTCACAAGCGTCGGCATGTCGCTGTCCGGTCTGATCAACAAGCCTCTCATTCAGCTGGGAAATGAGACTGTCACAGTGGCCGCCGCTGTATCAGGCGGTACCTACGGCAAAATTTACCTGATGCTCGGCACCAATGATCTGGGAGAATACGATCTGGAAAGCTTCCATGACGGTTTTTCATCCGCCGCAGCCCGTCTTCTCGAACTGCAGCCCGGGGCGATTCTCTATGTCTGCAGCATCATATATGTGGAAGAAGCCAAGGCGATCCCCAACAGTGGGGAATACGTAAACAATACGAACGTAGACAAGCTGAACGCTATTCTTCTCCGGATATGCGAAGAACAGGGGTATCACTACATTGATCTGAACGAGATCTTCTCCAACGGCAACGGCGGACTGATCGAAGGCGCCTCCAGCGACGGCGTCCATGTTTATCCGGAGTACTGCAAACAGATGCTTGATTATCTGAAAAACCACTACATCCCGGAGGATGATTAAAATTAAAAACGGCGAAAGGGTATTTTTACGCAATCTGAAAACAACCGAAGGATTTCACGGAGATTCCACTGGAAGAACCGGAGTTCAGGACTCGCCCGCGAGTCTTGCGCGCGGGATTCGGGTCTGCGTCAGCAGACATCCTCAATTCCGGATCCCTGCGGGAATAAAAAGAAAAACAACAGAAAGGGGTATATTATGAAAAAATTCAAGACCATGATCCTTGCAGCAGCAGTGATATTCTGCCTTACCGCATGCGGAGGCGGAGGGAGCAAAGAAGTGAGCGTTGATATTGACAAGCTCTCCAGCGACCTTCTGGAGACTGTTACGACCGACGTCCTGTCCCAGACAGCTTCTGAGATGGTTCCTTCCATTTATTCTCTGAATGCCGACGACATCGAGGCCAGCGTCGCTTACGCAAGCTCGGGCGCTACCGCCTGCGAAGTCGCAGTCATCCAGAGCAAGGACAGCAAAAAAACCGGAGATGTTGAGAAAAAACTCCAGGCCCGCGTGGACAGCCAGTCCTCTCTCTATGCTTCCTATAATGAAGGGGAAGTCGCAAAACTTGACAAGGCAGTCATCAAAAGCGCCGGCAGCTACACCGTTCTGTGCGTCTGCGACGATCCGGACAAGGCCGAAGATATTCTGAAAGATTATGGTTTCTGATCCGCTGCCTGTCTGGCAGAATCATGTTGAAAAAGGTTGTGCAAAAGACCGGCATTCGCTTTCAAGGCGGGCCGGTCTTTTACTATGGTGAAAAATCTATCCGAAGTTCTTCCTCCATTTTGCTGTCAGACTCCGGCCGGATCTTTCCCGGAATTTCTCCAGCCGCATCAGATCCCCTTCCGATACAGCGCAAAGGAATACCCCACAGGAATCAGTGTCATTGCAAGAACAGCCGCCATCACCCATACGCTCTGAAAAAACGCATTAATTAAGAACACAAAACCGCCAAAGATCCACAGCCAGCCCGCCAGCCGGTGCGTCCGGTTCCAGTTCTCCTCGCTCTCCAGCGTCCAGGGAAGTTTGATCCCCACGGTATAATTCTGCCCGCATTTGGGCAGATAATTTCCCACAATGATAAAGACCGCCCCAACGATCAGATTCACCCACATTCCGATATCGACTGTCATCCCGAGCGCGTATCCGTAAACGGAAGCCATCACAACCAGAGAGACCAGCGGCACAAGCCAAGCGACACAGTGGAACAGTTTCCCGCTGATATTCTGCTTCCGCGGATCCGCCATCGTCGCAAAAATGCAGAGAAGATGAATCCCCAGCAGCATCAGAGGTATGCCGAACACCGCGAATGGCCTGCTGCTCCACCCGTTTGGAACATTGCCCGTTCCAAAATGTGTCGCGACCTGCTCCGGCAGACGGTCCCAGAGAAAAATCCCCGCAAATACCGGACAGATTATGAGAAAGCTGGTCAGCACAATCGTAAACTTATACTTCTTTATCATCTTCATTTCCTCCTTTCAATTCGGAAAGCCAGAGCATGATCTCCTCCACCACGGAGGTATTCAGCCCATAATAAACATAATTCTTCACCTTCGTCTCCCGCACCAGTTCCGCCTTCTTCAGAATACTCAGATGGTAGGAGATCGTCGCCCCTGTCATATCAAACTGACCTGCGATCTCCCCGGCGGACAGACTGCCATGCCGCAGCATCATCAGAATCTCCCGGCGGACCGGATCGGAAAGCGCTTTGAACGTATCGGCAAAAGCCATACGCATTCCTCCTTTCGCGAAAGTATTTAGAAATATTTCTAAATATAAGTTAACACGTAACGGCCTCTTTGTCAATTTCTATTTAGAATTTTTTCTAAATACTTTGGCCAAAAAAATTTTTAAAAAAGTACTTGCTTTTTTTGAAACAATGCGCTATACTAGCAAAGTCAGCGATTTGAGAAAGCTGATGTGCTGGATTAGCTCAGTCGGTAGAGCGACGCATTCGTAATGCGTAGGTCGTGGGTTCAAGTCCCATTTCCAGCTCGCTGAAAAAGCCTTGAGTTTTCAAGGCTTTTTCTTGTTTTACGGATAAGAAAGGCCGCCTAAAAAGAGCGGCTTTTTCTTAAAAAATCGACCGGTTATCGACCGGATTTTAAGAGCTCTTCAATCAGCATCCTGCCAGCTGCCCTTTCTGTGCGCTCCCTTCAATCATCCGGTGTCCATCCGTAGGGCTTTATTAAATCGTTGTCCGGGGCCTTGTCCCTGTATTTTACGTACACAAAAGTTTCCCGCTTGTAGTCTTCCGGATAGTCTACGCGGGTTACTTCATACCATTTTCCATTGTAAAAAAGCGGGTCGTATACTTCAATATCATTTCTGTAGTTAAACACAAAGTAACGTACTTCTTCTACATGGTAGGACATTGAATAAATGATCTGGTCTTGTGAGAGCTGCCGCGTATAGCACCAGATCGGGGCCGGGCTGATTGGTATGTAGTAGGGCGGCAGGGCAAAACCGTTTGGGTTCTTTCCGTTTTCATGTATTTTGTAAGGCTGTGCTTTTTTGTCCTTTAAGAAATACTGGTTTTTCGTCGCCATGTTTTAAACCTCGCTTTCTAAACTACGGCCAAGTCTTTAAATTCATTGAAATGCTCGTATAATCCTACATAGGCGTCAAGCAGGCTTGCCAGGCCGTCAATGCGGTATTTTGGGCTTTGACATTTGACCGGTACAATGTTGCCGTTCCTGTCTTCCTGTATGCCGGTGTTTGTAATGCACCATTTAAGCAGGGGATTATTGTTATAATTGATCTTTTTTGCCTGCAGGTCGGCCCCCAACATCTGCATAGGCAGGGAAAGAGTTTTCGCGCCCTGTATGCAGCGCACCATCCTGAAACCGTAATTTTCCATTTCCTCCACCCAGTATTTCGCGCTGTAGCTGTCGTAATAAATCCATGCGGGCGTTAATTCAAAATCATTTACCATTTCAAGAAACCATGCTGTGACGTCGCTGTAGTTTATGCTGTTCCCGCTGCACAATCTTAATAAGCCCGCCTCATACCATTTGTCATATGGTATTTTTTCGTCGCGCACTCTGGTTTCAAAGTTTTCTGCCGGCAGCCAGTACATTTGTGTAATGTAACGCTTTTCCTGCTTGTCCATCAGCAGGAGCGTGCTGCAGGTAAGATCTGTTGTTATGCTCAGATCTGCGCCACCAATGGCATAGGAACCGCGGAACCGGGTAATATCAAATGTTTCCGTGTTGTTTATGTCGTCGAATGTAAGCCAGGCTGTCTGTACGCTCTGAATGATATTGAAATCCTTCACAAGTATGCCGGTTAAGTCCCTGGGACTGTTCTTTGCCCGCTCTACTTTCCCTATAAGATCGTCAAGCTTCTTTATCCGGTTTAATCCTGGGTTTGCTTTCTCCCATGCCATAGGGTCGGCCCATTCCTTTTTTTCGTCCAGTTCGTACATGATCGGCAGGAATGTTTCATCCGTTATTGTCCCGTCGCATACTCCGCAGGCATATTTGTACATATCATCGAAAATACATTCCCGGACGGTTCCCGCCGTCGTTATCATAATCAAAAGCGGCTGCCGCCTTGCGCTCTGGCTCTGCTTCATAACCTCGTACAGATTCCGGTCTTTTATGCTGTGCAGCTCGTCCATAATGACAAGATGGCTGTTCAGTCCGTCCAGAGTATCGGAGTTTTTCCCCAACGGCTGCATTTTGGAAAATGTCAGGTCAAAATAAAGGTCTGCCTTTCTTTTCTTTACCACCTGCAGCAGATCGGGGCTCTGTTTCACCATGTTCAGAACTTCATCAAATATTATGCGGGCCTGATCGCGCTTACTGGCCACGCTGTAAACTTCCGCGCCTGGCTCCCGGTCAGCGATAAGCATATAAAGGGCTATGCCGCTCAACATTGTACTTTTTCCGTTCTTCCTGGCTACATAGAAAAGAGTTTCCCGGAACCGCCGCAGGCCCGTTTCCCTGCTGATGAATCCGAAAAGGGCAGAGATATAAGCTTTCTGGAATAGCTCAAGCAGCACAGGCCGGCCCTGATCTCCTGCAGGTATTCTTCTATGTAGTTCACAACTTACCCCTCTTTCAGAAAGTCATATACAGCATTGTTTTTTTCCGGCTCCTGGGCTTTCTGCATTAAATCAGTGAGCTGCTTATACAGCTTGCTGTACTGCTGTATGGTTTTATTGTAGCTTGTCAGGGCTGTGCTTTCCCTTGTAAACTGCTGCTTTCCCTGTATAAATTCTTCCTCTGTGCCGTTCTCTTTGATCTTGCGTTTCAGCTCTGTGAGCGTTTCATTCATGAAAACAAGTTCGTCTATGATCTTCTGCCCTATATACTGCCTGTCCTCTGGAATCTTCTGCAAGATCGCCTCAAGCTCGGCTATCTTCTTTCTTCTCGGCATGATCTTACCCCTTTATTACACTATCGTGTTTAAAAGTATTATCATGTTTACATATATTAAAATGTATCACATAGTTATTGTGTACCCCTCCCCTTAAATAATTCTATGGAGAGGAAAAGAAAACTCCCTCCGCCGGTCTGCGTCTCCCTGGCCTTTCGGACGGCCCCGGGGGGGGGAGTTAAAAACTTTTCTTCTGTGGGTTCATCCTCTCTCCGGGCTCGTATTTTGCCCGTGCAGCCGTTTTCTGTTTCGACGGCTCAATTTCCTGCTGTCGTTATTGCTGTTTATGTTCTGATCTATATAAAACAGATGGTAACCACCTCTCCCGGTAATGCTTTGCCAGGTTTCTGGAAGATCCCCATTTTCTTTCTGCCAGTCTTTTAAGGTTTCATATCCGTGCTTACCCTTCTCGTCATCTTCATCCAGGTCGATCACAACAAGTCCTCCGGATATTTTACCCGTCGCAATTCCAATATTGTAATCAGAGTTTTTATCCCACCATTTTTTTATTTGGTTCACATTGGTAGTCGCTCCCTTACATCCGTTTGATGTAGCCGGCGCTTTATCTTTAGGCTTTAACGGAAATACAGCCAATCCTAGCGAAGCGTAATATAACGCCCAATCTTTTAATGATAAAATTTCTGATTTCATGATGTCTTTACCCCTACATTTAGAAATTCTGTCAATTTTTCCAAATTAACCAAAATTTTGCTTCCCGCTCGGATATGGACGATCTGACCACGAAGGCAAAGCTTGCGAACAAAATCATAGGACATTCCCGTCCGCGCCGCCGCCTCTTTCAGGGTTACCATTGTCGGCACTGCTGATTCTTCTGGCTTCTCTACCCTGTCCAGTCCCGGACTCTGCTCTTCCTGTCTCATAAGCTCCCTGCTTCGTTCCAGCCTGTCCGCCAGCGCTCTGCAGGCATCATTCAGGGCAAAACAGATCATCATGTCATCGTCGATCTGGCGGACCGGATCGCCATATTTGATCTGCATCAGTTCCGACCATCGGTTATGAAGCGCCCTGTATTCATCCAGCAGCGGTCTGGCGCTGGGACTGATTACTGGTGGTCTGTTCATTTTGTCACCTGCTTTCTATTCATCTTCCAGGATTTCAGTTACATCAACACCAAGAGCCCTCGCAATCTTTCCGATTGTTTCCGGCCTTGCGTCTCCTCCTCCAATGAGCCGGCATAATGTCCCCTTAGGGATTCCGGCAGCAACAAGGTCTTTCATTCCCTTGCAGGAGCGCGCTCTTGCGAGTTCGTACTTTTCGCGATTCAGTTTCATGTGGCACCTCCTTCCTTGAGAACATTTTTGTTCTGCAAATAATCATATAGCACATTTTTGTTCTTGTCAAGTTCAAAATAGAACATTTTTGTTCTTCCATTTTCTTTAAAATTATGTTATGGTAAATATTATGGAGGTGAACTATGAATGTCGGAGAAAAAATAAGAGAAATTCGATTATCAAAAGGATTATCGCAAGAACGCTTGGGGAATTTATGTGGAATGGCCGGATCCGCTATACGTCGTTATGAAAGCGGAAGGGCAAACCCTAAAATTGAAACATTAACCAAAATTGCATCCGCACTTGAGGTACCTGTCTGGGAACTCTTAGGAATGAATAAGCAAGAAGCAGTATTAATGCATGGAGATGATCGATTAAATACAACTCCATATTCAACAGAAGACATTTCAAAAGCTATTCATAAAGATATATTATATGAAATGGATCTTAGAAAATTGAGAAAGGCTTTTGACTCTTTAAATCGTGCAGGACAAAAAGAATCTGTCAAACGAGTACAGGAACTTACAGAAATATCTAAATATCGTAAAGATTCTTCCTGACCCTGCGAATCGCCCTATCAGGTTCCTCAATTCAGAAAACATTGACATCTGACAGAACCGACAGAACCGACAAAACCTCTGAAATATAGATTTCAGGAACAGACTCAAGACTCAACACAAAATTCCACCAGAAAGGAGTGCAGCACATGGCATTAGCACAGGAAAAACTCTTCACCATCGAAGACATTTATAATCTGCCGGAAGGCACCCGGGCAGAACTGATCGACGGACAGCTTTACTACATGGCTCCGCCATTTCGGCGGCACCAGCGCCTCGTGAGCAGACTCAACCAGCTCATAAATAATTATATCGACCGCAAAGGCGGCCCCTGTGAAGTCTACCCGGCCCCCTTTGCCGTCTTTCTGAACGCAGATGACCGGACTTATGTCGAACCGGATATCTCCGTGATCTGCGACCCGAATAAGCTGGATGACAGAGGCTGTAACGGCGCTCCTGACTGGATCATTGAGATCGTGTCTCCGGGCAGCCGGCGGATGGATTATGTGATCAAGCTGTTTAAATACCGCTCCGCCAGAGTCCGGCTGTACTGGATCGTGGATCCGGATAAAGAAAGGATCACTACATGGAATTTTAAGGGAGAAGAACAGGAAGATATGGAAGAATATTCTTTTTCGGATTCCGTACCGGTCAGCATTTACGACGATTTCTCCATAGATTTTTCAAAGCTGGATATCTGATCAGGCCACCAGAAGCAACAAAACATACTTCTCCTTTGGTGGGAGATTCTCTTCACCACCAGAACAGGGCAGAAAATTCTGCCGAACCATAGCGCTGAAATTTCAGCAGTACAGCCAGGGACATTTGTCCGGCAGGTGTTGCCAAAATGGATACACCTGTGTTGACCGGTCGAATATATTATGAAGACTCGGCGGAATTGCCGACTCTGGTCCAGACAGGTACACCTGCGCTGACCGGTCTTGCTGAGTACCTGAACCGGGTACGCAGGTTCATAGATGGGGCCCTAAAACGGAGCCTCATCCCACAGCGCTTGCGCTGAGTCCCTGGTGGCTTTCCGCACCCTGACAATATAATATGCTTCACCGGGCAGCCGGGGGACGTGCTCGCACCCGTTCCGAGTCTTGCGGAAAGGGGTGATTATTATGAGTACATATGAGGAATTTA
>CANQAR010000028.1 GCA_947588845.1 uncultured Lachnospiraceae bacterium
AATTTTACACGAAAAGAAAGAATCCTGCATGAAATCTTGCTGTTTTATTGCGTAATATTTTTATTCTTCAGAGCTGGGATTGCAAACTGTACTTTTTTCTCCAGATTCTACAATTTTTCTTTTGCCCACCTTAAAAATGTCTGGTGTGTTATACCAAGTTGGGCTGCTGCTTTTCTTGCCGATATCTCTTTCTTTTTCCATGCTGCTTTCAATGCTTCAAACTCTTTTGGGCGTTCTATAGGTTTTCGACCAAAATGTACCCCTCTCGCCTGGGCTGCCGCTATCCCTTCTGCCTGTCTTTGTCTTATCATGTTTCTTTCAATCTCTGCTGTGTAACTTAAAATTTGAAGTATCATATCTGTGAGCAGTGTCCCTGTTAAATCTCTTTTTTCCCGGGTATCCAGAAGAGGAAAATCCAATACGACAATTGCAATTTTTTTCTGCTCTGTTAACGTTCTCCACTGCTCCAGGATTTCGTGATAATTTCTTCCCAGTCGGTCAATACTTTTTACAAACAGAATATCTCCTGGTTTCATTTTTCTGATCATTTTTTTATAATTTTCCCGATTAAAATCTTTTCCGGATTGCTTATCTACATAGATATTTCTTTCTTCTATTCCACAATCCATCAATGCAATCATCTGTCTGTCGCCGTTTTGCTCTTTTGTAGACACTCTTACATACCCATATTCCATTATGTTGACCTCCAATCTATTTTTTCAAATAAATTGTAAGTCAGTTATCGTACCATCGTTTTATGTTTATTATACCCGATATATCGGGTATATGCAATCCACTTCATTCTTCGTATATTGAACAAGAAGGAGGGTGCAGGAACATGATCTCTTATGAACCTTTGTGGGAAACCATGCGAAGAAAGGGCATAAGCACTTACGCTTTACAAAAATATTATCATTTCAGCCGCGGCACTCTTGATTCGCTGAAACAGGGTAGAAACATATCAACCGTTACGCTTAACGATCTATGTAACATTCTTGAATGCAGAGTGGAGGACATACTGATCCATATTCCGGATATTAATTTTAGCAGACCTGAAATGAACAGGAGACAGAAAAGGAAAACTCAAAAGTCGGTAGAAAATAAATATTGCGGCCCAAAGCCGCATACGCCTTAATGCCATCAATCAGAGAGGTAAAGGTCTTTAAAAGGTACAAAACAAAAGCCCCAAGTGTGTCAGACTTGAGGGCTTTCTTTCTGTTTTTTGAATATCCGGCAACTGCCTGTCTGCCGTTATATGTCTCCGTTCATAGTCTCCTTTATCCTGGAAACGATATGTCCCATCATAAAGAAGATCGTTTCATAATGCATATAATCCTGAATATTTTCATCAAACATAAATTTCAGATTCGCGGGAAATTCCTCATCCGCCTCCCAGTACTGGAGTGTGACCGGCAGGAACGCGAAGGGATACAGCACGGCCGCCACATCTCCTTTCATCCTGCCATCCAATTCTCCCAGGACTTCGCAGGCACGCCGCAGTTCTTCTGTCTTTCCGGAAAACTCATCCGCTGCTTTCTGAAACATGCTGCCACCTGGTCCGGATGAATGTACCGTCCCTGGCAGCATGCTGATCGGACAGAATCTCCCCGACAGCCGGCAGTCATCTTTGGAGCAGCAAAGCACGTCGTATATTGTCATCGCCTCGTTGTAATCCGCCTCCACGGTCGACACAAAGCCGTCTCTAGACCATTCCACGAGCCCGCTCTTCCGGTGAATCCTGTAACGCCGCCGGACAAACTCAATATAAAGATACGCATCGTCATTTTCCAGACCGAATTTCCGGATCATCTTTTCCTGATCGTACTTTACAAATTCGCCGCGCATCTGGTTTCTCATAATCTCATAATTGGACAAAGCCATTCTGCATCTCCCTTTCTGCCCGTCGTAAATAACCTTGTTCCGTTCAAATTCAGCACTTGCGCGAGAGTTCTGCACAAGATTTACAGGAAATGACAAAATGAATTTCATTTTGATCATTTCCTGCGCGGAATTCGAGTCTGCGACAGCAGACTCTCTCGATTCAAATCTCAGACGTTTTCTCACAAAGCGGATGTCTGATAAAGACTGACTCACAGGAACAGCTCATTCGGTTTTCTGCCGGAACATGCCTTCTTCAGCGCCAGTGAAGCCGCCGCAAGCATGGCACCGTTCAGTTTTCTCGTCTTCTGCGGACAGACAGACACGCAGCGCATGCAGGAGATACACTTTGTCTTGTCCGCACCCTTCGGGGAGTGAACATCGATAGCCCCTGTCGGACATTGCTTCGCGCAGGTCCCGCACTTTGTACAGGCGGATCCTGCCTGGGGAACCATCCCGAGATTCCCGCCTTTTTTATACGGCCTGTTCCCCGGAATCACCGGTTTGCTCTTGTCGCCTGCCTCGATTTTTTTCATGATCGCTTCCGCGTACCCGGAAAGCTCCCGGCAGTCTTCCTCATCCGGCCTTCCTGTCGCAAACTGACGCATGATCGAATGCTCCGCGACCGCGGCGACCGCGGCGATCACCTGAAATCCGCTCTTTTTGGCCGCATCCTCCATTTGCACCAGCGTATCCTCCCAGGCGCGGTTCCCGTAGACAGCCGCGAGCACGCATCTGGCCGAGTTCCCTTTTATTTTACTCAATCGGTCCAGAGCCGTCTGCGGGGCAAGCCCGCCAAAAGACGGCATGGCGATCAGCACAACATCCTCCGGATCAAAACTGTATTTCGTGTAATCATCCGCCGCGACCGAGAGATCGATCCGTCCGGCCTCCGGCCAGTTTTTCGTCAGGGCGTCCGCCGCCTTCTGGGTTCCTCCTGTCGGACTGAAAATAATCTGCGCGTATTTCATGGCAGATCCCTCCTTTGATGTATATTTTAATTATACAACCATTATAGGGCCCTGTCGTTGTATTGTCAATATTTACATCTACTGTCCGCTTTGTTTCGGCTCATCATCCTTTCATTATTGCATATTTTCAAATTCATCCGTTGAACTGCCGCTTTTTGCAAAATCTTTAACGCAAATAACGATTCCTGTTACCATCAGCACCATAAAAAATAAAAATGGAATACCTGTATCATTTATGCTAAAATTTATCAGCCATCCTCCCTGACCATTTGATGTACCTTGATTTAAAAGGGTATATACATATGTTATCAGACTTCCAACTGCGCCATACCAAAATATGCTTATTCCCAATACAAATTTTTTCATTTCACATACCTCCATATTTATATTCTTTTAAGATTATCCTGAACGTTTGCCCAACAGGCCGCATTTCCGCGGAATCCACTCTGAAAATTTCACTTACCTCGCTTTCCATTGTCCCAAAATCCACCGTGTCCTTATTTTCCACATCATACGGCAAAGCATAAATCTGCACATCCAGCCATTCACTGCCAGAAGAAGGTATCGCTCCATCATTTTGGAAAGTAAACAGTTCCCCTTCCTTCTTTACCAGAGAATAAAGGAACTTATTCCCCTGCATATCTGTAATTTCAACATAATACTGCTCTTTTTCAGGAGAAAATTTATCACATTCCAGTTTCAGGCTGCTCGTGACGCTGTTCATGGAAAACTCTCTGACCACAGCCTCATCTTCGCCCAAATTTATCCTCTGATCCAGCTTCAAATTCACTGTATTTTTCTGCAATTCCTCCTTTGAGGCGGAAAAAGTGAACGTAAATGCCTCCCCTTCTATATCGTTGATCTGCTTATGGACCACAATTCCCGCTTCAATATCCGCTTTCTCTGGCAATGGCACACCGCCATCAAAAATCCATTCCACAACATACTGATTATCTTTTTCGTCCAGGTTTTGTTTCAGATAAACACTTGAAGAATCACACGCATATTCCCTGCCATTTATTTTAATGTTCTCCCCCGCACTTATCCCAACGTCATCGTACTTGTCCTCAGCATCCAGATTTACAGATGCAAATAAGCTGTTTTCTGCCAAAATAACTTCATTTAACGTAATGGATATTCCATTTTTCGTCTGCGTGGTATTGATGACATCGGTATAAGGCGCCAGATCATCTGATACCTGCAGGATTTCAGCGATCATCGTGGTAAATCTGCTGATGGCGGCATAAACCTGGTCGTGGAATGCCAGACAAAATCCCAGCATCACAATCACTGCCAGGCAGGCAGCTTTTCTCCCGCTATGATATACCACGTATCTCCCTGTCTGCTCCTCCCATGGCTGCAGCGCCTGGGCAATGTATTCATCCTCTATGTTTCCGAATAATTCCAGAAAGCTGTATTCATCCTTTTTCATAACCGTCCCTCCTTTTCCAGTATCTTTTTCAGTTTTCTTTTATTCCGCAACAGATTCTGCTTAACTGCCCCTTCTGTCATCTTATGTCTGGCGGCAATATTTTTCATGGATTCCATCGCCCAGTATCTCTGGACGAAAATATCTCTGTCCCTGTCCGATAAACCGCCCAGGAAGCGATTGATCATTTCTATCAATTCCTCAGCTTCCATATGTTCGTCCAGATTATGTATTATGGCGGCATTTAAATTTTCTGTTTCTTCCGTTATGTCTGCCATATGCAAATCCATCCGTTTTGCCGCATACTTTTTTCTTAACATGTCTATTGCGAATCCCCTTGTGATTTTTCCCAGAAAAGCGGCCAGTTTTGGAGGCCTCTGTGGCGGGATATACCGCCATGCCGCGAACCATGTGTCATTTACACATTCTTCGGAATCTTCCCTGTTCCTGAGGATCTTCCACGCAATAGAATAACAGGTGGAATTATACTTTTTGTCAACCAATTGTATTGCATTTTCATCTCTGTTCCAGAACAAGTCTATAATATATGTATCTTCCATGCACCTTCCCCCGATTTCGTATTTTCAAACATCATGATGCCAGGGTCGAAAGGTCATGCGTTCCATGTTCACATGGAAAAGCATGACACTGAGACCCAAAAAACACCGAAAAGGAGCCATTTTTCATGGAAAAATGTGCGGATTTGAGGTGTTTCAGGGTGCTGAACGTCCAGTGGACGTTCGCTCAGCACCGACCGGAGTGAAACGGAGATTCGTGAGCACGAAGTGCGGAGAAATCCGTGGCATCATGGGGGCAAAATTCCTTTTGACCCCAGCATCATATCATAGCAAAAAAGGTCCTCATAATGAACATCGTATTTTTTACGCTTTGGTTACGCTTTCTCTTCAAATTTGCTGTTCAAATACCTCAAAAAAGTCTTTTGTTTTTTTATCGTTTGCGCTATGATTTATAAGGATAAATTTGCTAACTTGTAATATTGGCTGCAGGACGCTGCCTGACTGTAAGAGTGGAATCAAAAGATCTGCAGCAGACAGAACACCTGCCAGCGGGAAAGGCAGAAAGGATGCGGGATTGATTATGAGACTGAATACGAAATGTTCGATCGCGGTACACGCGCTCATTCTGACGGCAGAATTTGAATCCGACTGCAAGATCACCAGCGAGCTTCTCGCAAAAAGCATCGGCTGCAATTCCTCCGCGGTCCGCAGCATCCTAAACGCGCTGCAGAAAGCGGGAATCATCTCCATCGTAAGAGGCATCGGCGGCGCTCATCTCGAAAAATCTCCCGCCAAAGTGACACTGTGGGACATTTATTCCGCGCTTGAACCGGACGGCCTCTCCCACATGATCGGAATCCACCCGAATCCGTCGCAGCTCTGCCCGGTCGGACATAATATAGAAACCGTTCTATCCGAGCCTTACGGCAGAATTGCCGGTGCGGTGAAAGATACCATGCAGGAAATTACCCTGCAGCAGATGCTGGACCGGTATCACCAGCTGGTGTCCGATTCCGAAACTAAAACGGAAACGACACAATAAACCAGACCTGGCAGGAACAGCAGCGCACAGTAAACTCCCATGCCAGACATACCGGCACCTCTATAAATGAAAGGGCGTTTATTTTTAGCCTCACTTTATCCCGGAAGGCTTTGCACATTCTGCACAAAAATCACCTCGTATAATGATATATATGCGCAATAACACGAAATTTCACAAATAATTACATAAACATTATTGAAAACTTTTGTAAGTAATGCTATAATGACTCCAGTTAGCAAGAATGAAGAGTACGTGGGTGTTACTGGTCAGCAGGCAAAACCATGTTTATAAAGTTCCGCACAGGGGATGTGGGGGATTTTGTAAGCGTGGTTTTTTTACTGTGAAAGCCCCGGACGGCGGCCATCGGCGGGCATGCTCGCATGCATCGGCGAATGGACATCGGACGGGCAAGACGGTATGAGCAATACAGTGACACGAACGAATGTGAGTGGCACGGTGCCGCGTGCCAGTGACACGCGTTTGGCACCGACCGAAACGAAGTGTAGATTGCGAATACCGGCGGCGATGACGAAAGTGCTGAAAGCACGGAGTCATCTGCTTTCATTCATGGCGGTACCCGCAGAGCGTGAAAATTTAGTTTCATTCGGAAGGGAGCAGGTTCTCCATGAAGATCCAGAAAGTTCTGAATAATAATATTGTGGTTTCTCGGGATGAGAAGCAGCGGGAGATCCTCCTCCTCGGACGGGGAATCGGTTTCGGGAAGCGTCCTGGCATGGACGTAGATGAAAGCAGGATTGAGAAAAAGTTTATCGGCTTCACGGAAAGCCGGTATGAAGAGCAGCTGGCGGAGCTGCTGGAACGGATCCCGACAGAACATTTCGCAGTCGGCCTGCTGATTGCGGAGCATGTGCGCGAACACATCCAGAAGCCGCTCAACGAAAATCTGGTTCTGATGATCTCCGACCATATCAGCTTCGCGATCGAGCGCCGGAAGAAAGGGCTGGAACTGCAGAACGCGCTTCTATGGGAAACGAAGAAGTTCTATCCGGATGAATACCGGCTGGGTCTGGACGCGCTGGATATCATCGAGAAGGAAACCGGCGTTCGCCTGGCAGAGGACGAGGCTGGATTTATCGCTCTGCATATCGTGAACGCCCAGTATGGGACAGACAGCGGGATTTCCCGCAAAATGATTCAGATGATTCAGGACATCATCAACATTGTCCGCTATACATACAGCATGGAGCTGGACGACAGTTCTCTCGACTACATCCGCTTCGTGACGCACCTGAAATTTTTCCTGCAGCGGATCTTTACGGATAACTGCTATGAGAAAGACAGCGGCCTCTTCCAGATGGTGTCAAAGCTGTACCCGCAGGCGCTGAACTGCAGCATGAAGATCCGCGAATATATCAGGAAAAAGCTGGACTACGTGTTCGGCGAGGAAGAACTCGGCTATCTGACAATCCATATCGAGAAACTGACACGAAAGCGAATTTAAATCGAGCAGGAGGCGTTTTTCCTCTCCTGCTCGCCAGCGCGGCCCGCATGCTGCGTCAGCAGCTAATCTCCATGTGCGGGCCTGTGCATAAAATACGCAGTTAAATATCCTGCTGCAGACAGCGGGATATTTAATCCCCGCGGCATCCGCCGGACACACAGACATACTGCATCCCCGGAAAGAGTTTTCGTTCCGGAACCGGCAGCGGCATCTGCCGGATACATGCAGGCATGGCCGCCTGGCTCACTGCCCGCGGAAATAAATAATACTATAAACATCACAGGAGGGATTGAAAATGGCAAGTAAGTATGATGGTCTGGCAAGGATTATCATCCAGAATGTGGGAGGCAAAGGCAACGTGACGGCCCTGACCCACTGCGTAACCAGACTGCGCTTCAAACTGAAAGATGAGAGCAAAGCGCAGACTGACATCTTAAAAGAGACTGACGGCATTGTGACGGTCATCCAGTCCGGCGGACAGTACATGGTCGTGATCGGCAATCATGTGCCGGATGTGTACGACGCGGTAATCAGCGTCGGTCATTTCGGACCGGAGATCACAGGCGGAGGCGGCGGAGCTTCTGCCGCGGATGACGACGGACCGAAGGAAAAACAGAACCCGTTCAACGCTTTCGTCGGCATTGTCACGGCGGTGTTTACCCCGTGCCTTGCAGTGCTGTCCGCCTGCGGTATCCTGAAAGGATTCCTTTCGCTGTTTACCTATTTCGGCATTCTCAGCGAGGCGAGCGGAACTTATGTAATCCTCTATGCGCTGGCGGATTCCTTCTTCTACTTTATGCCGGTTCTTCTGGGCTACACAGCTGCGAAGAAGTTTGGCCTGCCGGAGATGGAAGGTCTTGTCATCGGCGCGACGCTGGTGTACCCGACCGTGTTAAGCGGCTCTCTGGGCGTGGCGTTTGCGGAAACTCCGTTCAAGTTCTTCGGCATTCCGATCACCATGCCGCCTGCCGGCGACTACACGAGCAGCGTTATACCGATTATCTGCGCGGTGGCGTTCGCGGCGTTTATTGAGAAACGCATCAAAAAATTTATTCCGGATGTCGTAAAGACATTCATCGTTCCGCTGATCACGATGCTGATTACGATCCCGCTGACCTTCCTTGTCATCGGACCGATCGCGTCCGCAGCAGCCAGCCTGATCGGCGCGGCCTGCAACGCTCTGCTCGGCATCAGCAACGTTCTCGTCGGCGTGGTTGTCGGCGCGTTCTGGCAGGTACTCGTCATGTTCGGACTCCACTGGGCAATGGTTCCGATCGCCCTCAATAACATGCAGACACTGGGCAGCGACGTCATCCTCGTCGGTATGTTCGGCACGACATTTGCACAGACCGGCGCGGTTCTGGCAATCTGGATGAAGACAAAGAATCAGAAGTTAAAACAGCTCGCAGCTCCGGCTACGATCTCCGGTGTGGCAGGCGTTACCGAGCCGGCAATCTACGGTATCACGCTTCCAAAGAAAACTCCGTTCTTCCTGACCTGCGGAGTGGCTGGTATCGCCGGCGGCGTGCTGACCGGACTTGGCGTCCGCTCCTATCAGATGGCAGGTATGGGTGTGTTCGGATATACAGCTTACATTAACACGGCAACCAATGATATCAGCGGCATGGTCACAGCAATTGTCGTTTCTATCCTGGCGCTGGTCGCAAGCTTTATCGTGGTATTCCTCACCTACAAAGATGATGCTCCTAAGAAAAAAGAGACGGCTCCGGCGGCATCCTCAGACGCAGCGACAGCTGCTGGCGGTTCCCTCTCGGCTCCGATCGTCGGAGAAGCAATCGACCTCTCTCAGGTAAAAGATGAGGTATTCTCCTCAGGCGCTCTCGGCAAAGGCATCGCGATTGACCCGGAGGTGGGCGAAGTGTACGCTCCGTGCGACGGCGAGATCACGACCTTCTTCCCGACCGGACACGCGATCGGTATCCAGGCGGACAACGGCGCGGAGCTTCTGATCCACGTCGGCATGGACACGGTGCAGCTGGACGGCAAAGGCTACACGCCAGTCGCAAAGCAGGGTGACAGAGTAAAGAAAGGACAGCTTCTTCTGAAATTTGATATTGATTACATTAAATCGCAGGGGTATACTGTTGTTACACCGATCATCGTCACGAATTCGGACGACTTTGCGGATATCGTTCCGGAAGCTTCCGGCAAAGTAACGACCGATTCCAAACTTTTGACGCTGATCAAATAAACATGATACATAAGGAGACAAGAATCATGAGTTTAAGACCTGACTTTTTATGGGGCGGCGCAACCGCCGCCAATCAGTTCGAGGGTGCATGGGATGTGGATGGCAAGGGTGCGTCCGTATCCGACATGTGCACGAACGGAAGCCACACGAACCCGAAGCGTGTAACAACAACGATTGAACCTGGTACGCTCTATCCGTCCCACGAGGCGATCGACTTCTATCATCACTATGAAGGCGACATCGCCCTGTTCGCGGAGATGGGATTCAAGTGCTTCCGTCTCTCGATCAACTGGACCCGCATCTTCCCGACCGGCATGGAGAAAGAACCGAACGAGAAGGGCCTGGAGTTCTACGACAAGGTATTCGACTGCTGCAAAAAGTACGGCATTGAGCCTCTGGTCACCATTTCCCACTATGAGCTTCCCTACGCTCTGGTCGAGAAATGCAACGGCTGGGAAGGCCGCGAGTGCATCGAGTATTTTGAAAATTACTGCAAGGCAATCTTTGAGCGCTACAAGGACAAAGTGAAATACTGGCTGACATTCAACGAGATCAACTCCGGCACAATGCCGATGGGTAATGTGCTCTCGACCGGCACGGTCAAGGGATATTCCGGCCCGATCATGGATGTTCCGGACAGCCCGCAGGCCCGTTATCAGGCGCTGCATCATCAGTTTGTCGCCAGCGCAAAAGTCGTGAAATACGCGCATGAAAATTATCCACAGTTCAAGATGGGAAACATGATCTGCTTCATCACTTCCTATCCGCTCACCTGCAATCCGGACGACATGGTATACAACCAGCAGAGCATGCGGGAAAAGAACTGGTACTGCTCCGACGTACAGGTCCGCGGCGAGTATCCGGCCTATGCGAAACGTCTCTGGAAAGACCTTGGCGTGGAAATCAAAATGGAGCCGGGCGACCTTGAGATCCTCAAGGAAGGCACGGTGGACTTCTACACATTCAGCTATTACATGAGCAACTGTGTGACGCTCGACCCAAACGCTGAGAAGGTCGAAGGCAATATCTCGATGGGCATGAAGAACCCGTATCTGAAAGCAAGTGACTGGGGCTGGCAGATCGACCCGAAGGGTCTTCGCTACACGCTCAACGAGATCTATGACCGCTACCGCATCCCGCTGATGGTCGTGGAAAACGGCCTTGGCGCATATGACAAGCTGGAGGAAGACGGAAGCATTCACGACAGCTACCGCATCGATTACCTGCGCGAGCACATCGAGCAGATGAAGGAAGCCGTTGAGGACGGCGTGGATCTGATGGGCTATACGCCGTGGGGCTGCATCGACCTTGTCAGCGCGTCAACCGGCGAGATGGCAAAACGCTACGGCTTCATCTACGTCGAGAAATACGACGACGGCACCGGATCGCTGAACAGACGGAAAAAAGACTCCTTCGAGTGGTACAAGAAAGTGATCGCCACGAACGGGGAAGATCTGGCGTAACGGCTTTGCCGCCGGATACGGAAAACCAGAAACCTGTCAGATGAGGAATCGAAGATGTCTGCTGCGCAGACCCGAATTTCACCCGCGAGCGGGTTTCAAATTAAAATTTACCTTCTCAGAAAGAAGGATTGTCGGCATGGCACAATGCCGCACAGTCCTTCTTTTTTATCGTGAAAGCTCAGTGCCTCTGCGCTGAGCGCGCGAAAATGCGGCCGCGGAAGCGGCAGATTCCCAGTCTCTATGCAGAAACGCTGATTTCCCTATTGCTGTCCTCTGACATACGCACTGAACGCCTCAACAAACTTCTCCGCCGCTTTCGTCTGTGTCTGGTACTTCTTCCAGACAAGCGTCATGCCTACCGTCTGCTCCGGCTCAAAGGGAATGAAGACAAGATTGCGGCCTTCCGTGCTGATCAGCTTGTCCAGCGTCAGCACATAGCCCATGTTCTCTTCCGCCAGGATCGCGGCGTTGTTGATGAGATTATACGTCGCTATTACATTCAGCTCCGAGATTGGTTTTCCGATCCATTTCATCATCCGCGCGTTGTTCGGTATCTGCCTGGATATGATCAGAGGCTTGTCCCACAGATCCTCCGCAGTAATGGCCGTCTTTCCGGCAAGAGGCGCATCCCTGCGCATCAGCACACCCCACTTATCATAAAACGGAAGTTCCAGGTATTCATATTTTGACTGGTCGATCGCGCCGAGCAGCAGACAAAAGTCAAAAAGTCCTTTGTCCAGCCGCTCCACAAGATCGGTGCTGTCCCCGCTGACCACATGGAACTTTATTCCGCTGTACTCCTGCTGCAGCTGCGTGACGACACGAGCAACATGGCGGATTGCGTCGGTTTCCCCTGCGCCGACATAGATATCTCCGGCAATCATATCGTCCGGGTTTTTCATCTCCGCCTCCGTCCGGCGGGCAAGACTGACGATCTCCTCCGCCCTCTTTCGGAAATAAAGTCCGTCCTCGGTCAGCGTTATCTTTCTCTTCCCGCGGATAAAAAGAATCTTCCCAAACTCATCTTCCAGATCTTTCAGTTGCCTTGAGAGCGTCGGCTGCGTCAGGTGCAGGTATTCCGCCGCTCTGGAGATGTTCTGCTCGCGGGCGACTGCAAGAAAATATTCCAGCACGCGAAGTTCCATTTTCATCACCTTTCTTTCTGTCAAATTTCTTTTTTTCATATTCGCCATGTTTCATGCAATGTGAATTCCCATGTATCTTCCGTGATTCCGGTCTTCTCCATGAACATTACCCGAACATTTTCCCACCATCCAATACTTCACAATCCCTCTCTCAAATTTCACTCAACTTAATTCAGTATAGCAGTTTATATCATACATAACAAGCATAATAATCCATTTATCATAAGCATTTGTCTTTTCTGTACTGCTGTCATATAATAATGGCGAACATTAAAGGAGGGGTTTTTTCATGAGAACAAAAATTATCGGACAGCAGTTTGACGAGGAGCGCGCACTCTACCATTCACAGCACGCAGATGTGACCGACTGTATCTTCGCAGGACCGGCGGATGGAGAATCTGTTTTGAAAGAATCGCGGGACATTACCGTTTCCCGCTGTGATTTTTCTCTTCGTTACCCTCTGTGGCATGTAGAAGGTTTTTCTCTTACCGACTCAAAAATGGATGAGCTGACCCGCGCCGCCATCTGGTACAGTCATCATGGAAAGATTGCCGACAGCAGTCTTCATGGGATTAAAGCCGTGCGCGAGTGCTCCGATATCGCGGTCACGGATTCCGATATCGTTTCAGAAGAATTCGGCTGGAAATCCTCCGGGATCAGCCTGAAAAATACGAAGATCACCAGCGCTTATCTGTTCCTTGACAGCAAAGATATCCGTCTGGATCACGTTCATATGACCGGCAAATATTCCTTCCAGTATGTGGACGGACTTGAGATCGATGATTCCGAACTGGACACGAAGGACGCCTTCTGGCACAGCAAAAATGTGACCGTGCGCAATTCCATCGTAAAAGGCGAATATCTGGGCTGGTTCTCCGACGGACTGACTTTGATTAACTGCAAGATCAGCGGCACGCAGCCCCTGTGCTACTGCAAAAACCTCACGCTGATCAACTGTGAGATGGAAGGCTGCGACCTGTCCTTTGAATATTCTGACGTCGACGCCGATGTGCGGGGCCACATCGATTCCGTGAAGAATCCGAAGTCCGGCAGAATTGTCGCGGACAGTGTCGGGGAAATTGTTACGGAAGATCCGGTAATGGAGTGTACCGGGGAAGTGATTCTCCGCAAGCAGAAGGAGATTGCCTGATGGAAAATGAATTCAAACCTAAACCGGAGGATCTGAAAGCCTCTGGCTGTACTCTGGAACAGATTGAGCAGTTCGGAAACTGCAGATGCACGGCGGAGAAGCTCCGCTTCCTGCATCACCACAGAGATCAGCTTCTGGACAGCATCCACGAGCAGGAGCGGCAGATCAGCACGCTCGACTATCTGACCTGGCAGATGGGAAAGAATGCGGGACATACTGGTTTTCGATCATAACGGATACTTTCTCTTAATAATAGTCTGAAGGACGTCGTGTACTATATTTAATTTGATGGTACCGTCGTCCTTTTCATTTAACAGTTATCCTCTTTATTTCCTTTCCAATTTTCTACAATCGCAAATCAAAGATTTCGTTGACAAAACAATATTTTATAATTATACTATAATTATGAATGCACTAAAATTTGAATGGGATGAAAATAAAAATCAGATCAACCAGAAAAAACACAAGATATCATTCGAGGAAGCTCAAACCGTATTTTATGATGCAGAAGCCCTTGTTATTGACGACCCTGAACACTCAGACAAGGAGGAACGATTTATCATACTTGGCTTAAGCAAAAAGGCTAATCTGCTGGTAGTATGTCATTGTTACAGGGAATCTGACACCGTAATCCGGATTATTTCCGCCCGAAAAGCAACTTCAACAGAATCAAAACAATACTTCACTTTTTAAAGGAGCCCTTATGAGAGAAGAATATGATTTCAGCAATGCTGTTAAAAATCCTTATGCCAGAAAACTGAAAAGGCAGGTAACGATCAATCTCGACGCTGACACAATCGACTACTTTAAGGATCAGGCAGTTGTCTCCGGTATCCCTTATCAAACATTAATTAACTTGTATCTGTCGGAATGTGCCCTTCAAAAGAAAAAGCTGCAAATCAGCTGGAACTGATATTATTTACAAGGTGAACATCATCAGGGCAGCACTCATAAAACAGCATAAGATTGTTTTCTGGAAACGGCGTAACTTTCGGGCTATGCCGTTTCTCCGTTTTGCAGGCTTTCCAATAGCGATTTGCTCTGTACACTATTTCTGACAAGAAATAACGCAAAATACACACAGACGGAGGAAGCTATACAAGGGACGCTCCCAGTGCTTTGTACTGTCGTATTATTTGGCTCGATCATTTCCGCTTTCTTCTATGCCGCAGTAGCTGATGTGATCAGCACCATATCCTCTGACGATGAAAACTATGAATTTTTCACAACCACAATAATCTTTTCGTCCCAGGAATTATACTGCGAGCATATGGGGGAAGAAGTTACATTTAATATGCCAATCTCCAAACAAAGCAGACCATGCGGCTATCTGGACGAGTGTGGGGAAACAGTATATGATTTTTCCTGTTTCGTTGAAGCGGATGTTGCTTATTCTATTAACGCCCCGAAACTTGTATCAGTAGAAGAGCGAGATAAGGCGTTGCTGACATTCAAAGAGGAAATGCAAAATTACTTGAATGGTCTAAGTGAAAAAGAAATTGCGGGCGGCGATATTAAAAAATGCTCATAGACAAATCTGCTGAACTTGCAAATAGCTTATCCACTGAAAATATGAGATTATCGCCTTGTGAAATTTCCTTGATTGAAATCATCGGCGAAGCGGAGAAAACCAAATAATAAAAGAAATAGTGATAGCCTTATCTGCCGCACGACGGCAAAAGAAAAAAGCCGTCGTACAGCAGGATATAGTTATGCCCTCACGCGGCGGTTTTGAGAAATCAAGCCGCTGTTTCTTTTATCTCCCAATCGAGACAAAGGCTAACCCCGATAGATACGGCGGCTAAATGGAGGTAGCCGCCGTGCGATATAGGGCATATCGAATATACCTTTAACGCCTTTTGTAAGCTCGGTCTCCGTAATGCCGCAATCAACGCATACCGCGATTTAAGACGGAAACAGGAGCACAAAATATCCCTTGACTACCTTATGTCCGAAATTTGCTGCAGCAGCCGTCTCTCCTTCTAATACCAGAGCTGCAATTATCCTATCCTGTGTTTTCAATTCCACTCCTTTGCCAGCAGAAAATCCCGAATATTCCTGTGTTTGATCCCATCCCGGCTCATGTCAAACTCATCCAGCGTAACAACATATTTCGGAAAATTATCGCGGACACGGTCATAAACTCCAAACTCCCGCGAAACGGTATCCTCGGACGCCAGCAGATAAGAAACCTGAATATACAGCTTCTGTCCCCGATCCTCACATACAAAATTAATTTCCCTGTCTCCCGCCTTGCCAACGGTGACAGAATAGCCGCGGCGCAGCAGCTCCATAAAGACAATATTCTCCAGAACCAGATTGATATCCTTCCTGTTTCCGCCGAACACTGCTTCCCGGACGCCATGATCAGCCACGTAGTATTTTTCATTGACTGTGAGTATCTTCTTGCCCTGCAGATCCTGACGCTTTACCCGATAGAACAGAAAAGCATCCGTGCAGGCCTTGATATAATTCAGAACGGTATCCGGGGACACGGAGCGTCCTTCACTTTTCAGATATCTGGAAACAGCGGTAGAAGAAAAGGTGGTGCCGATATTTGATGTAATATAGGCAATGATCCTCTCCAGCGTATCCACATCCCGGATATTGTTCCGCTTAACAATATCCTTCAGTTCCACAGAATTGAACAGATCCCGCAAATACTGACGGCTGGCCGTTTCATCATAACGAAGATTGCTGAGATAAGGCATACCTCCCGCAGTCAGATACCTGCTGAAACACTGGCGGATATCTGCATCCGGACAGACCGTTCGGTACAGCTCAATAAACTCCGCGAAGGAAAAAGGATAAATCACAAATTCCACATACCGCCCTGCCAGATAGGTTGCCAGCTCACCGGAGAGCAGTCTGGCATTTGAGCCGGTGACATAGATATCGCAATCCAGCTTTACCCGGAAGGAATTAATACACTTTTCCCATGCATCCACTTCCTGTATCTCATCAAAAAAGAGATATACCTTTCCTTCCAGCTCTGAAGCCCTGCGGATAATCTCATCATGGAGTGCCGCCGCGGTACAGAGACGGGCATTGCTCATATTTTCAAAGTTAATGAAGATGATCTGCCTGTCATCTATCCCGGAAGCAAGCAGTTCTTTTTTGATCAGATCCAGCATGACGGACTTTCCGCTGCGCCGGATACCGGTCAGAACCTTCACAAGGTCATTTCCGATAAAAGGCCGGATACGGCTCATATAAGTTTCCCGTTTAATCATAATGATCAGCCTCCTTTTGAAACATTTACCCCCTGCGCCGCAAGACAGACTATCATGAGACTGCCACGATAATATCACGGATACAAACGAAATTCAATCAAAAAATTTTAATTTATCTAGTATACTCGATAAAATTGAAGGTCATTCTGTATTCTGTATTCTGTATCCTGTATACAACTCACACAGAATGATCTTACTATATCTTCATCTCTCAGAAACTAAAAACAGTTGAATTCCACACAGATTCCTTATTCATTCCCAATTGCTTCCAAACTCCTGACTTATACTTAAGACACTCCAACAAGGAGCATTCCCAGCAATACCAAACAGGAAAGGAGTCATTTTTATGAAAAAATCAGCAATTATTGTTTCCGCTCTGGCAGCAGTTCTCACAGCAGGTTCCATGGCCGTTCCGGCTTTTGCAGCTTCCAACCCGGCCGACAATGCCGGCAGTTACAGTTACAATACCGGCAGGCAGGCTTATGAAGCCCGCATGGCAGAAGATCATCCGTGGTTCGATAATGAAGATGACGCAGCTACCGCGGACTACAGTTTCCATATCGGCACACAGGCATCGCAGGACCGCAATAATATTTTTGACGAAATGCCTGAAGGCGATGATCTGACCGAGGAGGAACTGGATGCTTTCTTCCAGAGCCATGGAATCGGCAGCGGGGCCGCCTACGTAAACGGGCAGTATGAGGAATCCGCAAAAAGCAGCTATGGCTATGCCAAAGGTCAGGCCGCCTATCAGCAGCGCCACGCTTCTTTTGGAGAAGAGAACTGATTAACCCTGTTCCATCCGAAGAACGTCAAGCCATGCAGGCGTGGTCTCCTTCAATCGAGTAGAAGGCGGTTTTTCCCTCCTGCTCGCTGCGCGGCCCAGGCTGTTTTCCCTTCCTGGGCCTGCGCATCAACTACAAAAGGGGGCTGTCATTCAATAGGCAGTCCCTTCTGTATGAGTTCTCTGATTCATTTCATCCACGAAAGAACTGCTCTTTGCCGTCATCTCAACCCATGCGGGTCGAAATCCACTTTTGATGGCGTTCCGAACCGATTTTATATTTGACCATGCAGCGCAATAAAATGGAACCTTTCCCCTCTCCAGAATTTCAAACGCCAGATGGCTGGTAAGAGCGGAAGCAACCCCCTGCCTGCGATAAGCGGGAAGCACGTCCACGCCAATCTGCCACATGGTTTCGCAGTCGGCGGAACACGCCGCGAGACCAATCAGAGTCTGCCCATCGTACGCGCCAACGCCCAAGATGTCCAGTTCCCGCCGTTTTTCACACAGCGCATTGCTCCATTGGGGAATATAGAGCGCCGAAAAATCCTCCGGATACAGTACTCTTAATCTGTAAGGGCAGTCCAGAATCTTAAGCGCATTCAGATCCGGCAGAAAATACTCCGCCATAAAACAAATTCTCAGATTTTCCTTCTGAAGTTCATCATTCAGGACATGCAGATTCGGCGTTTCAAAGCAATGCTCAACCGGAAAGCTGCTGATATATTCTGATACGAAATGGCGGTACTTTTCATTTATGGAAGCAACAATATTATTTCCATAGGAAATCAGATTGCAGTCCAAAGGAAGCGACAAATATTTTCTTGCATCAGGATTTGCAATCGACGTAACGACAACATTTTCCTCGCGCATAAAATCTTCTGCCTTACAGTTTGCGTCCACCGCGGACTGCCGCATTGCAGTCTGCAATATGCTGTTATTTGTAAAATCCATAGTCCTCCTTGTCTTTCCTGAATATAGCTTTTCCGCTGCTCTAAACTTTTTCCTCAAAGTTCTTCAGAAAATTCAACACACCCTATCTCTGTATACACCATCCCCTGCCTGCCGCGCTCCGACTTCATCAGAAATATCCGCTCCACTTTCATCTCCCCGGCCGGAACATCCAGAACAGGAATTTTCTGACCATTTCGATACGACGCTCTCCGTATCAGCGTAATATGCGGAGAGAACTTCTTTTTGTCAAACGGAATCTTCCTCTCAGAAAGTACTTTGCGGAGTCTTCCCGCAAGCGACGCCAGTTCTTCATTCTTCTCAATTCCGGCCCAGAACAGATCCCCATAATTCCCGACCCCTTTCAGCCGGATCGCAAAAGAACGAAATGATACCTGTTCCATCGCGTCAAGCACCTCATCCGGATTTCCATAATCCCCGATAAAAGCCATCGTCAGATGCAGATTTTCCCGCCTGGTATAATTGCCGGTCACACCCTGAGCCTTCATGGCTTCCTGAAATTTCGTCAGGGCATCCAGCATCGTCCGATCAAACTGTATGGCAATAAAAAGTCTCATTTCAGCTCACTCCTCCAATACTGCTCTGCATCGTTTCTTGTAACAGGCAATACCATACTTTTTCACCTTCTCAATTCCATCATCATATAACTTCTCATCGTACCGCCGGTCCCTGATCTGTTTCAGCGCCTGCTGCACGCCTTTCTCCATATCGCCGTCGCGGGCATATTTCACCTCGATTATGATCCCCAGTCCGTCATCCTCCGTCTCAATCAGGATATCTCCATAGCCGTCTCCGGTTTCATAGTTGCTGGTCACATACCAGTTCCCCTTAAAGCTCAGAATCCCCAGCAAAATCCCATGATAAAAATTCTCCTTCAGGCTCTGCTTCACGAATGTATCCCGGATACTGACTGTCTTCCTGAGATACTGACCAAGCAGTTCTTCCACCTTCCGGGCGTTCCCTTCCTTAAGCGCGCCACAGAATTCCCTGACCATCGCGCCGTCCTGCGACACCTGTTCTTTGAACAGAGTCAGAATCTGTGTCTTAAAGATATCACGGATCTCCATGTTCGGAATCGTCAGCGGAACCACCCGCCCTTCCGGAACGCCGCGCTTTGTCAGATAGCCTGTCATATACAGCAGACTCCACAGATTCTCAACGGAACTGTACATTTCGCGATAAGTAAGTTCCGGACGGATTTCTTTTTGGACCGTCTCTCCCGCCGTCAGCCGCTCCAGTTCTCTGGCTGTCACACTCACATCCAGACGCCGCACAAATTCCCGCACCGCATCGTTTCCGCTGGAATTCGCCCAAAAGTTTTCCGGCTTCGCCTTCGGATTTCTCAAAAGACGTCTCACATAGCTGACTACATCCCATGGACAATATATCTCCGAGCTTCCAAAGCAGTACCCGTCGTACCAGGCCCTCATCGCCTCATAATGGCTGTCAAGTTCATAATACTTCAAAAGCTCTCTCACTTCTCTGTCTGTGAATCCAAAGCAGTCCGAAAACTCCTCGTCTGCCACCGTCATCACACACAGATTATTCATTCCCGTGAAAATGCTTTCTCTGGAAATGCGCAGGCATCCAGTCAGCACTGCGAATGCCAGACTGTCATTCGTTTTCAACGCCTGACTGAACATACTCCGGACCAGCCGCACCATCTGATCATAGTATCCTCCATAAAACGCTTTCTGAAGGGGAACATCGTACTCATCAATCAGCAGGATTACTTTCTGGCCATAGTGCTTTTCCAGAAGGAAGGACAGCAGCCGGAGCCCGTTTGTCATCACATCATCCGACATGGGAAACTGCGGCTCGCCGGGTTTCCCCACATGAACCAGCTGGGCATACGCCGCTTTTTCTCTCTCTTCCAGCCTTTCGCTTTTCAGCAGAAAACTGTACTTAAGTGCCTCAAATCCGATAACACTGGCAAGCATCCTGCGCGCTCCCTCATAATCGTCTGCACTGATATCTTTCAAAGATATGGAAATCACCGGAAATTTTCCCATATATTCTCTACAGATTTCTGTCTCTTTCAAAATCGCAAACCCATCAAAAACAGACGGATCCCTCCCTGCCTCGAAAAAACATCTCAGCATACTCATGTTCAAGGATTTTCCAAAACGCCGCGGTCTGGTGAAAAGATTCACCTTTGCCCGGTTTCGGATCAATTCCGCAATCATTCCCGTCTTGTCTATGAAATAAAAGTTCTCCCTTATCAGCTGTTCAAAATTCTCTATCCCAACAGGGAGCATTTTCTTTTCAGAAATCACCTGATCCACCTCCGTTTTGGCTCTGTTATTAAAAGTCCGGATAACTGTTTCTATACATTTTCAATGAAATGATGCCAGGGTCAAAAGTCCGAATCCACGACATGCTTGCATGTCGGTGGGTGAGTGACTTTATGACCCGCCCCAAGATGAGGAAAAAGTGGGGCAGGGGCCCCATGATTTCCGAATCCTGGGCTGGATTGTGGGAGTGCGAAGCACGAAACAATCCGTCTGGCATCTTTTGACCCCAACATCATGAAATGATGTTGGGGACAGAACATCTTAAGATCAGTATAGCATGATTTCTGTTTCAGAAAAACTATAACTTTAAAATTACCTGAACGTAACGAATTATCATATTTTATGTGAAGGATTTTGGGAGATTTTCCGAACAAAGTGAAGGGCCAGCAAATCCCAACGGATTCCTGGCCCGTTCTGTTCTCTTTAAATTGTCTGCACTTGCCCGATTTTCAATACCAGTCATGCTTCTCTCCCCGGTCAAGCGCGTTGATCCGGTCCATCTCGTCCTCGGTCAGACTGAAATGATACAGCTCCGTATTCTCTTTGATGTGGTCTGGATTGCTGGAACCGGGAATAACCACCACGCCTTTCTGCAGATTCCAGCGCAGGATCACCTGGGCGGAGGATACGCCGTGATCTTTGGCAATCGCGGAGATTACCGGATCTCCCAGCAGTTCTGCCGTATGGCCTCTGCCTCCCAGCGGATACCAGCCCTGCACCACAATCCCCAGATCCTGAATGAACGGGATCACATCATTCTCCTGATAGTACGGATGAATCTCATTTTGTACCAGCGCCGGAGTGGTATCCACCTGCGGCAAAAACTCCGTCAACTCCTTCACATACCAGTTGGACAAACCGATTGAACGGATCTTTCCATCCTTCACAAATTCCTCAATTGCTTTGTAAGCCTTCACATCATTGCGGTCGGGGTGATGCAGAAGCATCATATCCACATAGCCGATATCCAGCCGGTCCAAACACGCCTGGATGGAGTTTTTCGGGGAAGCCATCTCGCTGCCCGGGTAGATTTTTGTAATTACAAAGACATCTTTTCGCTTAACAATCCCTTCCTCAATGGATTCCCGAATGGCCTGTCCGACTTCCTCCTCGTTTCCGTAGGCCGAAGCGGTATCAATGAGCCGCACGCCGCTTGCGAGGGCGGATTTCACGGCATTGATGCACTCTTCCCCGTGAAGGCTGTATGTCCCCAGCCCGTTGATCGGCATCTCATATCCGCTGTTCAGTTTCACTGTTTTTGTCTTAAAATTAAATTCTGCTTTCACTGTCTTATCTGGTGTATCCGTGCCTGGTTTGCTGTCATCCGGTGTACTGCTTCCCGGTTTTTCTGTCTCCGGCGTATTGCCGTCCGGCTTTTCTGTCTCTGATGTGTCGTCTCCCGGGTTGCCGCCGCCTGTCTGCTCCGTCTCCGGTGTGCCGCTTCCCGGTTTTTCTGTCCCCGGCGTGTTGCCGTCCGGCTGTTCCGGTTTCGCCGGACTCTTCTTCACAACTTTGACCTTTACCCAGGCTGATACACTCTTCTGCCCTCCTTTTACTGTCACTTTGATCTTTGCCGTTCCGGTTTTTCTGGTCTTTATGACACCTTTTGCAGTTACCAAAACAATTTTTTTACTGGATGAGCTGTATGTAATTTTCTTCTTCCCGCTCCAGCCGCTCACACTCACTTTCAACGTAGCTTTACTCCCTTTTGTCAGGGAATATGTCTGTTTTGTCACATTTTTCTTCCCGATTTTTATCGTCGCTTTCGCGCCTGTCTGCTTTTGAAGCTGCTTTGCGGCCTTTTCTGCCGCCGCAGTCCGGGAAGAACTGACGCCTGACGTCTTTTTCCCGGAAGCCGCATCCGCATGCCCAGAAAACAGACTCACCGCCACCATAAAGGCAAAAAACAGAATAATCACTTTTCCTGCGCTGTTGGTTTTTCTTTCCATATCTGAGTCCTCCTGATTTCATTTTTATTTTTGTGTCCTGCTGGTCATATAGATCAGATAGTCTAGACAGTCCAGTCTGTGCTGTTCCTCATGGATGCGGTCCAGCAGCGTTCTGCGGTGCTTCCGCAGCAGTAAAAGCTGCTCTGATAGTCCTTTGAGCTGCGCATACTGACGGATAAAAGCTGCGTCGCAGCCAGCATCCAGCAGGTTCTGCGCCACCGATGGACTGCCCGGCTCAAAACTTTGCTGCATTTTCATTCCTCCTCTTTTCTTTCATTATAGGAGCAAAGGAGAGTAATATCAAATATATATATTAAATGGGTTTTTATACTTGAAAAGTATGGATTGATGTGTTATCTTGTTTGGAAAAAAGGAGGTGTCCTATGGAACTGCGTGATCTTCAGTATTTTCTGGCGGTAGCGCGTGAGGAGAGTATTACCAGAGCGGCCGAAGCGCTGCACATGACACAGCCGCCGCTCTCAAGACAATTAAAGAATCTGGAAGAAGAACTTGGCGTGCAGCTTTTTATCCGCGGCAGCCGTAAGATCACCCTGACCGAGCAGGGAATGCTGCTGCGAAGACGCGCGGAAGAGATGGTGGAACTGATTGAGCGCACAAGAGAGGAAATCAGCGCGGATCAGAAGTGCGTCAACGGTGATATCTATATCGGCTGCGGCGAGAGCGAAGGGATGCGGATCATTGCCCGGACGATCCGCACGCTGCAGCAAAAGTATCCGCAGATCCGCTGCCACCTGGTCAGCGGCAACTATGAAGACCTGACCGATCGTCTGGACAGCGGCCTGTTTGACTTCTGCGTCCTGCTGCAGCCCTGGGACTATACAAAATATGACAATATCCGGCTTCCGTTTCTGGAACGGTGGGGTGTGCTGATGCTCCGGGACAGCCCTCTGGCCGCAAAAAAGGAAATCCGGGCCGAGGATCTGGCCGGACTGCCTCTGATTGCCTCCCGGCAGGCGATCGCCCACAATGAGCTTTCGGGGTGGCTGGGAAGAAGCGGCGAGACACTGAATATCACGGCTACCTACAATCTTCTGCACAATGCGGTACTGCTGGTAGAAGAACAGGTGGGATACCTTCTCTGCCTGGATCGTATCGTACCGCTGACAGACTCCGGCAGGCTTTGTTTTCGCCCGCTTGAGCCCCAGGTCACGGCAGGGCTGGACATTGTCTGGAAAAAATACCGGATGTTCTCGCAGGCGTCCCAGCTGTTTTTGGATGAGCTGCTCGCTTCCATCTGATATACGATGCACAAGACCCGCAAATGAATCCTGAATATTAAAGATAACGTTTCATCCAGATCATATCCCAAGCGTCCTCCCCCACATCCCGGCTCCACTTTTTCCCTGCTATTAAGGTGTCCTACCGGAAAAATCCAAGCCATAATCGTATCTTTATTCCGCAATCATTTCCACCGCGGCGCTGCTCTTATAAGCGTCGCGGCCAACATCCACAGCGAATCTGCACGTATCCCCTTCCATACCGAATGATAAATGATATTTCAGAATCGGTACACGGTATTTCAGCATCCTGCCTCTCATTCTGACAGGTTTTACATCCCTCCTCTATAAACGTAAGTTTATATCTGACTCAGACTGTCGGATGCCAGTGCTGTCATCCACTCACTTCGTTCGTGGGACAGTACTAGGCTCCTGTACCAGGACCGATATCATCCAGAAAACGCTGGATATACGGGAGAGCCGCGCCGATGTTGATATTATGAGAGGGCATCTTACTAATCAGAATGTAATCATTGCCGAGCTCAAACGGACAGTTGCGCCGGATTTCCTCGTAGATATACCGGATATCTTCCTCCGTAAAATACTGGGCAAGATAACCGCCGAGGATAAAGTCCACGTCAACGACCAGGCGGAGATTTCCAATCAGTCTGGAAAGGTTTTTTAAATAATACTGCCAGCGTTCTGTCTGCCCGGCCGCGCCACTGCGCACAGCATCAAAAAAAGCATCCGGATCATCATTTCCAAGCAGCGCGTCCATGGAGCAGATCGTTTCCGCGCAGCCGCGGCAGCCGCAATAGCAAAGCTTCCCATCAGGATCCATTGGAATATGCTCAAAAGTTGCCGTATGCCCATGTTTACCGAACATAATCTTTCTCTCTGAAATCAGAGAACCTCCCAGGTGACGGCTCAGCGAAAGATATAAGGCGGATGTCAGTTCAGGGGAACTCCAAAGTTCTGAGAGCGCCGCACTGTCAGAATCATGAATAAAATGGCATGGATAAGGCAGGCGGCCGGTGAATACATCAATTTTCAGTCCGCTGCAGTTGAGAATCTTTCCATATGTCACAGTATTACCGTCGGCGGAAACCAGCCCCTGCATGGCAAAACCGATTCCGAGGATTCTGCTGACCGTGATTTCCAGGGAGGAAATAAATTTCAGGATATCCTCACTGATTTTCTGATAGTATGCCGCCTGATTTTCATATTGTATCTCTCTTTCCACGCAGTTAATTTTCCTGCCATAGAGATCGACCGCAATGATTTTTACTGTTTCCAGCATAATCTCTACGCCAATAGCAATGCGGAAGTCCGGAGTAATGGAGTAGGCGGCCGCCTTGCGCCCGATCTGATCAGATTCCAGCTGACCGTTTTTTAAAATCAGACCATCTTCCTCCAGTTCTATGAGGTTGGTGGCCACAGTGGGACGGCTCAAACGCAAAGCATAGGCGATATCCTGCTGAGATACCCTTCTCTCTTTATAAATATAATCATAGATAAGCTGCCGGTTTGTTTTCTTAATCTGTCCCGGCGTAATTCGTTTTGGCATGTTCTGTCTCCTGCTGATATTCAAGATTTTATTTTCCATCAATTCATTCTATCAAAACCGCTATAACGACACCATATACATTTTGCACAAAATTTTGTAAAATAATTTGGCAAAATGTGTGGATTGACAGATATATTACTCGGTGCTATTATGTAATAGAAAATTGTAAAATAAATTTACAAAATAAACTTGTAAAATTATTTTTCATGAAATTACCCACATCAACAAATCAAAGGAGGAAAAAATTATGGGTATCATCGAGAGAATGAAACTGGACGGTAAAAAAGGCTTTGTCACCGGAGGAGCACGCGGCATTGGCAAGTGTACCGCTGCTGCTTTCGCTGAAGCCGGCGCGGATGTCGCCATCGTGGATCTGGATCTGGCAACGGCACAGAATACCGCCGAAGAAATTGCCGCGGCTACCGGCCGCAAGGTCATCGCCGTCGGCTGCGATGTCACCAGTGAAGCACAGGTACAGGCCATGGTAGACTCAGTAGTCAAGGAGCTTGGAGGCCTGAACTTCTGCCATGCCAACGCGGGCATCTGCATCAATGCTCCTGCGGACAGCATGACCTACGCACAGTGGAAAAAGAACATCGACGTCAATCTCAACAGCATGTTCCTGACCGATACCATCGCGGGCCGGTATATGCTGGCCAACGGCGGCGGCTCAATCATCAACACAGCTTCCATGTCCGCCCATATCGTCAATGTCCCTCAGCCCCAGTGCGCTTATAATGCTTCAAAAGCCGGCGTTATTCAGCTGACCAAATCCCTGGCTATTGAGTGGGCCAAACGAGGCGTTCGTGTCAACAGCATCAGCCCCGGGTATATCGGTACCGATCTGACACTCTCTTCTCCTGATCTGCAGCCCCTGATCGCCCGGTGGAATGCCATGGCTCCCATGGGACGGCTCGGCATGCCCGAAGAACTGGCGTCCATCTGTGTGTATCTGGCGGGAGATACTTCCAGCTTTACTACCGGTTCCGATTTTATTCTGGACGGCGCTTTTACCTGTTTTTAATCCATCTGTATTCTGCGCTTTCATACAGCGCAAATCTTAAACGAAAGGAGAAACCTCTATGAAAAAACGTATCTTAGCGCTTCTTGGTGTCACTGTCCTGCTGCTGTCCGCCCTGACCGGCTGCGTCAATACCGGTGAGGACAAAGTATCTCCTTCCGGAACTCCTGCCGCTTCTGAATCTTCCCAAAATGCAGACGCCAGCGATACCGCCAGCACTGAAGGCATCCAGGCGGATGCCGCTTTCTACGCCGCTGCTGACCTGTCTGTCCTGGATGGAAAGAAGATCGGCGTCACCATCCAGTCCCTGCAGAACGCCTACTGGGCCGGTGTTATGACCGCTCTGGAGGAGAGTCTGACCGCCAGCGGCGCCAACGTCACCATCGTGGCCTGTGACGACAGCTCTGCCACCCAGATCGGCCAGATCGAGAACTTCGTCTCCTCCGGCTGTGATCTCATCATGGTGCATCCTTCCGATGCTGCCGCTGTGGAGGACGCCTGCGCTCAGGCCCGCAGCCAGGGCATCAAGGTCATGTGCTGGGATGATCCCATGTCCAACACCGACGGCAACTGGGTTCTGAACAACACTGACCTGGGCATTGCCATCGGCAAGGCTGCCGGGGCTTTCATCAACGAGCATTACAGTGAAGACAATCAGGCCCAGATCGCCATGATCAACTATCCCCAGACTATGATTCTGCTGGAACGTGAAGAAGGAATCCTGCAGGGTCTGGAACAGACCTGCCCCGGCAAGTATGAGATCGTCTCCAGTCAGGCCGGCCTGGATGCCATTCAGGCTCAGACCGCCATGGAAACCATTCTCCAGCGCTACCCTGACTGCAAGATTGTTACCGGTATCGGCTCAGGCGCCATGATCGGCTCTGACGAGGCTCTGCAGATTTCTACCGGAGGCAGCATCCCTGAGGATATGGGCGTGTTCACCGCCGACGTGACCAGGCAGCAGCTGGAACATCTGAAGGACGACACTTATCCTGCCCGCGCCGCCATTGGCTTTGAAGGTTCTGACGAAGATACAGGCAACGCCTGTGCAGCCATGTTCGCCCTGATTCTCAGCGATTCCCTGGAAAGCCAGAATGTGTTCCGTCAGCTGACTCAGATTGATGCCGACAATGTGGATGCCATCATGGCCGGTATGAAATAACCTGACACAAACATTTTTCATGTGACGTTCTGTCCCGGAAGACAGAACGCCGCATGAAACCCCAAACATTCAGGAGGTACCATATGAATGAAGATTATGTTCTGGAACTGGAACACATCCGAAAAGAATACCCCGGCGTTGTGGCGCTGAAGGACGTAACGCTTCAGCTCCGGCGCGGCGAGGTCCTGGGCCTCATCGGTGAGAACGGCGCCGGAAAATCTACCCTGATTAAGTGCTGTTCCGGCGCGGTCATACCCACCTCGGGCAAGATCAGGATCAATGGGAAAGAATTTGACCGCATGACACCTCAGCTGGCGGCAGAAAACGGCATTGCCATCATCTATCAGGAATTCAACAACGTGGGCGAACTGTCCGCCGCCGAAAATCTGTTTCTGGGCCGTCCCATCCGAAAAGGCATCATGATCGACCGGAAAACCATGGAAGACGAGGCAGCCAAAGCCTTTGACCAGCTGAAAATCAGAATCAATCCCCGGGAACTGGTGAAAAACCTCTCCGTCGGTTATCAGCAGATGATTGAAATCGCCAAAGCTATCCAGCAGAACGCGCAGGTACTCATCATGGATGAACCCAGCGCTCCGCTGACTACCAATGAAGTGGATAACATGTTTGCCGTGGTGGAACTTCTGCGGCAGAAAGGCGTATCCATCATTTATATCTCCCACCGCCTGGAGGAGATTTTCCGCCTGTCTGACCGCATTGAGGTTATCCGCGACGGAGAGTACGTAGATACCCTCATCACCCCCAAAGCCACTGTGGACGAACTCATCAGGATGATGGTAGGCCGGGAGATGACCCAGAAGTATCCCCCGCGCAGAGACTGTATCGACCACAGCAAGGTGGTTCTGGAACTTAAGGATGTCTGCGGCAACGGCGACAAAAATATAACCATGAAAATCCACGCCGGAGAGGTTCTGGGCCTTGGCGGCCTGGTGGGCGCGGGCCGCACGGAACTGGCTGAAGTTATCTTTGGTTCCAGGCCCAAGGAATCCGGCACAATCCTGCTCAACGGCAAGGAAATCAACCCCAGATCTCCCCGCGAAGCCATCGATCTGGGCATCGCCCTGGTGCCGGAGGACCGGAAGCGTCACGGCGCGCTGCTGACCAACTCCATCAAAAACAACATCAACATGCCCATCTATGAGCGTATTTCCAAAGTCAGCATTATTGACAGCGGCACGGAGAAACGGACGGCAGAAAAATACAGGGAAGAAATCCAGATCAAATGCCCCACCATCAACCAGCTGGTCAAAAACCTCTCCGGCGGCAACCAGCAGAAGGTCATTCTGGGCAAATGGCTGGCCGCCGATTCCCAGCTTATTATCTTTGACGAACCCACCCGAGGCATCGATGTGGGCGCAAAATACGAAATCTATAAGCTCATCAACGATCTCGTGGAGTCCGGCCGCAGCGTCCTGATGATCTCCTCGGAAATGGAGGAACTGATCGGTATGTCCGACCGCATCATTGTCCTGGCCGAGCATGAGATCACCGGAGAACTGCAAAAAGAAGCGTTTAACGCCGACACCGTCATGGCCTACGCCTCTGCGGTGGCAGATAAAAAGGAGGTTCCCGCATGAAAACACTCAATGTAAAAAATATTGTAAAATCCAATGCAATCTGGTTTGTATTCCTGGCAGAAGTCATTATCTTTGCCATTGCCAGCGGAGGTACCTTTATCTCTGCCAACAATATCATCAATATTGCCCGCCAGGTCTCCTATTACGGCATCGCCTCCATTGGCATGACCTTTGTGATCCTGATTGCCGGTATTGATCTGTCCATCGGCTCTATCATCACCATCGTCAATGTGGTCTGCGCCTATCTGATGGTCAACGCAGGCCTGAACATGTGGCTTGCAGTGGCTGTCTCCCTGATTCTGGCCATGGCCATCGGCATCCTCAACGGAGCCATGATCGCCTCCGTCGGTATACCGGCCCTGATCGCCACCTTCGCCTCCCAGACCATTTTTGAAGGCGTGGCGTACCTGATCTCCGGCGGCCGTCCCATCGCCGGATACGATTCCAGCTTCGGCATCTTCGGCCGCTGGTCCCTGGGTCCGATACCCATCTGCGCCATTATCATGATCGCCTGTTTTGCCATCGGCAGTTTTATTCTCAACAAATCCTTCTTTGGACGCTACTTCTATGCGATCGGCGGCAATGAAGAAGCCGCGGAGCTCTCCGGTATCCGCGTCAACCGTATCAAGTACCTGATCTACGCTCTGTCCGGTTTCTTTGCCGGTCTGGCCGGCATCGTCCTCCTGTCCCGCTCCGGTTCTGCTCAGAGTACCGTCGGCAAAGGTCTGGAATTCGATGTTATCACCTGTGTGGTACTTGGCGGCGTTTCCGTCAACGGCGGCGTCGGCCGTATGTCCGGTGTCGTAGCCGGTGTATTGATTATCGGCTCCCTGACTAACGGCATGATTCTGATGGATATCAGCGATTACACTCAGATGGTGGTCAAGGGACTGGTTCTGGCCGTAGCTGTCGGCATTGACTGTATGTCCAAGAAACGTCAGATAAACTAAGGCCAATACGTCCTTTTCCAAACTTTCATGCCGGGCATACCCAGCAACACCATGAATATAAGTCCACGGATTGCTTCGTGCTTTCGCACTCCCGCAATCCTACAGGTATTCGCAATTCGCATCGTTCACTTTGTTCACGCTGCTGTATTGCTCATACCTGTTGTCGTCTCCTGTGCATAGTCGGTCTGGCAAGTAAACTTGCCTCCCGTCTCTGCACGGAGACTGGACTCATACAGTAAATGGAGGTGATCTTATGAACGCAAAAGAACGGATCAAACAGGGCGAAACCGCCCTCGGCATTGAATTTGGCTCTACCCGGATCAAGAGCGTCCTTATCGACTATGACGGCAATGTGCTGGCCACCGGCAGCCATGAGTGGGAAAATTCCCTGGTGGACGGCATCTGGACTTATGATCTGCGGGATGTTGACGCCGGCCTGCGGAGCTGCTATTCTTCCCTGCGAAAAAATATAAAAAAGAAATACGGTATTACACCCGCCACTTTTGGCGCCATCGGCATCAGCGCCATGATGCACGGCTACATCGCGCTGGACGCTGCCGACAATCAGATCGCCCGGTTCCAGACCTGGCGCAACACCAATACCGCTGCCGCCGCCGATGAGCTCACGGAACTGTTCCACTTCAACATTCCCCTGCGCTGGTCCGTGGCCCATCTGTATCAGCGGATGCTGGACGAGGAACCCCATGTGCCCCACGTGGCCTCCGTCTTTACTCTGGCCGCCTATATGCACTACAAACTGACAGGCCAGAAAGTCATCGGCATTGGGGACGCGGCAGGAATGTTCCCCATTGACTCCGACGCGCTGGACTATGATGAGCGCATGGTGCAGAAATTTGACGCCCTGGCAGCGTCGCGCGGCTATTCCCTGAAATTGCGGGATATCTTCCCCAGGGTTCTGGTCGCCGGCGACAACGCAGGCTGTCTGACGACAGAAGGAGCGGCGCTGCTGGATGAAAGCGGCAGCCTTCAGCCCGGCATTCCCATGTGTCCTCCCGAGGGCGACGCCGGCACTGGCATGACCGCTACCAACTCTGTCGCCCCGCGAACCGGAAACCTGTCCGCCGGCACCAGCACCTTTGCCATGGTGGTACTTGAAAAACAGCTTTCCAGGCTCTATCGGGAGATCGATATGGTGACCACACCTTCCGGTTTCCCATGCGCCATGTCCCATGCCAACAACGGCACTTCCGATCTGAACGCCTGGGTGGGCCTGTTTCAGGATTTCTGCCAGCTGATGGGCATGGAAACAGACATGGAGACCCTGTTTGGAAAACTCTATACCCATTCACTGAACGGCGACGCGGACTGCGGAGGTCTTCTGGCCTATGGTTACTATTCCGGCGAGAACATTACTTTTCTTAACGAAGGACGTCCTCTGTTTGTCCGCACCCCCGACAGCCGCTTTAATCTGGCCAATTTCATGCGCGTGAACCTGTATACTTCTCTCGGCGCAGTGAAACTGGGCATGGATATTCTCCTCAAGGATGAGCATGTCCCTCTGGACCGGATCATGGGCCATGGCGGTCTGTTCAAAACGCCCGGTGTCATGCAACGGTATCTGGCCGCGGCAGTCAATACTCCCGTTACTGTCATGGCCACCGCCTCCGAAGGCGGAGCCTGGGGAATCGCTCTGCTGGCAGCCTATCTGGCAAACGGCAGACTGGACGGCAGTCTGGAAGAATATCTGGACAAACGTATTTTCGCAGAGCTTACCGGTAAGGCAGTTTTTCCCGATCCTGCAGACGTGGCAGGCTTTGAGACCTTTACAACCCGCTATGTGAAAGGACTGGAAACGGAAAAAGCAGCCATTGCCGCTGTCAGCTGGTGATAAATGTGTATAAATTGTGTAAAATTGGCGAAACCTGGCAGGATTTTTATCAATCGAGCAGGGCGGATTTTCTCCGCCCTCTCAAATCTCCGCACATATCATTCAGCATATCTTTACCTTTCTCCTGATTTGCACACATGGATTATGGCTGCTTTCAGAATCTTTTCGATTTCGCTGTTCCTCTTTCCGCCCACATCTCACGATACTGCCATTGAGAATCATTTTCAGATTCATCGATAATCACATCCTGAGCGGACTTTCACCATAGAACGCAGACGTGCCTTAAAGATACCGTCTCATCCAGATCATATCCCAGGCGTCCTCCCCCACATCCCGGCTCCACTTTTTCCCGGCCATGGAAGCGGTGTACCTGGAAAAGGCATTGTAATAATTCCGGCAGATTTCCCACCGCTCTTTCTGGGAATCGGTGAGACTGCTCCTGGAGATCCCATAATTTTCCTGAAGGTAACGGCCCAGATATTCCGTAAATTTCTGCTGCCCGTAAATATTCAGGTGATCCAGATCGTAGAAATCCGTTGTCATGTCAAGGCCGGATTCCTCATAATTCAGCTCAAAACTGATATAATCGTATCCGTATTCCCGGATCAGTTCCGCCGCGGCATTGCTCCTGTAAAACAGCGGAAGCCGCCTCTTGATAATGATATGGGGAAACCGCACAAACACAACGTTCTCCAATCCTTCATCCCGGCAGTACTCCAGCAGTTCGCGCAGATATTTCTCTCCGATCCCGTTCAGCGCTTCTTTTTCGGTGCAGTTTTTCAGGCTGTCATTGTAAATGGTTTTGGAGGTCGAATAGACCTCTGCTCTGGTCTTGGTTCCTTTCAGACAGCTGTAGCCCCTGCACTTATCCTGCGCCGCAGCCAGCATCCACAGCACGCCCGCATGGGGATCCTTCCAGACGGAATGGTATTTCAGAATCGGCACGCGGTATTCCAGCATCCGGTCCCCCGCGTACTCCGTGACCAAATCCTCCCAGTCAGAATCATGCGGTATGTTGTCAACATATTTCCGGAAACGGCCTTCCTCCGCATAATCCTCATCGTCAGCGTACAGCATCCCGTTTATCTCAATCACGACCAGCTTTGGATGCTGCTGTTTTATGGCAGTTTTCAGCTGCGTTTTGTAGCTGGGGGCTATGTTTCCCGTCGTGGCGACCGGGTAGCTTGTGTACCCGAACTTTTCATACGCATAGCAGGAAGAAAAATCGGAATAAACCTCGCTCGCCCCGATCAGAATTACATCGATGGAATCCTTATCCTCCAGGTAGAAACCTGTCAGCCGCTCCGTATTGTTGTCCGAATAACACAGCAGATACTTCTGAAGAAACCACAGACTTGCCGCAAGAGCCGCCGCGAGCGACAGAAGCTTGAGCGCCCGTATCCAGTGATATTTTCTTATCATGCGGGATCTCCTTTATCTTTTGAAATTTTCATTACGATTCTGGGAACCAGAAGCGCTTGTTCAGAACCAATCAAAACGAAGTGCAGAGCGCGCGTGAACTGCAGCCACACAATCAATAATAGCAGTCGTGCGCTTTCTGCCATTCACAGATTATGTCAATGTTAGCGAGCTCCGTGCTGTTGATATACGTATAGAGCATCTCGCTTGCCGAGGCGGACGGGCAGTACGGTTTGGCCGCTTCGTACCATGCGAGTCCTTCAAACCTGTCATAAGCTTCTTTCGCGGAGCCGCCCTGTTCCGGATCAAAGGCATAGCCGTACCGGACCAGAATCTCATTGATCGCGAGCTGAGAATTATAATGTTCCTCCTCCACACTCGCGCCTTCAAGCTTTGTCAGATCGGCGTCTGTCAGCATTTGTGTACTGCTGTACGGGAAGATGAAATCGGAAGCATCTGCCAAAATCCCGTTGATAATGGGAATCGTCTCATTGTCTCCGGCCGTAGAAACTGTGTCTGCACCAAGTATGGAGTCCAACCCGGTATCGGCTGTTCCGGACTGCGTACCCTCCAATACGGCCGCAAAGATTTCCGGCGTCACAAGGGCGGACTGCGGGCCGGCCACATATGGCGCAATCCCGTACGCGCCAATAACCACGTGCATACCGTCCTCTTCCATCCAGTATTCCATCATGTCAAAGGAATCACGGATTGTATTTTCAGTGACCACTTCGCCGTCATATCCGATCAGCTGACCGATCACGTCCTTGCGGTAAGCTTCCACGACCGCATCCTGCGCGGTTGTCTCATCACATCCCAGAAGCTCCCCCATCGTCATCTCCTCGCCGGTCGAGAGATCAAAAGACTGACCTGTAACGAATGAATTGGGATGCGGGCCGCCCATATAGGAATAGTATAAAATGGAGACGGAGTAAGTGTTTCCGTCGATAAAAAGGCTCTCGCACGTCCCCTCATATGCCAGGGAATTTAACATGTCCGGATTTGTGGCCGCGTAGTTTTCCACGGTCCATTCCATATCTTCGCTCTGTTCTTTGGCAGTCTGCACGGCCGCATCGTAAAAAGTCTGATTAATCGCGTCGACAATCTCCGGATCGTATCCGTCGATCCCGGTCAGCACCGGATACTGTATGGAAATATAATCTCCCTGCGTGACCGTCTCGACACTCGTCTGATATGTACCGGGCATCTGTCCGGCGGCAGGGCTCTCCTCCTGTGCGCCGGCCGCACAGCCGGCCGCGAGCCAGACGGCTGAAAAAAGCAGAACAGTCTTTTTTATAAACATAATAATCCCTCCGTTTAATCGAGGCTTCCCTTTTTCTCAGTTCCTCTTACTAAGCACTCCTTTTCAAAAAAAGCCGCCCCATAACATATAATTTTCCGGTAACCTTTCAGAATTTCTCTGGCATACTGTTTTCTGTCTATCTGTTCCAGCGCCGCCCCGCAGTCCTTTTCCATCTCCTGCTCCGCACGGGAACGTTTCACCTCAATAATGAGCGCTCTGCGGTTTTTCCGATCCTTCACAATGATATCGGCACGTCCTTTTCCCTGCTCCTGATTGGAAGATACCTCGTATCCCGCACCCACAAAAAGCCCCGCGGTAAACGCGTGATAATAATCTTCCTTATAGTCAAAGTAACTGATCGTACTGAACAAAATGTCTGTTATCTGATCCGTTAACGCCTTGCTGTCCCCATTCCACCACGCATGAAACAGGTCCTGGCGGTCTGTTTTCTTAACGGAATCTGTAAACCATTTGAAAACCGTTTCGGCAAAGAGACTCCGTATCTCTTCATTCGGAATTTTCAAAAATATCTTATCCTCATCAGAACTTTCCGCTGCGGATCCGACAGCAGCCCGCGTCAGGTAACCTGTCAGATAAAGAATGCTCCACAGATTCTCTTCGCTGGAATTTGCGATATCATAGGTCAGGTCTTCCACAATTGTCTCCTGTATTGTCCCTCCCGCAAGAAGTGCTTCACATTTTCCTCCTACATCCAGTTCCGGCAGATCTATGAATCTCCGAATAATGTCATTATGGCTGGTGTCCTTCCAGTAATCGGCGGGTTTCGCGGACGGATTGATCTGCAGCATGCTTATATGATTCATAACATCCCAGGGACAGTAAATTTCCCGGCTCCCGAACAGATATCCATCATACCACTTTTTTATCTCTTCAAAGTGATCTGGAAGTCCGTTTTCCTCCAGAAGCCTGCGGACTTCCTGTTCCGAAAAACCAAAACAACCTGAGTACCGCTCTCTCGAGACAGAGTTGGATATGAAATTATTGGCTCCCGTAAAAATACTTTCTTTTGCAATCCTCAGACAGCCAGTAACCACCGCAAACTTAAGCGACGGGTTTGTCTTCCACGTCATTCCCAGAAAACCGCGGACGACATTCAGCATTTCTTTATAATATCCGTTATCACTCGCTTTTGCCAGAGGAACATCATATTCATCGATCAAAAGAATGACTCTTTTTTTATAATGTGCCGCCATCATCCGCATAAGAATATAAAGAGAACTCTTTATTTCTGTCCTGTCGCCTTCCCGGTTTTTCAGCCGCAGGAAACTCTTTCTGTCCGCCTCGTCGACCGCCTCGCTGGTTTCCAGGTACGCATGCTCTATGCACAGGGAAGAAATTATAAACTGAAGCATTCCATACGCATCCTGAAAACTATTGCCCTCCGCATCTTTCAATGACACAAAAAGCACCGGCCACTGATTCATCCATTTTCCGCACAGTTCCTTGTCCTTTGAAATTTCCAGTCCCTCAAAAAGCTCCCTGCTGTCTTTTCTGATATCAAAAAATTCCGCCAGCATGCTCATCGCCATTGTTTTTCCAAACCGGCGCGGACGGGTAATAAGATTCGTTTCAAAAAACGAACTCAGCAGTTCTCTGATAAATCCTGTCTTATCGACATAATAGCAGTTGTTTGTCCGCACCTTTTCAAAACTGTCCATTCCCAAAGGCAAGCTCCATTTCATACTATCCCTATCCTTTCTGAACTTCCATGCCGGGCATGACTGACACAGCTTCTCTGTTCTGTCTCACATCCCGTATCCTATAAAGAGAGTATAGCAGATATTCATGAAAAAAACGACCCCATAAAGTCTGTCCGGTTAAGGGAAACATCAGAAATTCAGCTTTCAAACAGATCATCCAGCGTTATCACACTGGAAAAAATGCCGCTGTATTCATTATAAGCCAGACCGAATGTCGTAACCAGTGTATTATGAATGGAGTATTTTGGTGAAATTTCTTCCGCCAGTATTTCCTGCCGGTGAAGCAGAACCTGGTAGTATTCTTTTCCAACTGAAAATTTATCGCCGTAGTATTTTATCTCGCACATATTAACAACATTGTCATTGCGCGTGAGGATCAGATCGATCTGTACTCCCTTTTCGTCGTCGCTTCTTTTGGACCATGCGGAATACGTTGTGATTACTCCGCTGATCCCAAGCGCTTTTTTTATCTGCGGCACATGGCTGAAACACACATTCTCGAAGGCATAGCCCCGCCAGCTTACAATCTGCTGCGATGATACATTCTGCTGCCAGAAATTTTCCTCTGATGTCTTTTTTTTGTCCACAAAATGCAGATAATACATGCAGAACGGATCAGCCAGCTTGTAATGCTCTCTTTTCCCTTTGCCAAACGGGAGATATTTTATCACAAAATCACTGGCGATAAGCGCATTGAGACTCTGTGACAAAGTTCCTCCGTCCTTCATACCCGTTTTTTTTACAATCTCGCTTCTCGTATATCCGGCATTCCTGGTATACAGCAGACCGACAATTTTTTTCATTATCTCCGGATTGCTGAAAACCGACGCAAACAGCCTGTCATATTCATCTTTCAGTTTCCCCTGCTTTGAAAACAAAATATTGTCTATATTTTGTGCCAGACTCATCCCGCTCTGAAAATACCCCATATAATACGGGATCCCGCCAAGGATCATATAACTCTGAACAATATCATATCTTGATAATTTTATATTTCTGCTTATATAGAATTCTTCACATTCTTTCAATGTAAACGGAGACAACTTTATTTCATAAGTAACTCTGTTATATAAACCGCCGTGGTTATTGATCAGGTTATCCAATATCCACGAATTTGCACTGCCGCAGACTATGACCATCAAATTATTTCTATGGCATCCCCATGTATTCCAGAAGCCTTCAAAAGCTGTCATAAATCCTGACCTGGGAGTATCCAGCCAGGGCAGCTCATCCAGAAAAACCAGCTGTCTGCTTCCGTCATCAATTTCATCCAGAAATTTTTCCAGCATATAAAAGGCTTCCAGCCAGTTCCCCGGTTTTTTGCTCTTCTTCATCCCCTGAAGCAGCAGCGAATAATAAAAATGTTCCAGCTGCGCTTTCAGCATTCCCTTTTTATTATCATCCACCGGTGAAAGTCCTGCATGTCTGAACGTAATACGTCCTCTGAATGTCTCGTCTACCAGATAAGTCTTCCCGACACGGCGTCTTCCATAAATTGCGGCCAATTCTGCTCTATTGCTGTTATATAATCGATTCAGCTCTTCTGCTTCTTTCTTCCTGCCTGTCACGATGCCTTATTCCCTCCTTTCCGCTTATTTATATAGAATAAATGTATTTTAATCAGCGGTCAACCCGTTTTTTATTCGTTAAACCGCTGATTAAATCACATTTATGTTTTCTAAGATCTGAAGTTTCTTAATTCGTCAGCAAAATCCTCTCCGGAAAGCAGACCTGCAGTTCTTCCCCGGTAAACGGCTGCCGCAGCACGGCACGCCACGCACAGAGCTGTGCGTACTGTCCTTCTTTCCCATTTCCGTAAAGGCTGTCTCCCACGAGAGGGTGTCCGGTATAGGCCATATGCACACGGATCTGATGGGTTCTGCCGGTCTCGAGACGCAGACGCACCACTGTTTTTTCCTGCGGGGTCTCATCCAGCGCAAAGAGCTTTCTTCTGTCCTCTCTGCCAAGGCACACAGCCTGCATATGCGTGACCGCCCGCTTTCCGGACGGCGTCACGCACATTTTATTCTTCTCAAAGGGAACCTGGCCAATCGGAGCATCAATCGTCTGTTCCGCACAAAAGGCCTCCGGCGGGTACTTTCCCTCCGCAAGAGCCAGATACTCTTTCCAGAATATACCCTGCTCCTTCTGCTCCCACAGCCTGGCTGCGGCAATCCGGTTCTTCGCAAACACCAGCACTCCGCTGGTATCCCGGTCCAGCCTTCCTATGCCACATATCTGCATATTTTCCTGTTTTTCCAGAAAATGCGCCTGCAGATAATTAGCCATGGTATCCCGGTAATGCCCATGCGCCGGATGCGTAACCATGCCCGCGGGCTTCCATGCGGCGATGAGATCCGCATCTTCATACAAAATACGCGGAAAATCCCTCGTCTGCAGTTTTTCTGTATTTTTTTCATTTTCAGAATATTCCGATATTTTGGGATATATGGATGCTTCCAGATGTGCGGACGTTCGGCTTCCATCCTCCAGACAGAGCTCCAGAAGATCTCCGTCCTGCAGAAGCTGCGTCACACGCGCCCTGCTGCCATTCACGCAGATTCCATTTTCCCGAAATTTCAGACTGCGGATCTGCGCTTTCGAAAAACGCAAAACCGTTCTCAGATAACTTCCCACCGGCATGCCCGCGTCCGAATTAGATACGATCCTGTGTATTTTTCTTTCCATATTTTTTAATCCCTGAATCTTTGCTGCGGCGGCTGTAGCCGCGCATTACACTTTCAGCTCATTGAAAATCAGGGCCAGTCCCGACACAATCAGCATCACGATCACCGCTTTTTTCACAATCCGCTCATCCAGCCTGCCTCCGCACACCATCCCGCACAGCAGTCCTGCCAGCATCCACGGGGAAAGTCGAAGCGCCTGAATCAGCACCGGCCAGGTCAGGATTCCCCAAATCGTATAAAGCACAATCCGCAGCGTATTCTCCACAAGAAATACCACACAGATGTTTGCCTTAAAGGAATGACTGTCCTGCGTGACACGGCTGATGTACGCACCAAGCAGCGCGCCGACTCCGTACAGACCGCACAAAACGCCGGACAATATCCCGATCACGCCAAGCAGCAGTTTTGACTGTTCTGTTTTCTTCGGGTTTCGCTCTCGAAAGAACATCTCGCAGCCAATCAGCACGATCAGAAATCCAAAAATTATTTTTATGATCCTGCTGTCGCCATTTTTCAAAAACAGGATTCCCGGCACGCTGCCCAGAATCACCAGCGCCGCCAGAGGCAGGCAGATTTCCCAGCGGATCGCACTTCTCTCTTTGTATGCAAGAATGATGTTTGTGGGATATCCAAGAAGCAGCTCCACCGGAGATATATTGATATTATTGCTGCCGAAACTCAGTATCGACGTAAATACCAGTGTGTTCGCAAACCCGCACAAACCTTTGACAAAAAAGGCCAGAAACGACGCAGCCATCCAGATCATGATTCCAGCCTCCAGCTATGGTCCCCATGATAAATCATGAGTTTTGTCATCCCGCCGTCAATACAGATATTCTCTCCGGTAATGAACCCTGCTTTCTCAGAGCAGAGATACAGCACCATATTCGCGATATCCATGGGATTTCCGACGCGGCCTACCGGCTGCTGCACGGCGTCAGCCCCCTCATATGTCTGAAAATCCGTGTCAATCCAGCCCGGCGAGATTGAGTTGACACGCACTTTTCCCGCCAGACTGACCGCCAGCGAATGTGTCAGCGCCGTGATACCGCCCTTTGCCGCCGTATAACTCTCCGTCTCCGGCTGACTCATGCGGTCCCGGCTGGAAGAAATATTGATAACCGCCG
>CANQAR010000029.1 GCA_947588845.1 uncultured Lachnospiraceae bacterium
GTGCTGCGCAGCATCAGATGGCTGATGATTCTCTTGAGCATGACATGTTCAGGACAGACACATCCGCTTCCTCCCGTTTCCACCGTGCCGAGTACCAGAAGCTTTACACCGTTGCAGGTTTTCGCGTATTTGTCAGGGATATCGTCCACCTTCGGATTCATCTTGAACATCCGGTTGAATTCATCCGCCTCCGTGCGCTCTTCCACAAGTTTGCGCATCTTGGAGATGGGGATGATTTCCTCCAGCTCTTCCTCTGTAAATCCAAGCGCAAGCCCCAGATTTGCATCCGGGTCCGCATCCGCAGCGAGCACGCTTCTTCCCTCATTCGCGTACATCCTTGCAATTGTGGCGGCAAAAGTTGTTTTCCCAACCCCGCCTTTTCCGGTAATCGCTATTTTCATAATTCAGTCACCTCTAAATGTATTGGTCATCCGGTCCGGAATTTTGTCCGGACTGCATACACGTCAAAATGGATCAACAGGTCTCATCATCAGATACCGATTGCCGCTCTCTTCTCCTCGATTCTCTCAATCATCAGATCGCCGAGCTTGTCAATATCCTTCTCTACTGTATAGGCAGCCTCAACCCAGTCTCTTACGCCGCTGGTCAGAAGGTTCGCAACCTCTGAAGAACCGCTCACATACGGATCCACGCCAAGGAATGTGTCGATACCTGTAGCAACTACGTAGTTACCGATCGATACAGCCTTCTCAGACATCCACTCAGGAGCACAGCCCACAACCGGAAGCTGGGAGATGTTCAGGCCGGAGTCTTTCGACAGCTCAGCCACGAGGATCATCATACGGCTGATATCAACGCAGGAACCCATGTGGAGTACCGGCGGAATGTCTGCCAGCTCACAGACTCTCTTGAGGCCCGCGCCGCAGAGGTCTTTCGCTCTCTTGTCCATCAGACCGGCCTTCGCGGCAGCCTGAGCGGAGCAGCCGGACGCAACGATGATGATATCGTTCGCAATCAGCTTCTTCATCAGCTCGATATGAGCGGTATCCGGTCTCACCTTCGGGTTGTTGCAGCCTACCATAGCCACAGCACCGCGGATAACGCCGGAGGTCACGCACTCAAGGAGCGGCTTCGTCGTTCCAAGTACGTCTACCTGTGAGTTGGTAACGCCGTCAAGCGTCTTGACGATTGCTTCTACGGAATATCCGACCGTAGCTTTCTGCTTCATCTGCGGGATGTGAACAAGCTCAGGCTTTCTGTTCTTGAAGTTCTCGATTGCGAGCTTCACGATCGCCTTTGCGTTCTCGCCTGCGTTCTCCGGTGAGAAGCGGATGAACTCGGAATCCGGCATCTGAGCAACCGGTGATGTTGTGACGAACTTGGTGTGGAAACATTTGGTCAGAGGTCCAAGCGCCGGGAAGATACACTGCACGTCAACTACGATCGCTTCGCACGCGCCTGTCAGGACAACATTCTCCTGCTGGAGGAAATTACCTGCCATCGGAATACCGCGGCGCATAGCCACTTCGTTTGATGTACAGCAGACACCAGATACGGTGATGCCCTTCGCACCCATTTCCTTCGCGTATGCGATCATCTCCGGATCATCCGCATACTCGCAGATCATTTCTGACAGTGACGGGTCATGTCCGTGAACAACGATGTTTACGTTGTCTGCATTCATAACTCCAAGGTTTGCCTCCGTCTCGATCGGCTTCGGCGTACCAAACAGAACGTCTGAGAACTCTGTGCCTGCCATGGAACCGCCCCATCCGTCGGAAAGACCGGAACGAAGAGCCTGACGGATCAGAGCCTCCGGCTTGGAGGAACATCCCATATGAGTCATATGTAAGGAACAGGATACCTCACGGTCGATCGCGCGCGGAGCAATCTCCTCTCTCATCCAGATGTCCTGTGTGTGCTGCGGAGCTCTCTTAAGGAAATTCTGATATCCGAATACCTTGCCGTACTCGTTCATTCCAAGGTAAGCCATCTCATGAGCCAGATCATAGATATCCTTGCCCTCTGTCTCCACGCCCCACTCTTTCGCGATGCGGATGAGCTTCTCAGGATCTTTTACCTTATAATTTCCGTCCGGAGCCGCGCAGTACAGCGTATGGCAGATCTCACGGCCATGATCGGAGTGCGTAGCAGATCCGCCGGCAGTAAATTTCAGATAGTTACGTCCTACGATACCATGAACATCGCAGCCGCAGATTCCTCTCGGAGCCTTCGGGGTGATACGGCACGGACCCATGGAACAGATCCTGCAGCAGATACCCTGCTCACCAAATTTACAGTGAGGCGTCTGGTTCTTTACACGATACTGCCATCCGTCGGCACCTACTTTGGCGCCGGTCTCCAGCAGACGATTAGTACCAGCTTCAAACTCTTCCACTGTCGTTAATTTAAAGTCTCCCATTACAAACCTCCTTGAAATATTTTAATAAATGGGTAACACTAAAGCTCCAGTTTCTGGATAATGCTCTTTAATGCCTGTTTTACAGGAGAATCCGCCGGAATTGTCACAGTAGGCCTGCCATCGCAATCATACTGATAAACGAGATCGTCATGCGGAACAACTCCAAGCAGCATCAGGCCCTGCTTTTCGATTTCATCCCGTGTGCCCTCGTTCAACTCCCCGTTCGGAGCGCGGTTAACGATCAGCCCCATCGTCTTCGGTGTCATATTGCACTCGTCCACCAGCTCCGCGATTCTCCCGGCCGCCTGGACTCCGCGGCGCGAGCAGTCGCTCACCAGAATGATCGTGTCCACCTTGGGAAGAATTCCGCGGCTGATATGCTCCATGCCGGCTTCATTGTCCACGACCATATACTTATAGTTCGGTACGAGCTTCTGAAGCTGTGACTGAAGCAGACCGTTTACGTAGCAGTAGCATCCCTTGCCCTGTGTCCTGCCCATCACGAGAAGATCAAAATCATCGTCCTCGATCAGGCAGCGCTGAAACATGATCTCCGCGTAATCCGCTTTCGCCATGCCGGCCGGAATCTTCTTCTCCGAAGCGACCCTGTTCTCATCCCTTGCGATTTCCTCCCGGACATCCCCGAGTGTCATCTCAACCTCGACGCCGAGCACTTCATTCAGATTTGAATTTGCATCGGCATCCACTGCCAGGATCGGGTGTTTTCCCATCTCGCACATGCTCTGGATCAGCATGCCGCCGAGTGTCGTCTTGCCCACTCCACCCTTTCCTGCAATTGCAATAATATGTGCCATAAAACGGCCCTCCTGACTGTCTGCCGGACGCCCAGAACTTCCGTCCGGCGCTGATTTCCGCGGCAGCGAGCCATCACGCGTCTGCGCGCGTCCGGCAAATGCCGCGAGAGTCAAATACCCCGCTGCCTACAGCGGGATTGCTGATTGTATGGTTACATAAATCTATGACAGCAGACCTTACGGCTGGCGTCGTCGGCAGCTCCCCTGCTCACGGCCGCGGCCATCCGCCGTCTTCTATAACAGAAAGGCTATCAGGCAGCCTTCCCGTTATATACAAATCATTCAGGATCCGCTTGCGGATCCCGGCGCAAAATCCGGATCTTCTCAGGAAGACATCCTCCGTCTCCGGATCTCTGCGCATCCCCGGTCAGCAGTTAATCCTGACTACTCCGCCGGTAAGATCCGCCATCGCAAGCGTACCTTCGATCGTCTTCTGATCCCCGAGCACATCCGTCAGGATAATCTTCCCATCCTCAACCTCAATCTTGCTGACATACTCAAGAATCACGCTGTCAGGCTCTGAAGTCCTGTAAGCTGTTGCCAGACACATAAATCTGCACCTCCCTGGCAAATGAAATTATATTTATTTTCAGTTTTTCACCATGGACAGAGCGAGACTGAGATAGAGATTCCCTTTCTGGAATTCATCCACCGCCTTTTTGATCTGCTCTGCCGCCTCGGCTTTTCCGGCCTCTCTCAGCTTATCCGCAACCTGGTCAAGTTCAGCCGCATGGTGTTCATTGTGCTTCCACATGTAATCAAGCAGAGCCGTCATCTTGTCCTGTCCTGACGCCTCCGTCTCAGAACCATGCGCGTGGCTGTGGCCGTGTCCATGCTCATGCGCTCCGCATCCTGCGCACCCGCTGTCACAGGAAGCCTGACTGCAGCCGTCCTGTTCATGGGTATGTTCATGCTCATCCTCATGACCATGTTCATGGCTGTGGGGATGAGAGTGCTCATACGTATGCTGATGTGTATGCGTATGCTCGTGGGAATGCGGACATGGATTGCCGTTTTCATCGTGAACCAAATGCATAATCGTCGTCCTTTCATGAATAAAAGTTTGTTAAGAATTTCACACTGTAAAATCCACTTTCACATTTGGTGCCATTATAGCACAACTTGTTTATTCCCACAACCACCAATATGTACTTTTTTTAGAACTTTTTTTAAAAACAGAAAAAATCCACGGCAAACTATTATGAAAATTTACCATGGATTTTTTTAGCGGTTTTTTAGCGCTGAAATTTCGTTAAAAATTATACAATCAATTTAAGACACAGATTCCCAGGGCAGCAGAGAGTTCTCGATCTTTGAATCGCGAAGCATCAGCTCCGACACGGCCTGGTGCGGATCCTTCCCCTCAAACAGCACCTGATTTACCTGCTCGATGATCGGAAGCTCAATGCCGCAGGTCTCTGCCAGCTTCACTGCCGCTCTGGCTGAGTAGACGCCCTCGACCACCATGTTTACTTCTTTCATGGCTTCCTCCATCGTGCGGCCTTTTCCCAGAAGAATGCCGGCCCGGCGGTTCCGGCTGTGCATGCTCGCGCAGGTGACGATCAGATCCCCCATGCCGGTAAGCCCCGAAAAAGTTTCCTGATGGCCGCCAAGTCTGGTTCCGAGCCGCGAGATCTCGACCATCCCTCTCGTAATCAGAGCAGCTTTCGCATTGTCTCCATACCCCATTCCGTCCGCAATCCCGGCAGCCAGCGCAATCACGTTCTTCAGCGCGCCGCCAAGCTCGATCCCCGTCAAATCCGGGCTGATATACACGCGGAAGCAGGGACTCATAAACAGCTTCTGGAGATACCGCGCGTCCTCTTCCCGATGGGCGCCGATGACACAGGTGGTCGGAAGTCCTTTTGCCACCTCTTCCGCATGGCTCGGACCGGAAAGCACCGAGCAGACCGCTTCCGGCAGAACCTCCTCCAGAATCCCGCTCATTGTAAAAAGCGTAGACTCCTCAATTCCCTTCGAAGCGCTCACCAGAAACATTCCGGGCCGGATATACGGTTTCATCCGTTCTGCCGTCTCGCGCACACAGACGGACGGAACGACAACGACGCAGACCTCCTTCCCTTTTACCGCCTCTTCCAGAGAAGAGGTGACCTCCATCGTCTCCGGAATCCGGATTCCCTCCAGTTTCGATTCATGACGCCTTGTCGCCCGGATCTGTTCCGCCTCCGATTCCCTGTGCGACCACAGAGTCACTTTATGCCCGTTTTCATGCAGTAAAAGCGCAAGCGCCGTTCCCCAGCTTCCCGCGCCGATGACGCCGATTTCTGCCATACAATGATGCCTCCCGTAAAATTTTCGCCGCTGTCACTCTGTGACAAACATTTTCTCCTGACTTTCTGCCCGCCCCGGACTTCAGTCCTTCTTATTCTCCCGGAACAGGTAGGTTTTCCGCTCGCACCCGTGAAGCAGGCGGCCGATATTCTCGCGATGCTTCCAGAACGCAAGAATCGTCAGCGCCGCGGCCAGCGCGTACATCTCATACAGACGCGGCTGCGTCATCCCCCAGATTCCCATCTGCCCGAACACGACAACCTCAATCAGAAACCCGGTACAGACAAGCAGGGAGCCAAGCGAAACGTAATGTGTCAGAAGGAATGCCGACGCGAACGTGACGATCCCGAGCAGCGTCATAACCAGGTTCAGCGCCAGCAGAAGTCCGCCGGTCGCGGCAATCCCCTTGCCGCCGCGGAATCCCAGGTAAAACGGATAATTATGGCCAAGTATGGCACCCGCTCCCGCGTAAAGAGACAAAAGCGGAAGCATGTCCCCGTAAGATTTCCGGAACAGAAGCTGCACCGTCCAGACAGCAAAGGCGCATTTGAAGCCGTCCCCGAAAAAAGTCAGAATCCCGGCCCCTGTCCCCAGAGTTCTGAGCATATTTGTCGTGCCGGCATTGCCGCTCCCGTGATCGCGGATATCGATCCCATGGAGACGGCCGTACAGATACCCGGTTTGAAACAGGCCAAACACATACCCGACAGCCAGACAAATCAAACGTACCATATCAATTCTCCTTATCTTTACGTTCACGAATGATAAATTTCAGCGACGTCCCCTTAAATCCGAATGTATCGCGTATCTTATTTTCCAGATACCGCGTATAGGAAAAATGCATCAGGCTCTTGTCATTCACAAAAATCACAAAGGTCGGCGGCTTCACCGCAACCTGGGTGATATAGTAGAGTTTCAGCCGTTTCCCCTTGTCGGAAGGCGGCTGCTGCATGGCCGCTGCCTCCGCCATGATCTCATTGAGAACGCCGGTGGCAATCCTCATGGACTGGTTGGTAATAACCATGTCGATCGTCTCAAACAGTCTTGGAAGCCGCTGTCCGGTCTCCGCCGAGATAAAAATGATCTCCGCATACGGCATGTAGGAAAGCACTTCCCGGATGCGCTCTGTGTACCGGTAAATTGTCTTGTCATCCTTCGTGATGGCATCCCATTTATTGACTGCGATCACGATCCCCTTGCCGCGGTCATGCGCAATCCCGGCGATCTTCGCATCCTGCTCCGTCACGCCCTCGATCGCGTCGATCATGATGACGACGACATCGGCGCGCTCCACCGCCGTCACGGTCCGGATAATGCTGTACCGCTCAAGTTCTTCTTTTACCTTGCTTTTTCGCCGCAGGCCGGCGGTATCGATAAATACATATTCCTGCCCGTTCCATTTCACGGCGGTATCGACCGCGTCTCTCGTCGTCCCGGCAATATCAGAGACAATCAGCCGGTTTTCTCCGATCAGCCGGTTAATCAGAGACGACTTCCCGACATTCGGCTTGCCGACAATCGCCACCCGCGGGCGCTCATCCTCGTAATCCTCCACTTCTTCCGGATTAAAATGCGCCACCACCGCGTCAAGCATATCTCCGATTCCGATCTTATTGCTCGCGGAAATCGGATGAGGATCTCCGATTCCAAGATTATAGAATTCATAGACGTCCGCCATCATCTTCTGGTAGCTGTCCACCTTGTTCACAACCAGAACAACCGGCTTGTGCGAGCGGCGCAGCATGTCCGCCACTTTCGAATCCGAGTCGGTCAGTCCCTGCCTGCAGTCCACAAGAAACAGGATCACATCCGCCGTATCGATCGCAATCTGAGCCTGATCTCTCATCTGAGACAGAATGACGTCGCTCGTATCCGGCTCGATCCCTCCCGTATCGATCAGGGTGAAATTGAGATTCAGCCACTCGACGTCGGCATAAATCCGGTCCCTCGTCACGCCCGGCGTGTCCTGCACGATCGAAATATTCTGACCTGCCAGCGCGTTGAACAATGTGGACTTCCCTACGTTCGGCCTGCCAACGATTGCCACGATTGGTTTGCTCATCTTTTTCCTCCTTCATCCTTCTATTGTCCCGTTCTGACCCGAAACACATCTGATTTCCGTTTGATTTTACATGAATCCGGCCGCTTTGTAAAGGTTTTGTTGCAAACCGGTCCGCGGCATCCCGCCCGCCGCCGTTTTTAAGCTTGACTCTTTTTCCATGAAATGCTATAAATGTAGTGTATATATGCGCATTACAATATTTTTACAATAATTTACCCTAATTACTCTTTTTTTACTATTTTACCTTACACAGGGAGGATCATATGTCAGACATACTTACTTTGGAGCAGACTCTTCCGGTCGGACCTCTGAAAATTGCGGTTCTCGAAGGCTGCCGCGAACTCGGCGTCACCGTGGACGGCCACATTGCCGCCATGCGCAAAGATACTGCCCGCTGCCTGAAAAATCCTCTGGCAGTTTCCGGTTATCTTGAGGACAGCTATCTTCTTGACTGCAAATGCCCACGGTTTGGCTCCGGCGAGGGGAAAGGACAGATTAACGGCTCCGTGCGCGGGACCGACCTGTATATTCTGGTTGATGTCTGCAATTACAGCCTGACCTACACGGTATGCGGACACGAGAACCACATGTCCCCCGACAATCATTATCAGGATCTGAAGCGCATCATCTCGGCCGCCACCGGAAAAGCCAAACGGATCAACGTCGTCATGCCGTTTCTCTACGAGGGGCGCCAGCACAAGAAAAATAAGAGGGAGTCTCTGGACTGTTCCATCGCTCTGCAGGAACTCTCCGACATGGGCGTCTCGAACATTATCACTTTTGACGCGCATGACCCGCGCGTGCAGAACGCGATCCCTCTGAAAGGCTTCGATTCCTTCATGCCTACTTACCAGTTTCTGAAAGCGCTGGTGGACACGGTTCCCGATTTCAGGATCGATCCGCAGTATCTCGCCGTGATCAGCCCGGACGAGGGCGCCATGGAGCGCGCGGTCTACTTCGCGAACATCCTCGGGCTTGGCATGGGCATGTTCTACAAACGGCGCGATTACACGACGATTGTCAACGGCAAAAATCCGATCGTCGCCCATGAATTTCTCGGAGATTCCGTCGAGGGCAAGGACGTCATCATTATCGACGACATGATCTCTTCCGGCGGCAGCATGCTTGATACCGCACGCCAGCTGAAAGAGCGCAAGGCAAAACGTGTCTTTATCTGTACGACTTTCGGACTGTTCACGGACGGCCTTGAAGAATTTGACGACTATTACGAGAAAGGCTATATCACGAAAGTTGTCACGACCAACCTGAACTACCGTTCTCCGGATCTGCTCGCGAAGCCCTATTACGCGGAAGCCGACATGTCCAGATTCCTTGCGATGATCATTGAATGTCTGAATCACGACGTGTCAATGAGCAAAATCGAATCCCCGACGGAGAAAATCAACGATCTTCTGGCCTCCTACCACGCCATACGTTCCTGACACAATTTAATTCCATGATGATCGGGCAGGAGGCGGCTTTTCCTCCTGCCCGCCCGCGCGGGCACATATACTGAAAATACGCTTTTACGATTTTCCGTAGGCCTTCACATATACAAAGCCTGTGTCGTCCCTGTGCATATGATAATCCTCCTCGAGCAGCGCGCAGAGAAGATCCTCCCCGCGCGAGTCGACCGGAACAATCTTCATGGCAAGCGCCTTTTCCGCTTCCTGCAGGGTTATATCATCCAGGAATACATCTTCCCCCATCCGCAGCATGTTCGATGAGATCAAAAGTACATCTCCCCGTTCTTCCCGCGAAAGCTTCCCGACCTGCCCGATCAGATCCTGCCCCGTGATCAGCCCGGACACCGTGATCGTCTCTCCGAAGAAATCATTCCGGATCCCGGTCACCCGCACGTCAAATCCAGGATAAGTTTCCATAAACATTGAGGCAAGCTCCCGGATCATGCTTTCCGCAAGATATCCCGTGGCAGCCGTTACTCTGCGGCAAAGACGCTTTTCCTCCTCATAGCGCGGACTCTGTACTCTCTCTGCCAGCGCCTGTGCAAATTCTTCCCACAGAAGCCGCATCATTCCGACACCGTTTTCAAGCTGAACATACCCGTCATAGCGCTCTTCCTCCGGGTACGGACGTTCCGCCAGCGCGTAGAATTCATCGCTCGCGTGGACAAAATGCAGGCCGTATTGTTCATAAAATTCTTTCTGCCAGCCCTCAATATAATCGATCACCTGCTCCGCTTCTTCTTTCGTAAACAGTTCAAGCGGATACAGATTTTCCCGGTATCTTGTAATCCCTGCCGGCACGACCGATACACTCCGCAGAAACGGCAGATACGCCGACAGATCCCCAACCGTGCGCGCAAGTTCCGCTCCGTCATTGATTCCGCGGCAGAGCACAATCTGGCCGTTCATCTCAATCTGATGGTCATAGAGCCGTTTCAGATAGGAAAGGGAGCGTCCCGCGAAACGGTTGTGCAGCATCCGGCAGCGAAGCTCCGGATTTGTCGTATGGACGGAGATATTGATCGGCGCAAGGTGAAACCGTATGATCCGGTCGATATCCTTCTCGCTCATATTGGTCAGCGTGACATAATTTCCCTGGAGAAACGACAGCCTGGAGTCATCATCCTTAAAATACAGCGTCTCTCTCATGTCCGGCGGCATCTGATCGATAAAGCAGAAAATACAGCGGTTCCTGCAGGAATGATACTCGCTCATCAGATCATTCTCAAAGACAATCCCCAGATCCTCGTCATACTCTTTTTCTATTTCCAGCTCCCACTGTTCGCCGTCCGGCTTCTCGATCAATACCGTCAGTTCCTCGTCTTTCACCAGAAAACGATAGTCAAACACATCCTCGATCTCTTCATCATTAACCGCGAGCAAACGGTCGCCCGCCTCCACCTCAAGCTCTTTGGCAATCGAACCTGGCAGAACTTCTTTAATCAAATGTCCGTTCATTTATCATCCCTTCTCCCATGTTTCTGGTTACTGCTCACTCCGGGACCAGCAACAACGCTCCGCGATGCACAGGGAGGTGTGAACTGTAACTGTTTCCGCGCATCTGTGCGCGAATCTTTCCCATTTCACAGGGAATTTCCGCCGGACCTGCCGTAACACAGAAAAGCCGCCAGATTCCCCCGCCTTCCCTGCGAGGCCCGATGCGAATAGAGAATATCCGGATTACAGCAGGTGCAGACGTCCGTCACCGCAATACGTTCCGGACGTATCCCGGCCCTTATCATGTTCTGGCGGCATACTTCCCAGAGATCCAGCTGGTATTTGCCGTTTTCCTTCGTGTCATAGAGAAGCGGCCACATTTCGCGCGGATACTGTTCCCGTACCTGCACGATCACATCCTCGCTCACTTCATAGCAGGAACGGCAGATCGAAGGTCCGATCGCGGCGGTGAGTTCCGCGGGATTGCTGCCGTACGCCTCCTGCATTGTTCTGACCGTCACCCCCGCGATGTCGGACACGGTCCCTCTCCACCCCGAATGAGAAAGTCCGACTGCACCGTGCACGGGATCCACAAAAAACAGCGGCACACAATCTGCGTAAAAAGTCACCAGCACAAGTCCCGGCACATTCGTCACGAGTCCGTCTACGTCCTTGTAATCCCTGTCTTTCACATACCCTTTCCCCCGGTCATCCTCTGTCACAATACGGACATGGTTCGTATGCGTCTGGTAAGAGAAAACCATATCATCCACGGAAAAACCGACCGCTCCCGCAATGCGGCGGTAGTTTTCCCTCACACGTTCTGGGTTGTCTCCGCGCGAAAAACTCAGATTCATGGAGGCGAGATCTCCCCTGCTCACACCTCCAAGCCTCGTGCTGAAGCCGTGGACAATTCCCGGTATTCCATCAAGCGACGGGAATGTCAGAAACGGCACTCCCCCCTTTTCAGCCGGCCTGATCACACGGCCGCTTCCCAGACGCCGCACCAGATTCAGACCGCAGATTTTATCCTCACAAATTTCATCTTCGTAAATTCTGTCCTTATAATCCATATTCCTGTAAACCGCCTCTTCCCAATTCCTGTTTTCGCTGTTTACGGCACGCTGCCGTCATTCCCCGGTCCATACCGGCCGCCTCCTGATCAGATCTCACGAAACAGCTCCCGGACCGTTCCCGCATTGTAATTTCTGACACGCTTCAGCGGAATCTTTGCCGCGCGGAACGCTCTGTCTTTGAACCGGTCCTTCTTTTCCGCCGCTGCCGTATCATGGGATCTGTCATCGAGTTCAAGCGCAAACAGAACCTCCATATTTCTGTTGCATATGACAAAGTCCACATGCTTCTGCGAAATTCCCGCAAAATATTTCATGTAATTTTTTCGGGAAGATACTTCCATCAGATCCTTCAGTCCAACTTTGGGACAAATCAGAAGATTTCTTCTCTCAGCTTCCTGCCGCAGGAGCAGATAAAATCCGTACTCCCTCCTTGTAAGAAGCGGACGTGCACGATAGGGATAGCGCTTCCCGCGCGAAAACATGCGGACGGTGATCCATGCAAAAACGAGTACCACAAAAAATGCTGCGATAAGAACGACAATTTTCTCTCTTGAAATGTATGCTACAACCATAATTTTCTCCCCTGGTACCCTTTCCTCTGCTGTTTCCTCTGTATAAATCCAACACACTCCAGACAGTCACAGGGACGTGACAGCCTGGAACGCGTCTCTGTACAGCGTCACCTTTTTGCCGCACACGGAAATAACGTCAAACCTGCAGGGCGCGGATGCATATTCCGAATGTCTCATCAGATAGTACTGCGCGCAGCGGACGATGCGGCGCTGTTTCACAGGGCCTACCGCCTCGGCTCCCGTCCCCATCCGGTCATCCTTCCTGTACTTTACCTCCAGAAACACAAGATATTCCCGGTCGAGCGCAATCATGTCAATCTCTCCCTGCCTGTATCGGAAGTTTCTCTCCAGAATGCGGTATCCTTTTTCTTCGAGAAACAAAACCGCAAGCTGCTCGTACTGTGTCCCGGTCTGTCTTTTGTTCAATCAGACGCCTCCTCAACGGAAATCACCCGTTTTGTCCCAGTATATTTTTTAAAAAGCTCTTTCTGTGTATCCGCGAAGGTCCGTACCTGCGGATCGCCTCCATGTGGGCGGCTGAACCGTAGCCTTTATGCGACGCGAACCCGTACTGCGGCATTTCTCTGTCATACTCGCACATGATTCTGTCCCTCGTCACCTTTGCGACCACACTGGCAGCCGCGATTGAGAGGCTTTTCGCGTCGCCGCCGATAATCGGCACCTGAGGAATCGTGATATCCGGAATTGTCACCGCATCGTTCAGCAGCACCTGGGGAACCGTTTCCAATGAAGCAACCGCCTTTCTCATCGCCTCGTACGTCGCCTGCAGAATATTGATCTCATCGATACGCTCATGACCGACGATTCCAACTCCAACCGCAACCGCTTTCTGATATATCTCATCGTACAGAGTCTCTCTCATTTTCGCGGAAAGCTGTTTGGAGTCATTCAGATACAGAATTTCACAGCCGGCAGGCAGAATAACCGCCCCGGCCACAACCGGTCCCGCCAGCGGTCCTCTTCCCGCCTCATCAACACCGCACACCAGGCCGATATGTTCATATTTCTCTTCATAAATGCGCATACGCGCAAGCCTTTCCCGCTCTTTCTTCAGTTTTTCCAGGCTTTTCTCATACTTTTCAATCAGACGAATCACACCTTTTCTTGTGTCCTCCCGGTACAGATTCAGCAGTTCCTTCCGCTCTTCGTCCCCCGCCTGTTCCAGTTCCTCTCTGATATCCGCAATACTTTTCATAAGTACTCCTTTCCGCTGTCCGTAAATTGCTGCCGTTCACGCTGCCCGGCTTCTATTCCCGCAGAGGCAAAACAAAAAATCCCGCGGAGCGTTGTTACGTTCACGACCTGCAAGAGAGTGAACAGTAACCGTTTCTGTGTCACAGGACGAAATTTCCTGTGACACGAAAAAACGCACCGCATAAGAAAAGTCCGTTATAAACTTTTCAGGCGATGCGCATTCTCAAATCCCTGTGCTGCGTCCGATGACCAGTTTTACAAAAATCCAAAGCCGGATAACGGCCAGATCCGAAACCAGGCTCTGCCGACAATATCGCTGCGTGCGATGTTGCCGACGCTTGGTTCCCGGCTGTCGCTGCTGTTGCCGCGGTTATCTCCAAGGACAAAATATTCATCCCGCCCCAGCGTAATCTGCCCTGAAGCCAGTCCCGGATTGCCGATTTCCCCGTATCCGTACTCCTCCTTCAGCTCCCTGCCGTTGATATAAATCAGATCGTCCTGAATCTGTACCGTCTCCCCCGGAAGGCCAATAATACGTTTGATATAAAATGTATCTTCCTGATATCTGAACGGAAATACGATAATATCAAAACGCCCGGGATCCACAAAATGGTAGGATATCTTATCGACAATCAGATTGTCCCCGTCATTCAGCGTCGGATACATGGATTCTCCGCTGACCTTCGTCCGCTCTCCGGCACATCCGACGAACAGCCAGATGCAGACAAACACAAAAACAACATTAAAAACCCAGCTGTATACTTCTCTGACAACGGACTTTTTCCTGGAGGCAGGTTTCTTTTTTCTCACTGCTGGTCACCACTTTCCGGCAGCCTGCTCACTGATGCTTCAGAAATCCAATATCGGACAACGGCCAGATGCGGACCCACGCGCGGCCTACAATCTTGTCTCTTTTAATATTCCCAACAAGCTCGTTGCGGCTGTCTTTACTGTTGTTGCGGTTATCTCCCATAACAAAATATTCATCGTCCCCAAGCTTCACCGGCTCGATTGCGCGTCCCGGATCCTCGATCGTTTCAAGACCATAATTTTCTTCCAGGATTTCTCCGTCTATGTAGATATTCCCTTCCAGGTCAATCTGTATGGTCTCACCCGGCATTCCGATAATCCGCTTAATAAAAAACTTGGAATCATCATACGGAAATACAATGATATCAAAACGCTCCGGACTTCCAAAACGATAGGACAGTTTTTCGACGATCAGATTATCGCCGTCATTCAGCGTCGGATTCATGGATCGTCCGTCCACCATGGTCCTCTGTCCGACAAAATGCAGGATAAACCAGGTTAATCCCAGCACAACTCCTATATAAACAACCCAGCTCAAAATTTCCTTTGCCATACTGGTCTGCTTCTCTTCCTTTTCTTCTGCTGTCTTGCCATCTTTCATCTCAGCCACCACCTTTGTAAAAATTAAATCTGTTTTTCCGGATCCGGCAGTTCCAGCGTGATCTCTCCGAGACGGCCGCTGCGAAAATCCTCGATCAGAAGCTGGGCTGCTTTTTCATAATCCGGCTCTCCGCCCTTTCTGACGCACCCCCGTACTTTTGCAATGCCTGCCAGCACGGCGGCCGCTTCCGCAGCTTCGCCCGAAATCCCCCCGGTTTCCCCTCCATGCCCGTCCGGACCCTCCGGCAAAGTATCCGCTTTCATCTGATATCTCCCTGCAAGAATCCCCGGATATTCGGCCGTCAGATAACGAATCAGCCACAGAGCCAGTTCCTCCGGCTGCAGTATTTCATCACGGATCGCACCGGTCACAGCCAGTTTAAGGCCAACCATCTGATCCTCAAATTTAGGCCAGAGTATCCCCGGCGTATCCAGCATCTCCACCTCCCGATTGAGGCGTATCCACTGCTTTCCCTTTGTCACACCGGGGCGGTTGCCCGTTTTGGTGCATGCCTTCCCGGCAAATGTATTGATAAAAGTAGATTTCCCTACGTTTGGAATTCCCGCGATCATGGCGCGCACCGGCCGGTTTATAATCCCCCGCCTGCGGTCGCGCTCCTTCTTCTCCTGGCAGGCAGACGCTATGGCGCTGCTGACCGCCTTCATCCCCGCCCTGCTCCTCGCGTCCAGCACGGCAGTAAAACAGCCGCGTTTTCTGAAATAATCTTCCCATCTGGCAGTCGCGCGGCTGTCCGCGAGATCCGCCTTATTCAAAAGGACCAGTCTCGCCTTTCCCTTTCCCAGTTCATCGATATCCGGATTGCGGCTCGAGAGCGGAACTCTCGCGTCCACCAGCTCAATCACAAGATCGATCAGTTTGATGTCTTCCTGCATCATGCGCCTGGCCTTCGTCATATGGCCAGGATACCATTGATAATTCATCCGTCACCTCTCAACTGTACTGTATGTCAGGATGCCGGAGAAAGAATCTCCTTTCTTTCCGGCACCGGATCATTCGCGCAGCAGTCTTCTGTTTTCAGACGGAGACAAAACCATCCACACTTTCCCCTCAATGTGATCGCTGTTCACCGCCCCAATGTCCGCAAACCGGCTGTCTACGCTGTTGTTTCGATTGTCTCCAAGCACAAAATACTCTTTTCTGCCAAGGTGGATCTCCTCCGCCGCCATCCCGGGATTCGTGATGGCCGGATAATTCCTGTCCTCCATCAGCACCTGCCCGTCAATGTATACAATCCCTTCCCTGATCTGAACAGTCTCCCCCGGCAGACCAATCACCCGCTTGATATTGGAATGTGCGGTCCCGCTCCCGTTCGGCCGGAAGGAAATGATATCGCCCCGTTCAGGACGGCCGATCTGGTAAGAAAACGTATTGATGAGAACAACGTCTCCTCCCTGCAGCGTCATTTCCATCGACTGACCGATATTTGTTCTGGACTGGCCGAAAAAGAGTACGGCAATATAGGCAAAAAGAATCATTACCAGAATCTGGAAAGTCCACACCAGAATTTTCTGCAAAAGTGCAAAACGGCGCTTTGGCCCCGGGACTTCCTCTCTCCCCGTCCGCCGCCTTCCCGCTCTGAAAGGTCCGGAAACAGACCGCAGATCCACCTGCTGGACCTCCGGCCCGGACTGTCCGAAACCTGCCCGGTCCCGTTTCTGAAGTCCGCGTCTTTTCATAATGACCTCCACCCCGCCGTTCCCTCCGGCAAAGCAGATGACGGCGGAAGCTCTTTTTCTGTCTCTCCCTGCGTACGCAAACAGGGACAATATACATGATGTAATTGTCCCTGGATACACTCATTATTTCACAAGCTCTTTCACTTTGGCTCTCTTGCCGACGCGTCCTCTCAGATAAGTCAGCTTCGCACGTCTTACCTTTCCGCGTCTTACCACCTCGACACGTTCCACAGACGGAGAATGAAGCGGCCATGTCTTCTCTACTCCGATTCCATTCGAATTCTTGCGGACTGTGAAGGTAGCTCTCACGCTTCCGCCCTGCTTTTTGAGGACAATTCCTTCAAATATCTGAATTCTCTCGCGGTTTCCCTCTCTGATCTTCGCGTATACCTTTACTGTATCGCCCACGCGAAACTCAGGAACTTCAGCTTTCAGCTGTTCTTCTTCGATTTTTCTGATGATTTCGTTCATTGTGTTCCTCCTTATTTTCTGGATGTTCTTAATACAAAATCTGTAACAGAGGACCATCTCTTTTCCACAACGCAGATTATTCTATCATGATTTTTCCGTGATTGCAAGAAGTTTTGACAAAAAAACAGACTGTTCCGGCGTAATCTCGTCTTCCGTCTGCCCGGCCAGAAGCGCCTGGAGATATTTCCGGTCTTTTTTATCAAACTCGGCCGTCTCCAGCAGTTCCGGCCGGTTCCGAAGCGTCCGCAGGATCGACTGATTCCTTCTCCAGCGGTCCACATTGGCGTGATGGCCTGACAGAAGCACCGGGGGAACCTTTTTCCCTCTCCAGTCCTCAGGACGGCTGTACTGCGGATATTCCAGCAGTCCTCCCTGAAAACTTTCCGACTGCCCGGACTCCTGATTGCTCAGAACGCCTGGAACCATGCGCGCGATCGCGTCCATCATGACAAGGGCCGGAAGTTCCCCTCCGGTCAGCACATAGTCCCCGATTGAAACATGATCCGTGACGATCTCGTCGAGCACCCGCTCATCGATCCCCTCATAATGTCCGCAGAGAAAAACCAGATCCTCCTTCTCCGCAAACGCTTCCGCCATTCTCTGGTCAAATACCCGCCCCTGCGGATTCAGGCAGATCACGCGCGTGTGCGCCGGCAGTTCTGCGGCAAGCGACTCCCATGCCCGCATCACCGGTTCCGCCTGCATGACCATACCGGCTCCGCCTCCATACGGATAATCGTCGATTCTGCCGTCCCCCCGGAGAGAAAAATCACGGATATTGACTGTTTGAAGACGGATGATTCCCTTCGCCATGGCCCGTCCCGTAATGCTTGTCCCGAGAGCGGCTTCGATCATCTCCGGAAACAAAGTCAAAACATGAAAATTCATGCAGGACCTCCTTTACTCATCCATACCTTCCAGCAGATGCACCTGCACAATTCCCGCCGCGATATCCACTTTCCGAACGCACTGATGAATCGCCGGAATCAGGATCTCTTTCTTCCCGGGAGTGTGCACCGCATAGACATCATTGGCGCCGGTCTGAATAACATCATCAAGAGTTCCAAGCGGTGATCCGTCCTCGAGAACGACCGACAGACCGATCAGATCCGCGATATAATATTCATCTTTTTCGAGTTTCACCGCATCCTTGCGGGGAACGTAAAGATCCTTCCCCTTGTATGGCTGGACATCCTCAATCCTGTCGTGCCCGCGGAATTTCAGAATCACCATGTTTTTAAAAAATTTCACACCTGCGATCTCAAGCTCCGTCATCCCGGCGCCGTCCTGCAGATAAACCTTCTTCAGTTTTTTAAACTTCGCGGGGTCATCGGTTGTCGGAAAGACTTTGACTTCCCCCTGCAGCCCATGGGTACTGGTAATTGCTCCAACTCTGAAATTTTCTGTCATTTCTGCTCCTTAAGCGCACTGCGTCTCTTATATTCGTTCCCTGTAAATTTCCCAATATAGACGATAAGAAGTACGCATCGCGTACTTCTTATTTCTTCTCCTGCTGTTTGACCGGAACCAGCAGCGATCCCAAAACTCATGACAAACTGTCCTTTTGCTACAGGATATCCACAATCACCTTCAGGTCATCCCTGGACGCTGCAGCTTTCACAACAGAGCGGATTGCCTTGGCAATCCTGCCCTGCTTGCCGATTACTTTTCCCATGTCAGACGGAGCAACTTTAAGCTCCAGAACCAGAGCTTTGCCGTTCTGCTTTTCTGTCACTTCCACTTCATCCGGATTATCGACCAGAGACTTTGCAATTATTTCAACTAATTCTTTCATATATGCACACCTCTGCTCTATTTTTCAATCCCGGCCACCTTGAAGAGCTTTCCGACTGTCTCTGTCGGCTGCGCGCCGTTAGCAAGCCACTTCTTAGCCAGTTCTTCGTTAATCTTGAACTCACTCGGATCCGTGTTCGGGTTGTAAGTACCGATTTCCTCAATAAATTTCCCGTCTCTCGGGGATCTGGAATCAGCTACAACAATTCTATAGAAAGGGCTTTTCTTTTTTCCCATTCTTCTCAATCTGATCTTTACTGCCATCTTTTTCACCTCCTCAGGTAGAATATGATATCAGCGCCGGTCAAAAACCCCGCTGTTAAAAGGGAAGTTTAAACTTACCTCTTTTACCTGCTCTTCCTCCGAACATCCCGGAGTACTGCTTCATCATTTTCCTGCTCTGCTCAAACTGTTTTACCAGACGGTTCACTTCCGACAGGTCAACGCCTGCCCCTGCCGCGATCCTCTTCTTGCGCGAAGGATTCAGAAGATCCGGATTGGCCCGCTCCGCCGGCGTCATGGAAAGAATGATCGCCTCAATCTGCGCCATCTTTTTCTCATCAATCGAATCCTCAATCTGCTTCATCTGGGATCCGCCAAAACCGGGAATCATGCTCAGAACACTGGAGATTCCTCCCATATTTTTCATCTGGTTCATGCTTTCGAGATAATCGTCGAACCCGAACTGAGCCTTGCGCAGCTTCTGCTCCATATCGCGGGCCTTTTCCTCATCGATCGCCTCCTGGGCCTTCTCAATCAGGGACATCACATCCCCCATGCCAAGGATTCTCGACGCCATGCGGTCCGGGTAAAACTGTTCCAGATCGGAAAGCTTCTCTCCCATACCTGCATACAGAATCGGTTTGCCGCAGGTAGCCCGGATCGACAGGGCCGCTCCGCCTCTTGTATCGCCGTCAAGCTTTGTGAGAATAACGCCGTCAATCCCGATCTTGTCCTGGAACATCGAAGCGACATTTACCGCGTCCTGGCCCGTCATCGCATCGACCACAAGTATCGTCTGATCAACCTGGACGGCCTCCTTGATCTCCTGCAGCTCCCGCATCATATCCTCATCCACGTGAAGACGGCCTGCCGTATCGAGCAGCACAACGTTCAAACTGTTTCTGCGCGCATACTCAACCGCTTCGCGGGCAATCTTCACAGGACTTTCCTTATCGCCGAGCGAAAAAACCTCGACGCCCTGTTTCTCGCTGTTGACCTCGAGCTGTCTGATCGCGGCCGGACGGTAAACATCACAGGCTGCCAGCAGAGGCTTCCTGCCCTTCGACTTCAGCTTGCCGGCAAGCTTCGCCGTCGTCGTCGTCTTGCCTGCTCCCTGCAGTCCCGCCATCATGATCACCGTGACTTCGCCGCCGGGCCTTAAAGCAATCTCCGTCATCTCGGAGCCCATCAGACTGACCAGCTCGTCATTGACGATCTTGATAACCATCTGACCGGGATTCAGGCCGTTCATGACGTCCTGTCCGACTGCCTTCTCCTGTACCGATTTGACAAACTGCTTCACAACCTTGAAACTGACATCCGCCTCAAGCAGCGCCAGCTTGACTTCCTTCAGGGCGGTCTTTACATCCGCTTCCGTCAGTCTTCCTTTGCTCCGCAGATTCTTAAAAACATTCTGAAGCTTTTCGGATAAGCTCTCAAACGCCATCTTACAACTCCTCTAAAATACTGTCTGCTATCTCACATACACTGTCCGCGAATGCCGCAGGATCCAGTTTCTCCTCCGAACGGGATAACGAACGAAGCTGCTCCACCTTCTCCCGTACGTGGAGAAAACGCTCCACCAGATGCAGTCTGGACTCATAATCCTCCAGAATCCTGTTGCACCGCCTGATCAGCTCATGGACCCCCTGACGGCTGATTCCGAGCTCTTCCGCGGCCTCTGAGTACGAAATGTCGTTCAGAACGACCTCCTCGTACACGTTCCTCTGGTGCTCCGTAAGCAGCTCGCCATAAAAATCATACAGCAATGTTCTCTGCAAAACCTGCTCCATGTGCATCACCTTCGGTATCATAAACGAAAAAATGCAGGTTGTCAAGTATTTTTTATTGACAACCTGCTCTTTTTCGGAAAATTATAAGACCGGAATTTCATCCGTCAATTCTCCGATCACATGGATCATTTTCGCCAGATCCTCCTTTTCCCGCTCGCCCTCGCAGCACAGTTCAATTTCTTCCCCGCACCGGATCCCGGCCGAGAGAATATTGAGCAGACTTTTTGCATTGATGATATGACTGCCATAGAGGATTGTCACACGGGAAGAGCACTTTTCTGCCGCGTTTGCTACATTCCGCGCCGGATACACATGCAGCCCGGTCGCATTGATCACTCTCAGTTTCCGGCTGGTCATTCCTCCACCTCTTTTCCGGGGACTACAGTCTCCCCACACTAACTGTTTCCGCGATCCATGGCAAATACCGTTTTCCTGATTCGCTTCCGACGGCAGCCGGCCATCCTCTGTATATTGTCCGGCAAGCGCCGCGGGAGCCGTCCCCGCTGACCTCAGCAGGGGGTCATGTATACAGTATACGTAAAACACCCCATTAAAACCCCACTTCCCAGTGGGGTCCCTCGTATTGCCTGATACCTTTCTCCGGAATTGTGTACACCTGTTTCGCTTAAAATTAGTATACTATAAGAAACACTATAGTTCAACAATTTTACATAAAATTCACAATTTTTTTCATTTTGTTTATGATATTTTCAATATTGCAGAGACATTTTTTATCTTGCGTAAAACTTGTACTTCATACTGCCAAGGTGCTGACAGGCCCCGCAATATCGCGGGGCCTGTCTCGCAGGGCATGAAAGTTTACTTAATAAAACGGTCGATCGCCTTATTCAGTTCCTCGATCGTTTTTCTGTCGCCGGATTCGATCGCGTCAACCAGACAATGTTCGATATGATCCTGCAGAATTACCTTTCCGGTGTTATTGATCGCCGCCTTGACTGCTGAGAGCTGTACCAGCACTTCGCTGCAGTCCCGCCCGTCTTCCACCATCCGCTTGATCGACTGCAGATGACCGATCACACGCGACAGCCGGTTCAGCACCGCCTTTGTATGCTCATGGGAATGCGGATGCGTGTGTGTATGCGCATGCTCATTTGTATGAGAATGCTGTATCACCGTGCCGTCTGCAAGTACATGCGTGTGCGCGCTTCCGGACGATCCTGCAGTCTCTGTCTCATGTCTGTCGTCTCCCACTGCCTTATTCCTCCGTCTTCTTCTTTCTGCCGCGGGCAGCCACTTTCTCAAGCGTTTCCGTCACTTTTTTACGGCCGCGCTTCTTTGGTCCCTCTGCCGCGGAAGCTTCCTTCGCCGTCTCCGATACAGATCTGCGGTTCTGTTTCTTCGGCGTCCCTGTCTGAACAGGTTCCGCAGGCGCTGTCTCTGCCGCCGCTCCGCGCACGTGTTTCTTCGGCGTTTCTGTCTGCTCAGGTTCCGCAGGCGCTGTCTCTGCCGCCGACCTGCGGCTGCGTTTCTTCGGCGTTTCTGTCTGCTCAGGTTCCGCAGACGCTGTCTCTGCCGCCGACCTGCGGCTGCGTTTCTTCGGCGCTTCCGTCTGGACAGGCTCCTCCTCTGCCTTCTTTCCGCCGACAGATGAATCCGCTGCCTCCTCCTCTGTTCTTGTGCAGGAGAAAACAGCAATACCCAGAGGCGGTATCTTGATCGTGATCGAATTTTCACGGTCATCGCACACAATCTTCTTCGAGGATTTAGCCCGCGGATTCACATTGCCGCTGCCGCCGAATTCTTCACTGTCGCTGTTAAAAATTTCTTTATATTTTCCGCTGTACGGCACTCCGACCGGATGTTTGTCGTAAACGAGCGGCGAGAAATTGCAGACCACAAAGAGATCTTCTTCCTGCTTCGCTCCCCTGCGCATGAAAATCAGAAGATTCTCATCCGCCGCCATGCTGTTGATCCACTCAAAACCAATCGTCTCATAGTCTCTGCAGTAGAGCGCCGGATGAGTCCGGTAAAACTCCGTCAGAGCCTTAATATATGTATTGAGCTGTTTGTGTTCCTCATACTGCAGCATATCCCACTCAAGCGGTACGCCTTCGTTCCACTCCGAGAACTGAGCAAAATCCTGTCCCATGAACAGCAGCTTCTTGCCCGGATGCATGGTCATATAGCCGCAGGCCACACGCAGATTCGCAAATTTCAGTTTCCGCTTGCCCGGCATCTTGCCGATCATGGAGCTCTTCCCATGCACAACCTCGTCATGCGACAGCGTCAGGATGAAATTCTCACTGTACGCGTAGATCATGCTGAACGTCAGCTCTCCATGGTGGTAGGCGCGGAAAATCGGATCCAGCTGCATATAACTGAGAAAATCATTCATCCAGCCCATATTCCACTTGAAATCGAATCCAAGGCCGCCATCCTCAACAGGAGCCGTAATCTTCGGCCAGGCGGTCGACTCCTCGGCAATCAGAAGCGCGCCGTCCTCATCCTTTTTAAAGATGGAATTCAAATGTTTCAGAAACTCAATCGCCTCGAGATTCTCATGACCGCCGTACATATTGGCGACCCACTCGCCGTCATTTTTCCCATAGTCAAGATAGAGCATGGAAGCGACAGCATCCATCCGGATTCCGTCCGCGTGATAAACATTTTTCCAGTAAAGCGCATTCGCGATCAGAAAATTCCTGACTTCCGGACGACCGTAATTGTAGATCAGTGTCCCCCAGTGCGGATGAGACCCCTGGCGCGGGTCACGATGTTCGTACAGATACGTCCCGTCAAAGGCGGCAAGTCCATGCGTGTCACGCGGAAAATGCGCGGGCACCCAGTCAAGAATCACGCCGATTCCCTGATTGTGCATGTAATCCATGAAATACATAAAATCCTGCGGAGAACCGTAGCGCGAAGTCGGCGCATAATAGCCGGTCACCTGATACCCCCAGGAAGCGTCCAGCGGATGCTCCATCACCGGCATCAGTTCGATATGGGTATAGCCCATCTCCTTCACATATTCCGCGATCATCGGCGCAAGTTCACGGTAATTGTAGAAATAACGTCCGTCCTCCGGCTTCTTCCAGGATCCCAGATGCATCTCATAGATAAACATCGGAGCTTCCCTGAAATCAACCGTCTTTCTCTTTTCCATCCAGTCCTGATCCGTCCATGTGAAAGAATCCAGATCCGCGACCACTGAGGCCGTATTCGGACGGACCTCGGCGCTGTTTGCATAGGGATCTGCCTTCAGGTAAGTCAGTCCGCCCTTCGCCTTAATCTCAAATTTGTACAGCGTCCCGACTTTGATTCCCGGAATAAACAGCTCGTAGATGCCGGAATCCCGGAATCTGCGCATCGGATACCGTCTTCCATCCCACTGATTAAAATCACCGACCACACTGACACGCATCGCAAACGGAGCCCACACGGCAAAATATACGCCCGAAACACCGTTGACCGTCATCGGATGCGCTCCAAGTTTCCGGTAAATGTCATAGCAGATACCGGCGTTGAATTTCTTCGCATCCTTCTCTGAAATCTGCGGTTCAAAACAGTATGGATCATATTCTTCTCTCACTGCATCCTCCCGGTTCGTGATCAGCAGCGTATAGACAGGAATCTTCTGGCCGGGAATGAGCGCGGCAAAATATCCCGCCTCATCTTCTTCCTCCATCGGATACTTCTCATCGTTCTCCGGAATCCTGACCGAGACCGCTTTTGCGTCCGGAATAAACACCTGGATCAGCACCCCGTCCTCCGTAAGATGCGCCCCCAGAAGATTTTCCGGATGATCTTCCTCGGAATATACAAGGGCCTCAACGCCTGCCCAGTCCATTAAATTATACAGCTTCTCATCCATATGGCATCCCTCCCAGATCTCAGGTACCGCAGCGACGGTCCTGGCAATGCCGCTTTCGTACCGTTCGTAATTACAGTGGTATACTATCCAGAATCAGAATCATCTGACCCTGTCTGTTCTATCAGTTTACCATTTTAACCGGTGAAACACAAGGATAATCTGTCTAATCTAATCCTGAATACTGTGGATAAACAGTCCGCTGCGCAGCTTCGGTTCAAACCAGGTGGATTTGGGCGGCATCAGAAGTCCCGCGTCAGCTACGTCAAGAAGTTCCCCTATCGAAACGGGACAGACGGAAAACGCCGCGGCCCATCCCCCGTCTACTCTGCGCTCCAGTTCTTCCGTGCCGCGTATTCCCCCGACAAAATCAATTCGTTCATCCGTCTTCGGATCTTTGATTCCCAGTACCGGGGCAAGCAGTTCCCTCTGAAGCGCCGCCACATCAAGGCCTTCGACCGGATCATCCGCACAGTATTCTTTTTTCAGGGTCAGCTGATACCAGCGCCCGTCGAGGTACATGCCGTAAGTCCCCTTCTCTGTCGGCCGCACGGCTTCATTTTTCCTGACAATCTCAAATTTCTTTCCGGCGTGTTCCAGAAACTCTGCAGGCGTATATCCGTTCAGATCCCTGACGACACGGTTGTAATCCATGATCATCAGTTCTTCGTCCGGAAACAGGACTGCCAGAAAACGGTTGAATTCTTCCTCCCCTGTATAACCGGGGTGTGTTTCCCTGCGCAGTTTCGCGACACGGACCGCGGATGCAGCCCGATGATGGCCGTCCGCTATGTAAATACTCTGAATTTCCGCAAAGGCCTGCCGGATCTGGCCGATCTGATCCGGGTCACTGATCTTCCATCCTCTGTGCCGGATCCGGTCGGAAGACTCAAAATCAAACAACGGTGTCGACTGCTTCACCTGCGCCGTCAGCTCCCGGATCACCGGATGCGCGCGGTAGGTAAGAAAAATCGGCCCCGTCTGTGCTTCGCATACATCCACATGGCGCACACGGTCTTCTTCCTTCTCCGCGCGCGTATTCTCATGCTTTTTGATTCTGTTTTCAATATAATCATCCACGGACGCACAGGCCGCAAGACCGGTCTGCGGACGCCCGTCCATCGTCAGCTCATAAAGATAATAGCAGGCGGTTTCCTCCTGCCTGTAAACGCCGTCCCTTACCTGACTCCAGAGCATCTCCTTCGCCTTCTGGTAGACCTCCGGGGCATACATGTCATGCCCCGGCTCAAACTGCGTCTCCGGACGGTCAATATTCAAAAATGACAGGCGGTCCTTTGCCGCCTCGGCAGCTGCTTCCTCCCTGTGATAGACATCATAGGGAAGCGCGGCTACTCTCTGTACGTATTCCGGGGTCGGGCGGATTGCCCGAAATGGTCTGATATCTGCCATAATCTCCTCATTTTCTATTTGATAACGCGCACCTTGATCACGCCCGGCACCGCGCTGATCTTCTTTACGACCTCCGGTGCGACAGCATCGTCAAGGTCAAACATTGTATATGCGTACTCGCCTTTACTCTTGTTGCTCATATTTACGATATTTGTGTCTTCAAGAAGCGATGTAAACCGGCTGATCATCCTTCGGATATTCAGATGAAAGACAGCAAGACGTGCCGCAGTCTGACATTTTCCTAAATTGCAGTTCGGATAATTCACGGAATTGACAATGTTTCCATTCTCAAGAAAATCCTTCAGCTGCTTCACTGCCATCACGGCACAGTTGTCCTCCGCTTCCTCCGTCGATGCTCCAAGATGCGGCGTGACAATCACGCCCTTCTTTCCGACAGTCAGCGGATTCGGAAAATCGCTGACATAGCGGTGTACCTTTCCTTCCTCCACTGCCTTCAGCACAGCCTCCTCATCCACCAGCAGATCTCTCGCAAAGTTCAGGATCACAACGCCGTCTTTCATCTTTGAAACTGCTTCCGCGTTGATCATCTTCCGCGTCGCGTCCATCAGAGGCACATGAATTGTGATATAGTCACAGGTGCGGTAGATTTCATTCACATCGTTGATGTGGTGAATCGCGCGCGACAGATTCCAGGCCGCGTCAACCGATATGTACGGATCATACCCGTAGACATCCATGCCAAACCCAATCGCCGCGTTTGCCACCTGCACGCCGATCGCCCCGAGTCCGATGATGCCAAGCTTCTTTCCCATCAGCTCATGGCCTGCGAATTTCTTTTTCTCCTTCTCGGCCACTTTCGCAATATTTTCATTTCCGCTCTGGCTCATGGTCCAGTTCGCTCCGCCCAGGATATCGCGGGCCGCAAGCAGCATTCCCGCAAACACAAGCTCCTTGACTCCGTTCGCGTTTGCTCCCGGCGTATTAAACACAACAATTCCCTGCTCCGCGCAGCGCTCAAGCGGAATATTGTTGACTCCCGCTCCAGCGCGCGCAATTGCCTGCACATTTCCGGGAATCTCCATCTCATGCATGACGGCGCTGCGCACCAGAATCACATCCGCCTCATCCATGGACTCAGTCTTGCTGTAATCCTCCGTAAAGTTGCGAAGGCCAATCTCCGCAATCGGATTCAGACACATATATCGATACATTTTTACAGATTCTCCTCTTCAAATTTTTTCATAAACTCCACAAGCTTCTGCACGCCTTCGACTGGCATCGCATTGTAAATGCTCGCGCGCATTCCTCCGACTGTCCTGTGTCCTTTCAGATTCAGGAAACCGGCTTTTTCCGCTGCCTTCACAAATTTCGCGTCGAGCTCTTTGTCCCCTGTCACAAACGGAACATTCATCAGCGAGCGGTCTTCCTTCACGACCGTCCCGTGGAACATTCTGCTCTGATCCAGATAATCATAGAGGATTGCCGCCTTCTTCTCGTTGTGCGCCTTCATTCCCTCAAGGCCGCCCATCGACTCGATCCACTTGAACACTTTGCCGCAGATATAGATACACCAGCAGTTCGGCGTGTTGTACATGGAACCGTTATCCGCATGCGTCTTGTACTTCATCATTGTCGGAGTAAACGGAAGCACGTCGTCCGTGATCAGGTCGTCCCGCACAATCGCAATCACCATGCCGGCCGGTCCGACATTTTTCTGAACGCCGCCGTAGATGATACCATAATCGCTGACATTGACCGGCTCCGAGAGAAAACAGGACGATACGTCCGAGACAAGCAGTTTGCCTTTCGTATCCGGCAGCTTTTTGTACTTTGTCCCGTAGATCGTGTTGTTCTCACAGATATAGACATAATCCGCGTCCGGGCTGACCGACAGATCGCTGCAATCCGGAATATAGGAAAATGTTTTGTCCTCGCTGGAGGCAATCTTGTTTGCCTTTCCGTACTTCTGCGCTTCCTGCCACGCCTTCTTTGCCCACTGTCCCGTCACGATATAATCCGCGACGCGGTTCTTCATCAGATTCATCGGGATCATCGCGAACTGAAGGCTCGCTCCTCCCTGAAGAAACAGCACGCGGTAATTATCCGGGATATTCATCAGCTTCCTGAGATCCGCCTCTGTCTCATGAATAATGTCGTCAAACATCGACGAGCGGTGGCTCATCTCCATCACGGACATCCCGCATCCGCGGTAGTCCATCATCTCCGCCTGTGCTTCCTGCAGCACTGCTTCCGGCAGAACGGCCGGTCCGGCGGAAAAATTATAAACTCTGCCCATGGGCATCTCCTCCTTATTAAAAAAATGTCAAGGATTATTCTTTGATATCGTCCTGATCAAAAACATCCGCGATCGGCTTTCCTGCCGGCACCATCGGGAACACCTTGTCATCCTGATCAATGACACATTCAATCAAAACCGGCCTGCCGAGCGTAAGCGCCTTCTCAAACGCCGGAGCAAGCTCTTCCTTCGATGTGACGCGGATTCCCTCAACACCGAGTCCTTCCGCGACCTTCACAAAGTCCACGCTGTCGTTCAGAATCGTCTGTGCGTAGCGCTTTCCGTAGAACAGGGTCTGCCACTGGCGCACCATGCCGAGCACATGATTGTTGATGACAATCTCGATGATCGGAATATTGTAGCGGGAGGCCGTCGCAAGCTCATTCATATTCATGCGGAAGCAGCCGTCTCCCGCAATATTGATGACCGTCTTGTCCGGATTCGCCACTTTCGCGCCGATTGCGGCTCCCAGACCGTAGCCCATCGTGCCCAGGCCTCCGGAGCTTAATAACGTGCGCGGCGCCGAATACTTATAATACTGCGCGGCCCACATCTGATGCTGGCCGACATCGGTCACGATGATCGCGTCGCCCTTCGTCTGACGGTAAAGCTCCTCGACAATATACGGCCCTGTCAGCACTTCCTGATTGTACCGGAGCGGGTATTTCTCTTTCAGAGCCTTTACGCTCTCATCCCACTCGTCATGTCTGTGATCCTCGATCCTTGCATTCAGCCGCTTCAGGACTTCTTTCACATCGCCGATGATGCTCGCGTCCACAACGACATTCTTGTTGATCTCCGCCGGGTCGACATCGATCTGGATGATCTTCGCATTCTTCGCAAAGCTTTTTGCCTGCCCAACCACACGGTCGCTGAAACGGGAACCCACCGTGATCAGCAGATCGCACTGTGTCACGCCGAGATTTGCCGCTTTTGTCCCGTGCATGCCGAGCATGCCGCAGTACAGCTCACTCTTTCCGTTGTAAGCTCCCTTGCCCATCAGGGAATCCGCAACCGGGGCATGAACCTTGTCAGCGAATTCCTTCAGCTCCTCAGAAGCCCCGGAAATCACCGCGCCGCCGCCGACAAAGATAAACGGTTTCCTGCATCTGTTGATCAGCTTGACCGCCCGGTCAAGATCTTCTTCGCGGATATATTCCGTACTGCGCACGATCGGCTCCGGCTTCTGCGGCGTATACTCCGCAAATCCGGCCGTCACATCTTTTGTGATATCGATCAGGACAGGACCCGGTCTGCCTTCCTGCGCGATCTGGAAAGCCCAGCGCACGGTATCCGCAAGCTTCTCAACATCCTTCACGATAAAATTATGCTTTGTGATCGGCATCGTGATTCCCGTGATATCGACCTCCTGAAAACTGTCCTTTCCAAGAAGCGCAACGCCGACGTTCGCTGTGATCGCAATGATCGGAACGGAATCCATGTAAGCGGTCGCAATGCCTGTCACAAGATTGGTGGCCCCGGGACCTGAGGTCGCCATGCAGACGCCCACCTTGCCTGTGGAGCGCGCATACCCGTCGGCCGCGTGGGACGCACCCTGCTCATGAGAGGTCAGAATATGCCTGATCTCGGATGAGTGCTTGTACAGCTCGTCATATATATTCAGAATCGCCCCTCCCGGATATCCAAAGACAGTATCAACACCCTGCTCCTTCAGACATTCGATAAGGATTTCTGATCCGTTTAATCTCATAGTCTTTCTCCTTCCTGCATGTTGTACCAATTCAGAGTGCAATCTTATTTATCCTGCGGCAGCTCAAGGACAGCTCCTCTGTTTCCGGAAGTCACAAGAGCCGCGTATCTTCTGAGATAGCCGGTGGTGATCTTCGGCTCGCGCGGCTGCCATTTCGCGCGGCGCTCGGCAAGTACTTCATCGCTCACCGCGAGATTCAGACTGCAGTTCGGGATATCGATCTGTATCAGATCCCCTTCTTCCACAAGCGCGATCGGGCCGCCGACTGCCGCCTCAGGCGATACATGTCCGATCGAAGCGCCTCTTGAAGCGCCGCTGAAACGTCCGTCCGTGATCAGAGCCACGCTGTCCCCAAGGCCCATACCGGCAATCGCGGAAGTCGGATTCAGCATCTCGCGCATGCCCGGACCACCCTTCGGTCCTTCATAACGAATGACGACTACATCACCAGGATTGATTTTTCCGCCAAGGATCGCCGCAATCGCGTCCTCCTCACACTCGAAGACACGCGCCGGTCCTTCATGGACCATCATCTCCGGAAGCACGGCCGAGCGTTTTACAACGCCGGAATCCGGAGCAAGATTGCCCTTGAGAATTGCCAGGCCGCCTGTCTCGCTGTACGGATTCTCAACCGGACGAATTACCTCAGGATTCAGATTTGCACAGCCGGAAATATTCTCGCCGACCGTCTTTCCTGTCACGGTCATGCAGTCGAGATTGAGCAGGTTCTTCTTTGTCAGCTCATTCATAACCGCGTACACGCCGCCCGCCTCATTGAGGTCCTCCATATAGGTCGGACCTGCCGGCGCCAGGTGGCAGAGATTCGGCGTGCGCGCGCTGATCTCGTTTGCGATATCCACATTCAGCTCAACGCCTGCCTCATGGGCGATTGCCGGAAGATGCAGCATACTGTTTGTCGAGCAGCCGAGCGCCATATCCACGGTCAGCGCGTTCATGAATGCTTTTTCCGTCATGATATCGCGCGGACGGATATCCTTCTTCAGAAGCTCCATGACCTGCATGCCGGCCATTTTCGCGAGGCGGATACGCTCGGAATAAACTGCCGGAATCGTGCCGTTTCCGCGAAGACCCATGCCAAGTACCTCGGTCAGACAGTTCATACTGTTCGCCGTGTACATGCCGGAACAGGAACCACAGGTCGGGCAGACCTTGTTCTCATATTCCATAACTTCCTCGTCACTCATCTTTCCCGCGACATTCTCGCCAACCGCCTCAAACATGCTGGAAAGACTGCGCTTTCTTCCTTTCAGATGACCGGCCAGCATCGGGCCGCCGCTCACAAAGATCGTCGGGATATTCAGCCTTGCGGCCGCCATCAGAAGACCCGGCACATTCTTGTCGCAGTTTGGAATCATGACAAGCGCGTCAAACTGATGCGCAATCGCCATGCACTCTGTGGAGTCCGCAATCAGGTCGCGCGTCACAAGAGAATACTTCATACCGACATGTCCCATCGCAATTCCGTCACAGACCGCGATCGCCGGAAACTCTCTCGGCACGCCGCCGGCCATTGCCACGCCCAGCTTTACCGCTTCTGTAATCTTATCCAGATTCATATGACCCGGAACCACTTCATTATAAGAATTCACAATACCAACCAGAGGACGCCTCATCTCCTCCTCCGTGAGACCGAGCGCGTTAAACAGCGAACGGTGCGGAGCCTGCTGGATCCCCTTCTTTACTGCATCACTTTTCATTACTGCATCTGCCTCCTTTGTATCCTTACATGGGAAATTTTTCAGACTCTCTTGGCAATCAGCGTACCCATCTGCACGGTGCCGACCTTCGTACATCCGTCCGACATAATATCTCCCGTGCGGTAGCCGTCTTTGAGCACCTGCTTCACCGCCGCCTCAATCGCGTCAGCCGCCTCATCGAGATCAAGCGAGTAGCGGAGCATCATCGCAGCGGAAAGAATCGTAGCGATCGGATTCGCCATGTCCTTTCCCGCGATATCCGGCGCGGAACCGTGGCTCGGCTCGTAAAGACCGAATTTTGTCTCGTTCAGAGAAGCCGAGGACAGCATGCCGATCGAACCTGTCACCATGCTCGCCTCGTCAGAGAGAATATCGCCGAACATATTCTCCGTCAGGATAACGTCAAACTGCGCCGGGTCGCGGACCAGCTGCATCGCACAGTTGTCTACCAGCATATGGGACAGTTCCACATCCGGATAATCTTTCGCCACTTCCTCGACAACGGCACGCCACAGTCTCGAAGAATCCAGAACATTCGCCTTGTCGACACTGCATACCTTATGTCTGCGCTTTCTCGCGATCTCAAAACCCTTGACCGCGATTCTGCGGATCTCTTCCTCATTATATACAAGCGTATCGACTGCCCGGCGCACGCCGTCCTTCTCCTCGGTATAACGCTCTCCAAAATAGAGACCGCCTGTCAGCTCGCGCATGATCATCATGTCAAAGCCTTCCCCGATGATCTCATCCCGAAGCGGGCAGGCCGCTCTCAGCTCATCATAGAGATAAGCCGGACGCAGATTTGCAAACAGATTCAGCGATTTCCTGATCTTTAAAAGTCCTGCCTCCGGACGAAGCTCCGGCGCAAGCTTATACCACGGAGATGTCTTCGCATCTCCTCCGATTGATCCCATCAGCACCGCATCGCTCGCCTTCGCAATCGTGATCGTCTCATCCGTAAGCGGCACTCCATTCACGTCAATGGAAGCTCCTCCCATCAAAAGTTCCGTATAATCAAGCTCAAATCCATATTTTTTCCCGGCGGCGTCAAGTACCTTGCGTGCCTCCCTGACAATCTCCGGTCCGATCCCGTCTCCCGGAATGACAGCTATTCTGTATCCCATCACATTCATCCTTTCCTCCATGGTGATGCCCACAGTGCGGGCACAAAGTCTTCTTTCACGCAAAAAGAACTTATCTCACTATAATAGTGGATTCCAATCTATTTTTCAACTGTTAATTTACAGGAAATTGAATAAAACCGACTTTTTTCTCCAAAAGCCTATACGAAAACTGGCGGCCAGAGGCCGCCACATTCGTACTGACACTGATTTTTCTTTCTTTAACAGACTCTGCCGCGGACAATCAGCTTCCCGCCGCAGGCACGGTTTCTTTCCCTTTGCTCTGCACAGATCAGGCCTCTTCGGCTTTCTCCACTTCCGCGATGGCCGATTTTTTCATCGGGATACGGCAGTTTTTATTGCTTCCAAACTCGACGATGCAGTCCTCATCCGTGATATCGATCACCACGCCGTAAAACCCGCTGGTCGTCACGATTGTATCGCCGACCTCTACGGACGCGATGAGAGCAGCCATTCTCTTCTGCTCTTTCTTCTGCGGACGAATTGCAATAAAATACATCAGGGCGCCGAGAAATACGATGTAGATCACCATCGTGATAAGCGGCATCCCGCCGCCTGCCGCGGATCCATCTGCCATTACATTCATCATCATCTGCGTTTCCTCCTTCTATAGTGCACAGTCCCTGTACGCGGTTCTCTTTGCTGTCAGTCCCGGCCTGTCAGAGCAGAAACCTGCCCCGGACAAATTTCCGCGCCGGCCAAAGCAAAGGCAGAACGGCATATCGACTGCAATAAGTACAATAATACACAATCTGCCCCTTTTCATCAAGCACTTTTTTCCTGATTTCCAAGATATCGGGAAATTTTTTCATTTTTAAAAGTTTTGTAGCATCCCGCGTCGATCGCGTCCCTGATTTCCTCCATCAAGTGATTATAAAAATACAGGTTATGCAGAACGCACAGGCGCATGCCAAGCATTTCTTTCGCCTTCAGAAGATGGCGGATATAGGCGCGGCTGTAATTGCGGCAGGCCGGACAGCCGCACCCCTCCTCAATCGGTCTGTCGTCCAGTTCATATTTTGCGTTAAACATGTTCAGCTTTCCCGTCGATGTGTAGACATGGCCGTGGCGGCCGTTCCTGCTCGGATACACACAGTCAAAGAAATCCACGCCGCGGTCCACTGCCTCAAGGATATTGACCGGCGTTCCGACGCCCATCAGATATGTCGGCTTTTCGGCCGGCAGATACGGGACGACCGCATCCAGAATCCGGTACATCTCCTCGTGCGTCTCTCCGACCGCCAGTCCTCCGACCGCATAGCCGTCCAGGTCCATATCCGTGATACGCTTTGCATGCTCAATGCGGATATCTTCATAAATGGCGCCCTGATTGATCCCGAACAGAAGCTGATGCGGATTGATTGTATCCTCCAGGCTGTTCAGCCTGTTCATCTCCGCCTTGCACCGGGCCAGCCAGCGGGCCGTGCGGTCCACGGAATTCTGAACATATTCCCGCTCCGCCACGCTCGAAGGACACTCGTCAAAAGCCATCGCAATGGTCGAGGCAAGATTTGACTGAATCTGCATGCTCTGCTCCGGCCCCATAAAAATCTTCCGTCCGTCCACATGGGACTGGAAATACACGCCTTCCTCCTTTATCTTCCGCAGATTCGCAAGAGAAAACACCTGGAATCCGCCGGAGTCCGTCAGAATAGGCCTGTCCCAGTTCATAAACCGGTGCAGTCCCCCCAGCTTCTTCACAACTTCATCTCCAGGCCGCACATGCAGATGGTATGTGTTTGACAGCTCGATCTGCGTTCCGATCTCATGCAGGTCCGTCGTCGCCACCGCTCCTTTGATCGCGGCCACTGTTCCGACATTCATAAACACCGGCGTTTGCACCGTCCCATGAACCGTTTCAAATACGGCACGTTTCGCCATGCCGTCGCGTTTTATGATCTTATACATAGAATTCTCCCCGTCTTCCTGTTTGCAGGCATGTTACCATAAACAGAAAAGATTTTCAAGCGTTGCTGTCGGCCGCATCTGCCAGAAAGGAAACACAGCAGTCATCAACTTTTGAACACTTCCTTAACATCTGTCTGTTTTTCATTATTTCCCGCAGAGTTTTTCTTTTTTTGTGTAAATTTACTTCTTCCGCTTTTCTTTTTCCTCTTTTTTTCAGCAAAAAGAGCCACATATTCTTTCATTAAATTTCCTGTTTGATTTCAGTACGCCGCAATTCGAAGAAATCCGGTAAAATCTGCTGTATGCAATTCATTTGAAAAATTTCGACAAATGTTTTATACTAGTACTGCCCTGCGTAAATTCCGATGAATAAATGTGCAGGGCAGTACTAGAGCCTGAACCCCGGATTCAGGGGACGCCTGTCAGAGGAAGACCTGAATCCCGTTCCAGAACTCATGAATGAATCTTGAATTTTGATCTGAAAAGGAGGCGCAGACTATTTCTGCACAAACATACATGGAGACAACGTCAATACATACACTTGGAATCGACATCGGTTCCACCACAGTTAAGATTGCTGTCCTTAGCCCGAAGCAGGAGCTTCTGTTCTCCGATTATAAAAGGCACTACGCAAACATCCAGGAAACACTCGGAGCACTGATTGGCAAAGCGCTGGATCTCCTCGGAGATCTCTCCGTATCTCCCGTGATCACAGGTTCCGGCGGTCTGACTCTCGCCAACCATCTTGAAGTTCCGTTTGTCCAGGAGGTCATCGCGGTGGCTTCCTCCCTGCAGCATTTTGCCCCGCAGACGGATGTCGCGATTGAACTTGGCGGCGAGGACGCAAAGATCATTTATTTTGAAGGCGGAAGCGTGGAACAGCGCATGAACGGAATCTGCGCCGGAGGTACCGGCTCATTTATCGATCAGATGGCTTCCCTTCTGCAGACGGACGCATCCGGACTGAACGATTATGCCCGTCATTATACCTCGCTTTATTCGATCGCGGCACGCTGCGGCGTGTTCGCAAAATCGGACATCCAGCCTCTGATCAATGAAGGCGCGACGAAGGAAGATCTTTCCGCCTCCATTTTTCAGGCAGTCGTCAACCAGACGATCAGCGGCCTTGCCTGCGGCAAGCCAATCCGCGGGCATGTCGCCTTTCTCGGCGGACCGCTGCACTTTCTTTCGGAACTGCGGGAAGCGTTTATCCGCACGCTGAAACTGGACGAAGAGCACGCGATTGTGCCGGAAAATTCCCACCTGTTCGCGGCGATCGGCTCTGCCCTCAACGCAAAGCCGGAAAGTTCAGTCACAACGCTCGGCGGGATGATGAAAAAGCTTTCATCGGCGATCCATATGGAATTTGAGGTCGCGCGCATGGAACCGCTTTTTGCGACGCAGCAGGACTACGACCTGTTCCTCGCGCGTCAGAACTGCAATACGGTGCGGACATCCGATCTCTCCTCCTACCGGGGGAACTGTTATCTCGGCATAGACGCCGGCTCCACAACGACAAAAGCTGCCCTCATCGCCGAGGACGGTTCTTTGCTGTACTCATTTTACAGCAACAATAACGGGAGTCCTCTGCGCACGACAATCCGTGCCATGCAGGAGATCTACCAAGTCCTCCCGGAGGGGGCCAGAATCGTCTGGTCCTGCTCGACCGGTTACGGCGAGGCCCTGATCAAGGCGGCCCTTCTGCTTGACGAAGGCGAAGTGGAAACGGTCTCACATTATTATGCCGCTTCTTTCTTTGATCCGGATGTGGACTGCATTCTTGACATCGGCGGACAGGATATGAAATGCATCAAGATCAAAAACCATACGGTCGACAGCGTCCAGCTCAATGAGGCGTGCTCCTCAGGCTGCGGTTCCTTCATCGAAACCTTTGCCAAGTCGCTGAACTATTCCGTGGAAGATTTCGCGAAGGCTGCTCTGTTCGCGCAGCACCCGATCGACCTTGGCACACGCTGCACCGTATTTATGAATTCAAAGGTTAAGCAGGCACAGAAAGAAGGAGCGGAAGTCTCCGATATTTCTGCCGGCCTTGCCTACTCTGTCATCAAAAACGCGCTGTATAAAGTAATCAAGGTGTCTGACGCTTCCGAGCTCGGACGCCACATTGTCGTGCAGGGAGGCACCTTCTACAACGACGCCGTCCTGCGAAGCTTTGAGAAGATCGCCAACTGTGAGGCGATCCGTCCGGATATCGCGGGGATCATGGGCGCCTTCGGCGCAGCGTTGATTGCGCGCGAACGCTACCAGAAAGATGCGCAGAGTACAATGCTCTCGATCGACCGCATCAACGCGCTGCAGTTTACGACCACAATGGCAAAGTGCAAAGGCTGTACCAACCAGTGCCGCCTCACGATCAACCGTTTCTCCGGCGGCAGGCAGTTTGTCAGCGGCAACCGCTGTGAGCGCGGCATCGGCAAGGAGCGCAACAAGGAGCAGATTCCGAACCTGTTCGAGTTCAAGAACAAGCTGCTGTTCTCCTACGAGCCGCTTCCCGAGGACGAAGCAGTTCGCGGCATTGTCGGCATCCCGCGCGTGCTGAACATGTACGAGAATTACCCGTTCTGGTTCCGGTTCTTTACTGAACTGAAATACCGGGTCATCCTCTCTCCGGCTTCCACGCGGAAAATCTACGAGCTCGGAATCGAATCCATCCCGAGCGAGTCCGAATGTTATCCGGCCAAGCTTGCGCACGGCCATGTCGAGTGGCTGATCCGCAAAGGCATCAAATATATTTTCTATCCGTGCATCCCCTATGAGCGCACGGAATTCGGCGACGCGCCGAACCATTACAACTGCCCGATCGTCACCTCTTACGCGGAGAATATCAAAAACAATGTGGAAGCCCTGCGCACGGAAAACATACGCTTTGAGAATCCGTTTGTCGCGTTCACAAATCTCGAGACCGTGACCAGGCGCCTGAAAGAATGCTTCAGCGATATCCCGTCTGACGAGGTTGAACAGGCCGCAAAAGCCGGCTGGGAGGAAATGGCCCAAACGCGTCAGACTATGTATGAGAAAGGCCAGGAGACGCTGCGCTACCTTGAAGAGACCGGAAGACACGGGATCGTGCTTGCCGGCAGGCCATACCACATTGACTCGGAGATTAACCACGGCATCCCGGAACTGATTAATTCCTATGGACTCGCTGTACTGACGGAAGATTCGATCTCCCAGCTCAATCCGGTGGAGCGCCCGCTGATCGTCATGGATCAGTGGATGTATCACAGCCGTCTGTATGGCGCCGCAAATTATGTCAAAACACGGAATGATCTCGACCTTATCCAGCTTAATTCCTTCGGCTGCGGGCTGGACGCGGTGACGACCGACGCGGTCAGCGACATTCTGAACCAGTCGGGCAAGATCTATACCTGCCTGAAAATTGATGAGGTAAACAACCTCGGAGCGGCCCGTATCCGCATCCGCTCCCTGATCGCCGCGATCCGCGTGCGGGAAAAGAACGAAGGAACCGAACGTACGATCCGCCCGGCCAACATCGAACGTGTGCTTTTCACGAAGGAAATGCGCAAAAACTACACGATTCTCTGCCCACAGATGTCGCCGATTCATTTTAAGGTGCTCCAGGCAGCCATGAATGCCTCCGGTTATCGGATTGAGGTTCTGCCGAATGACAACCGTCAGGCCGTCGATGTCGGTTTGAAATACGTAAACAATGACGCCTGCTATCCGTCCCTGATCGTTATCGGACAGGTCATGGATGCGCTTCTCTCCGGCCATTACGATCTCAACCATACCGCCGTGATCATGACGCAGACCGGCGGCGGCTGCCGCGCCTCCAACTATGTCGGCTTTATCCGGCGTGCGCTCCGCAAAGCGGGGATGGAACAGGTTCCGGTGATCTCCTTGAATCTGAGCGGCCTTGAGAAGAACCCGGGCTTCACGCTCAGTTTCCAGATGGCAAAGCGCGCCATGTTCGCTCTCGTTTTCGGAGATATCTTCATGCGCTGCCTGTACCGGATGCGTCCTTACGAGAAGGTACCCGGTTCTGCAGACAGGCTGTTTCATACATGGGAGGAGCATTGCTGCAGATTTGTTGCCGGAAAGCCTTCCTACGGAGAATTCAGGAAGATGTGCCGGGAAATCATTCATGATTTTGATACCCTTCCGATCACGGACGAGAAAAAACCGCGCGTCGGCATTGTTGGGGAGATTCTTGTGAAATTCCTGCCTGCCGCGAACAACCACCTGGTAGATCTCCTGGAATCAGAAGGCGCAGAAGCAGTCGTACCCGACCTGATGGACTTCCTGCTCTACTGCTTCTACAACCAGAACTTTAAGTCCAGCTACCTCGGAACGAAAAAGAGTTCCGCCACAATCGCCAACTTCGGCATCTATGTGCTGGAGAAGCTGCGCCAGACGGCCGCGGAAGAATTTGCAAAAAGTGTCCACTTCGACCCGCCGTCCCACATCGAACAGCTCGGCGCCATGGCAAAGGATATCGTTTCTCTGGGCAATCAGACCGGCGAGGGCTGGTTCCTGACCGGCGAGATGCTTGAGCTGATCCACTCCGGCGTCAACAACATTGTATGCACGCAGCCGTTCGCCTGCCTGCCGAACCATGTCGTCGGCAAAGGCGTCATCAAGGAACTGCGCCGCCAGTATCCGCTCTCCAACATCGTCGCAATCGACTACGATCCCGGCGCGAGCGAAGTCAACCAGCTCAACCGCATCAAGCTGATGCTTTCAACCGCGATGAAGAATCTGGACAAAACGGTTCTGGAGCCCGCGGTAAATGACCAGTAAATTCCCATGCCCCACAGGCAGGGCTGCACCATAAACGAGATTCAGCATTGATTAAAAAACCTCCCGCTGTACTTCTCCGAAAAAGGTTTACAGCAGGAGGTTTTTTAATGCGCAGGCCCAGGCAGGGAAACCAGCTGCTGACGCAGCACCTGGGCCGCGCAGACGAGCAGGAGGAAAAACCGCCT
>CANQAR010000030.1 GCA_947588845.1 uncultured Lachnospiraceae bacterium
ATTTTATTTTTTATTTCTTTCTATGTCAAGTATATTTATATAAAATTTACTAAATTTTCTCCTGCTTTCTGATCTGATTTTTCCAATTTTCCACAAATAAATTACATGTTTATCTTTTTCTCATGGTTCATTTTATAATCAGTACTCTTCCTTCTTCCGTCTTGCGCGTAAAACCGTTCTTGTCGAAATGTTCCAGCAGCGCCAGCGCCACCTTGCGGGAGCAGGCCAGATAATCCCTGAACTCACCCAGCTGAATTGCTTTTCCGCCTTCTGCCATTTCCTGAAACGCTTCTTTTGCCTTATTATAGTAATCACTGTGGACACTGTACTGTTCATTCAGGCGGATCAGTGTCTTCTTATTTACAAGCGAGACGTACAGAGCTCTGAACTTTTTGGACTTTGAATGCTCCTGCAGGTAAACCTCAGTCGCCAGAGGTGCAAATCCCGCGTTTTTATAAAACTCCGTGATCTCTGTGAGAATGGCTGTCTCATCCTCCTGCATGACTACTTTGAATGAGTAACGGCTGAACACCTGACCGCGCTCTTTCAGTATCTTCTCCTCCGTCAGGATCTGAAGAATCCGGTCCGCCGCCCAGGTACGATCCGCAAGCTCCAGCCTGCTCCGCAGCTCTTCTCTGCCCATACCATCCTTGATCGGAAAATTTTTATGGAATTCATTGACGATACGGACTGCCTTTTTTCTGTAAAAGTCAAATTCATCCTGGCATATGTAAACATCCCCGCCGGACTGCGCCGCATTGTCTTTCCCTTCCAGAAGCCTCACCGCCTTTCCTTCCTTCTCAAGAAGAGCCGCATTATTTTTCAGAGGCCCTGATTCCAGCGAATGACGTCTCACCAGTTCCCCTAAAGTCGGAAAACTGCCCCAGTGTTCCCCGAGAACCGTCTCCAGGATCTCTTTCTGATTTCCTGATTCCTTGACCTGAAGCGCCTCCAGAACATGGCGGTTGTTCCTGCGGTGTTTGGCAGGGCTCGCCTCCAGAATGATCCCGCCGCCTACCGTCTCCACCGGCGAGTAAAAGCGGATCACAAAATGGTCTCCTTTCTTCGCCGCAAGCGTTTCCTCCAGCCGCAGCTGCGCATAGCAGGTCTCTCCCGCGCCCAGTTCATCACGATCAAGCAGAATCACCTTTCCAAGCAGTTCTCTTGTCCCGTGGTAGATATGAACCCTGCTGCCGTTTTTGACCTTTCGGTCCGTATGCTTCAAAAGAGTCAGCCGCACATCCAGCATCATCGTATCATACATGCATCCGGGAGAGGCCAGGATATCTCCTCTCGCAATCTCATCCTTTTTCTTATTGGGCAGGTTGACGGCCACCCGCTGGCCGGCATAAGCAACCTCCGCATCCGAAGAATGCACCTGGATACTGCGCATCCGCACCGCTTCCTCTTCCGGATACAGCACCGCTTCCTGCTCTTTCTTCATCCTTCCCTCCCAGAGAGTACCGGTCACGATCGTGCCGTACCCCTTCAGAGTAAACACACGGTCGATGGGCATACGGAAAAATCCACTGCCTTTTCTCTCCGGCAGGGAAAGACAAAGCTCCTGAAGCGTCTGCTTCAGCTCTTCCAGGCCCTCCCCGCGAAACGCCGAGACAGGAACGATGGGCGCCATCTCCAGAAAAGTCCCCTTTACCAGCTCCCGGACATCCTCCTCCACAAGCTCCACAAAATCCGGCTCCACAAGATCCGTTTTTGTGATCACAACCACACCCGCCGAAATGCCGAGAATGGACAGGATATCGAGATGCTCCACCGTCTGCGGCATGACGCCCTCATCGGCGGCCACGACCAGCATGGCCAGATCCATGCCGCCCGCCCCCGCCAGCATATTCCGGACAAATTTCTCATGTCCCGGCACATCCACGATGCCGACCCGCTGGCCATTGGGAAGATCCAGATAAGCAAAGCCCAGCTCGATTGTAATCCCTCTCTTTTTTTCTTCCTTCAGACGGTCTGTATCAATCCCTGTGAGCGCCTTGATCAGGCATGTCTTTCCATGGTCGACATGGCCGGCGCTTCCTACGATCACATGTTTCATATTTTTCTCCCTGCTCAATATTTCTGAAATTTCCCATGATGTAATAAAAGATGTGGGCCTGCGCATAAAATATGTCAGGGTATCCCGGAGATGCTCTGTAAAAGATGCCCTCCCCGGGATATCCCTGACACTCACTGATACTTCGTCAAATGACCGGTCCGGCTTTCCATCTGCTTCCCTTTCGGCGGTCAGCGATGCCACGCATTACTTTTCCTCCTTCGCCATTCTTCCGATGAAAATTTGCGGGAAAGCGAAGAAGAAACAGACATAACCGCTCTTTCAGGACCAAAACCGGCCGGACGCGCCTGCTGCAGACGGAACCTCCCCGGCATTTTCCGGCTCCCGCGGCGATATCCGGCAGAAAACCGTCTTCTATGCCACCATGGAATGCAGGATCTGTCAGGCCTGCCATTTTTGATGCCGGAACCGGAAGATGCCGTGCGGTCCGTTTCGTGCAGTCATTTTATACAATACGACGTATGTAACAGGTGATGCGCCAGATGGCTGTTTGGCTCCTCCAGGAACTCGTCATACAGCTTCTTCACCGCCGGGCTCTCATGAGACTTACGCAACGGCAGCTCTCTGTCGTGTACGAACGTGGCTTCTCTTCTGGCTGCATATGCCTCTGCCCTGTCCGCATCCATGAGCAGCTTCGGCTGTCCGCCGCCGCTGACGCAGCCTTCCGGACAAGTCATCACTTCGATGAAGTGGAGATCCAGCGTTCCCGCCTTCATCGCCTCGATCACCGGAACCACGTTCTTGAGTCCGGTCACGACGCCGACCTTCAGCTCCAGATCGCCGATCTTGATGATGGCTTTCCTGAAGCCTTCCGTACCTCTGACCGGAGTTACGTCTACGTTCGGGATCGGCTGGCCCGTCACCAGCTCATAGCCTGTACGAAGAGCGGCCTCCATCACGCCGCCGGTCACGCCGAAGATCGTGCCGGCTCCCGTGTAGATACCGAACGGCTGGTCGAACTCTTCTTCCGGAAGAGATGCCCAGTCGATGCCCAGATCCTTGATCAGCCAAGCCAGATCCCTCGTCGTGATCGCCACGTCGACATCACGGTATCCGCTGTCCTTCATCTCCGGACGCCCGCACTCGAACACCTTGCAGGTGCACGGCATAACGGAAACACTGTAGATATCCGCGCCCGTCTTCCCGTCAATCTCTGCACCGAACGTCTTGAAGATAGCGCCGCCGATCTGCTGCGGACTCTTCGCGGAGGACAGATGATCCTTGATCTCCGGATAATTGTTTTCCATGTACTTCACCCATGCCGGACAGCAGGAGGTGAACATCGGAAGAACGCCGCCCTCTGTCACACGCTTCACAAGTTCCGTGCCCTCTTCCATAATCGTCACGTCAGCCGGGAAGTTCGTGTCGTAGATACGGTCAAAACCGATCCTGCGCAGAGCGGCCGCCAGTTTGCCGGGCGTCAGCTTGCCAAGCTCGTCGCCGAAATCCTCTCCGATCGCCACACGGACTGCCGGAGCGCACTGCACTACTGTAAATTTGTTCGGATCCGCCAGAGCTGCCTTCACCTTGTCCAGATTGCAGACCGGATAAGCGGCGAACAGCGGCTCTGTCACGCTGTCAGGGATGTTTCTCTCTTTCTTTACCTTCTCATAGGCTTCTTTCCCATGTGTCAGGATCGATACATAGGATTTACATTTCTGGACGCACTGGCCGCACATGACGCAGCGGTCCGTATTTATCGTCTGGGGCTTTCCCTGGTCTCCTTCGATGGCGAAAGCAGGACAGACCTCGGCACACTCACGGCAACCCGTACATATATTCTGATCAATTGCAACTATCATGTTGTATTCCGTCCTCCTTTCCTATCTCCAGTTTTTCGTCAGAAGCAGCGCTTCTGCCGCCTTGATGTTCTTCTCTTCTCTCTCAGCCTCCGGATCCACCAGTCTGAGCGCCTCATGCGGACAGGCTCTGACACAGGCAGGCCCTCCGGGAACATCCTTGCAGAGATCGCACTTGGAAGCAAACACTCTCGTTTCATTACTTCCGATCTGTGCGACCACCTTGCCGTCCTTCGCGTACGGCAGCAGCGTAACCGCGCCAAACGGACATGCCTGCATGCAGTCCTTGCAGCCGATGCACTTCTCCGGATCCACGATCACCTGGTTGTCGATGCGGCTGATCGCGCCCTTCGTGCAGGCGTTCAGGCAGGGCGCATTCTCACAGTGCTTGCACTGGATGGGCATACACCCATACTCGAATTTCGTCAGAAACAGTCTCGGGACGACGGGAACCGTAACCGTTCCCACCGTCTTTCCAACATGGTTGCTCCCCTGATTGTGGACAGTAAAGCATGCCATCTCGCAGGCCTTGCAGCCGGTACACTTCGTACTGTCCCCGATCACAAATGAGCCAAGTTCTTTTTTCATCGTTTATCAACCCCCGTTCTGCGGATGGATTTCCATGTAGGCATTCCGGGCCGCTTCCATGCGCTTTTTCTCCATGGCGCCGCCCAGATCCTCCTCCGTCACAAGGGAGAGAGCCTGGGTCGGACATACGCGCACGCAGGCCGGTCCGCCGGCAATGTTGTTACACAGGTCACACTTGTTCGCAACTTTCCGCTCGCTTCCGTCCGCCTGTCTGGTCCCGGCAAGAGATACGATGTCGATCGCGCCGAACGGGCAGGCAGTAGCGCAGGCCTTGCAGCCGATGCACTTGTCCGTATTGATCAGCACACGGTGATCCTCCTGATAGATCGCCTGAACAGGACAGGCCGCCATGCAGGCAGGGTTCTCACAGTGCTTGCACTGGACCGGCACGGAGATCTTCGCCGTCTTGACCATATGCAGCCGCGGATTAAAGTTGTAGGAATCGGGATCCACTTCAAAAATATGCTTGCCCTCATGAACCACGACACAGCCGATCATACAGGTTCTGCAGCCGATACAAAGATCCGGGTTTCCTTTCACGAAGTAATTCATGACGCCGCCCCCTTTCCTGTATCAATGCCCATCTGGACGCGGATATCGTCATAGAGTTCCTTCACATGGCGTTCCGCCCATTCCTGATCCTCGATCTTCTCCACGCGGCACGCACAGTATTTGTACTCCGGCGTGTTGCTGATCGGGTCAAGATTGGCCAGCGTCAGCTCATTGCAGGCTCCGATCCACCACTGATAGGTCATGTAGGTGGCTCCCGGTTTTACACGCTCCGTCGGGAGACAGCGCGTGATGCAGTAGCCTCTCTTCGAGAGAATCTTCACCAGCTCTCCCTTCTCCAGATTCAGGCGTTTGCAGTCGTCCGGATTCATCTGAACCCAGCCCGGCTCGTCCTCAAGACTGCGCAGCATACGGCAGTTGCCCGTCATCGTACGCACAGAGTAGTGGCCGACCTCACGGACTGTCGAGAGGCTCATCGGATATTCGTCATTCTCCATCTCAAGAGGCGGATGCCAGTCGGTGCCGTAGAACAGGGCTTTCTTGTCCGCCGTGGCGAAATTGCCGCCCTTATGCAGGTACGGGGTTCCCTTGTCTTCCATGGATTTGTCGCGGCACGGCCACTGCACGCCGTTGTACTTCTCCAGCTTCTCGTAAGTTGCTCCAGCAAAGCTCGGGCAGAGGTCGATCATCTCATTCCAGATCTCCTCTGTGTTCTTGTAGTTCATCGGGTAGCCCATCGCTGTGGAAATCTCCGCGATGATCTGCCAGTCAGGCTTCAAGTCGCCCTCCGGCTCGATGAGCTTGCGGAACCTCTGGAAACCGCGGTCCGCGCAGGTGTATACGCCTTCGTTCTCGCCCCACGCCGTCGCCGGCAGGATCACGTCCGCGTACAGACCTGTCTTGTTCATGTAAATATCCTGCATTACCACGAAATCACACTTGTCAAGCGCTTCTCTGACTTCCGCAAGATCCGGATCCGACTGGGCCGGGTCCTCGCCGAAGATGTAGTATGCATGGATCCGTTTCTTTTCATCCTTCTCATGAAGAATTCTGTGAGGCACATGGGTGATCGGGCAGCCGACCTTGTCGGAGAGCGGTACGCCCCATGCTTTCTCGAATTTCTCCCTGATCTCAGGCACCGTGACATTCTGGTAGCCCGGGTAGGAGTTTGGCAGAGCTCCCATATCGCAGGCGCCCTGCACGTTGTTCTGACCACGCACAGGTCCGATGCCCATGGAAGGACCGCCGAAATTGCCGGTCATCAGCGCGAGGTTCGCAAGACCCTTGACCACATCCACCGCCTGGGAGAACTGGCAGACTCCCATGCCGTACAGGATCATGGCCGGTTTGGTCGTGGCGTACATTCTCGCCGCCTGGCGGATCATATCCGCCGGAATGTGCGTGATCGGCTCCGCATATTCTGGTGTATATTTCTCGATCACCTTCAGGAATTCGTCGTATCCCTTGGTATGTTCCTGGATAAATCTGTCGTCCGTCAGGCCCTCTTCCCAGATCACGTGGGCCATGGCGTTTACAAGGGCAAGATTGGAACCGCCCTTTAACTGCAAGTGAATGTCGGATATACGTGCCGTTTCTGTGACACGCGGATCCACACAGATAATCTTCATACCCTTCTGTCTGCCGCGGACGATCCGTCTGGCGACGATCGGGTGTGAATCTGCTCCATTGTAGCCAAAGCAAAGGAGACAGCCTGCATCCTCAACCTCGGGGATACCCATCGACATTGCGCCTGATCCTAAAGAATACAGTAGACCCGCTACCGAAGGCGCATGTCATATTCGCGCACAATGGTCGACATTGTTGGTTCCGATCGTGGCGCGCATGAATTTCTGCATCAGGTAGTTCGCCTCGTTGCCTGCGCCGCGGGCGGAGCCTGTGCCCATGATCGAATCCGGACCATATTTCTCCTTAATCTCTGAAAGTTTTTTCGCTACATAGGAAATTGCTTCCTCCCAGGATACCTCCTCGAGAGGCGACCTCTTGCCGCCCTTGCGGATCATGGGCTTCCTGAGACGTTTCGTCAGTATCTGGGGATCGTTCAGATAATCCCAGCCATAATGGCCTTTCAGACACAGCGTTCCGTCATTGGTACGCCCCGGCGCAGGAACGGCTTCCACAATCTTGTTCGCATCCGCGTCGACTGTGAACATGATCTGACAGCCGGCCCCGCAGTAGGGACAGGTTGTCTGAACCTGTTTGAGTGCCATTCTCTTACCTCCTTACATAGTGATGCCCTGTTTGCAGGGCATAAACGTTTGGGGTCCCGGCACGCCACCCGCACGCAGATCTTTCTGCGGCGTATGCGGCCGATTGCAAAAAAGTGAACAATAACCAGCTATTTCTCTAACTTGTTAATTTGTTCACAATTACTGCTCTATTTTATCACTTTTTACGATTTTTTTCAATAGATAAGCACACAATTCATTTGCCTGATCAAAGCCAAATACAGGGATGCCGTCTTGCATCCAGGGCGGAATATGCCGCATACGGGAACTTTCCCCATCAGAAACAGGAGCGGCGGACAGATCAGACGGATCCTGAGAAGCTGCCTGATCAGGTTCGCAAGACAGTCCCGAAGAAGCTGGCAGAACCTTCAAATCCCGTTCGTCCAGAAGATCCGTCACATAGGCAAGCACATGCTCCGACGCGCAGACAGGCTCCCGCGAGATTTCCCTCCGCACCAGCTCTATCTTGGGAAAGTCCGAAAATTTCCCTCCCTCAAGGAGAATCAGATCAGCTTCCGAAAAACAGGCAGCCAGCATCTCAAACGTTACATCCGGCTCTTCCTTCACAATCACATATTTTGTGGCAGAAAAAACGGCCGTTCCGTACGCCCCGGCCCTCTTGTGCTTCCAGGAATCCGTGCCCGGCACGTCCGCCTCAAATTCATGCCCATCGTGCTTGATGACCGCCACTTTCAGTCCCTTTTCTGTAAAGAACGGGATCATGCGGTCGATCAAGGTCGTCTTGCCGGAGTTTTTCACGCCGGAAACTGCCAGTATGTGCTGCATAATTATTTCTCCTTATGTACAAAAACCCCTCGGTTAAGCACCAAGGGTATTTTATTCCTTTTCAGAAGCTGCATGGCGTATATCGCACCGTAATAATATGCACCTCTTTCTTTCGTTTCAACACACGATAAATGATAACATAATTTTTCACAAATAACTGACGGTAATCTCCATTCGCATAAGCACCCACGCGCCGAATTGCTCCGCGCTCCGGTAACTGCTCCAAACTGAAAATCGCGGTTTCCAATTCGTCAGCCATATTTAAAGCGGTGCCAGGTTCCAACAGGTTTTCCGCAATATAAGTATAAATATCCTCCAAATCCCTGTAGGCGCGGGCATAAAGTTTAACAACATACTTATCCAAAATGTTTCCTCCGTAAAGAAGAAAGAGCTTCCCTTGCATCCAGCAGAATACCGTCAGCATCGTATTCTTTTTCAGCTTCGCTGATTGCTGCGTCTGTACGCGCTGTCTCTATCATTTCCTCGTATGCTTCAATACTCATAACCACTAAATCCCCGTAACCATTCTTTGTGATAAAAAGCGGTTCGCGTCTTGCATGGCAAAGCTCGGAAATTTCTGTGGTATTTCTAAGATCTGTAATAGGTCTGATCTGCGGCATATCATGCGCCCCCTTTTTTGTGCATTATTATAGCAGAATTATGTACAAAATACAATACTGCCGTACATAGAAAATTCCATTTCAGTTTTCAACAGATAAACTCCCAATCCATTCACCTGCTCAAATCCAAATTTATCTGTCTCTTGTTCTTACTTTCTCTATACAACCGCTTCTATAAGCGTTTTTCCCTCAATCACCAGCTTTTTAACCCCTGTCTTTTTCTTTTTGTTAAAGTTGAAGCTGAGCATATATCCGGTGGAAAGGTGGTAATCGTTCAGATAACCGATCAGCTGTTTTTCACCTCTACGGTTATATTCTTCCCCATGCCAGATTTTCAGCTCGCAAACATACTGCTTTCCGCAGTAATCAACGATCACATCCGTCCGGCGCATATCTCTGGTCCGAGCCTCGATATAATAATTGCCGGTACCATTAATAATCGGTTTCAGATAAAGCAGAAAGAACCGCCTTCCATTCTCTTCTATAAAAGACTGATCTGCATCTGCATAAATATCCGAAAAGGTTTCTGTAAATTTTTCCAGTATGCGCTCCATATTAAGATCACCATTTTGTATAAACTGATTTTCGTCCAGAACGGCAGCCCGGTAGATCCTGCTGTTCATAATCTCTTCCGAAAGAAACAGGTTGTACAGCTGTGTCTCAAAAATACGGTTTGCTATGCTGACGGCGCCACAGTTATTCCTGATAAATCCGAACATTGATCCAATATCCAGGGCGTAATTATATGGATTGTAAGGAAATTTTTCACCATTAAACAGAATCGCCTCAAGCATTTTCTTAAGTTCCGGGAAATCGTTCAGTTTTTTGATCATGTCGTCAAATAAGGTGTTGGATTCCCCAAGAAGTTCTGAAACCGCCGTCAGCAGTCCCTCTTTGTTCCATGCGGATGCAGGTTCTGCGAATTCGTCTTTGCAGGGAATGATTTCGTCCATGAGCTTGCAAAGCCGTGATACAAGAAACGGATAACCGGAAGTATAATCATAGAGCATTTGAGAAAGTTCCGGGATGTTGATCTGATAACAGTGGTCTTTCTCATATTCGCGGAGCATTCCCGCAATATCAGATACGGAAAAACTCATATCGGCAGTAAAATCAGAGGAAATGTTCCACGGACTGTTGTACTGATGCTCTGTATCAGGCCGTATCTTTAATTTTAGATTTTTGATGTCATAAATCCCCGCGAGAATAACGGACCGGAAAGCAGGCTGTTCGTCGCTGTTCAGGTATTTATCGCGCAGCATTCCGAGAAAAGAAAGGAACACTTCCTGTCCGCCTGCCTGATCCGCCTCATCAATCATAAGAACGACAGGATGCTTCGTCTGTCGGCATAAGGAAGAAATAAAATCAGACAGATCAATAAGATCAATGTTCGCATGGCATATATCCTTCAATTCCTGCACAACGGAAGGAGGAATTTCTTCCGGAGACTTTCCGATATCGGTTCGGTAAAGAAGCCGGCAGAAACTCTGGCAAAAAGCAGTCTCCGATGCATACGCATTCTTCCCGATTCCCTCAAAACTGATGGAAAATACCAGATACCGGCCGACAAGTTTCTTTTTCAGCAAACGCAGCGTTGTAGTTTTTCCGAACTGTCGGGCACGGTTGATTGTGAAATAAGCTCCCTTATCAATCAGCGCTTCCATTTGATTCAGACGATCGTCAATGTTTACCATGTAATGTTTATCCGGATTGCACAGACCGGCAGTGTTAAAATACTTTTCCATATTTTCAGATTTCACCTCCCGAATTTGTCAGAATTATTTCAGACATTGTCATACTCGAGGTGGTTCTCCCGCATACAGTCTCAGTCCGCCTCTTTTCGCGGTCCGGATCAATGTCAGCCTGTATTCCTTCGCCAGTCGTACCGCCTCCACAGAAACCGCAGCCTTCGTCACAAGGATGGGGATCCCCGCCCGGATAACCTTAACTGCCATATCGGTCGGAACCCTGCCGCTCGTATAGACCATGCACTCAGTCAGATCAATCCCGCTTCGCAGCGCATAGCCGATCGCCTTGTCCAGAGCGTTGTGCCTGCCGATATCCTCGCACTGAAACAGAAGTTCTCCGCCACATGCCAGATAGCAGCTGTGCGTGGCTGCTGTCCCACGATGAAGGGGCGTATCCTTTGAAAACTCGTCTGCAAGCTGCCGAATCCAGGAAAGCTTATACGCAATCGGAATCACCGGCGCAATCTCATCCGAATATACAAAATAATCGTTCAGAATACGGTTGCCGGTACAGCACGATGGAGTTGTTTCCACATAAGTTTCCTGTTCCGGAAGCTGCTGGTCGGATTCCCCTTCAGTTCCTATACCACTGAATTTTTCATTTGACTCGTCTGCGGCTGTCGTTCCTCTATTCTGAAACCTTCCAGCCGGCCCTTCCCTGTCTTTCAGGATCACCTTCGCGCGGCTTCCATACTCGCAGATATAGATCCCTTCCACATCCTCTGTGCCGCGGATGATTCCCTCCGTAAACAGTCTTCCAAGCACAAGCTCCGCCAAAAGCTGCCCAATGCAGATCACCTTCATGGTCAGAATCCCGTTGATGTAAATTTCCAGCAGATGCTCCCGCAGAAGCGGAGCGCTCATCACTTCGCAGGTTTCGGATTCTGAGCTTCCATCTTTGCGCCCTCCTGCTCTGTGCTCTCCGGATTTGCAGTTTTCAGATCCGAAGTTTCCATCCTTTTGATTTCCGGATTCGAGATTCCCATCAAAATCAAGCTGAACAAAGGAAATATTCTCTGTCAGCTCCAGACCGGAAGACTCCCCGTTCTTATACTGTTCATTAATGTACATTGTTTTACGTCCTCTTATATCCATGCAATCCATTTGGCACCGTTTTGATCCCTGCTTCCTGCGAAGAAATCTCTGATTTCCCAACAAACTTATGATACTCTTCCGGCGTATTGATATTGCTGACCACGTTCTCCCCGTAACCAAGATCCTCTATATCCAGATACCTGGTATTCATCCGGTCAAACAGGAGACGCGGCCTGCGGATTCCTTCCTCCCGCAATGTCTCCAGAACAGGAATACAGTTCTTATTATAAATAGAACAGAGAGGTTCCAGAATTCCCCCGGCCCGCAGCACAAGACAGTCCTCTCCTTTATACGCTCCGGCAAAGTCCCGCAGAAAATCCTCCGTTAGTCCCGGCATGTCCGTCGCCGCGACAAGGCAGGCGGCCGTTTTTATATGTCTTAGAAGCTGATAGATTCCCTCTACCGGGCCGTAACCCTTAAGTTCGTCCTCCACAAGAATCACAGAACTGCTTCCGTCTGTCAAAGTGGGAACCTGCCCCCGTTCTGCAGATGAGTGTTCCCGCTCCGATTCTGTCAGTGCAGAAATCCCGGCAGTCTCAGAAGCCCTTCCGGCACTCTCCGCCAGCCACTGATACTTTCTGACATCGTCCACAGAAAGCAGCCGTTCTTCAAACCCCCGCGCCTGCAACAATATATACTCCAGAAAACTGCCGTCCCCATATTTTAGTTCCGCTTTATTGGAACCCATCCTGCTGCTTTTCCCGCCCGCAAGGATTCCGATGGATAATTCACCGACCTGCATGATATCTCCTGCCTTTCCAGCAATCGGAATTTTCTATGTCGAATCCCGCTTTTTCGTTCTACAGCCTTTTTTCAATTTCTTTCCATGCGTGGGTGGTAAGACAGCTCTTATCTAAGTCCTTTGTCAATCCATCCCACAGAGTATACGGCATCGTCAGTGAGAGGCAATTTGCCAAAGCCGCCCGTCTCTGGGAAATATCAAACAGGCCCATAACTGCCATAGGCCGCTCTTTTTCCATTTGATTCACCGCATACACAATGGACTGGCAAGCCGCCCCGAAAGGAGCAATCGTATTAAGCGCCTCGCCATTGTGGGAGCCAAGCATAGTGACCAGTGCTGACAACTGGTCCGGTTCCGCAAAGATGTAAACAATATCAGGAATTCCCACTTCGTCCCATCTGCTTATAGGAGCAAATACAATACGGGGATATCCTTTCTCCGAAAAAGGCACAGCATTACGCCACTTCAAAGCTAACTCTTCTGAACAGAAAAATCTCTCACCGTATTTCATATGCTCCGGCATCTGCGATGGTGCTCCATCGCCAAATCCCTGAGAAAGCATCTTATGGATATTCGGGTTCCTTCTGGTAAATCCATCGCCAAAGCAACATCCTGTTGCTCCACCCGGACAGTTGCAGCTTTCCTCATCCATAGAAATGATTTTTCCCTTTGAGGCCCCCATCAGGAAAGGAATAACACAATTTCTCTTATCCGGAGACACATTGATGTCGCAGACAGCATCAGTTTCCCCAAGAAAAATGCCTACAGGTTCCCATTTGAGATGCAGCATGTTTAATAATTCTTTTTCCATCTTATAATTCCCTCCCAGCCATTTTCACTTCCAGACCGCCGATCAGTCCTGAAAATTTCCGTTTTTGAACCATCTGTGCAGAAGATTCAGATACCTGTCCTGCGCTGCGGTTCCATTTACGCCGCCTGTCACAACGGCAGCTTTATTCACCGCACGCCTATGGATTTAAGATGACAAACGATCTCAATCTCGCGTATGCAAAGCCGCAGTCTTTGGCAGCGTTGGCCATCAAGGGGCTCCAGTAATCAAAGGGCGCGGCAAAGCCTCTCACCTCCTGCCCGAAGAGACGGCAGAGAGTCTCTCTGTCCTGCCCCATCTCATGAAGTATGAACTCCCGGGGCTTTCCCTCAAAATACGGATGCGTAAGGCTGTGGCTGGCGATTTCGTGTCCGTCGTAAAGGCCCAGCACCGCATCGGGCGGCAGGCGCTTAACCACTATGCCGCTCTCGTGGATCCACGCAAACTCCGAACGCATGAGCCCGGAGTTTAAAGTGACGTCCTCCCCCACCTAAAGAGGTGGGGGCTTCCCACCGCTATCGGCAGGTTTGGTTCCCGCTCAATAGTTCCAGCGAACTAAGTATCAACGGGCTAACTCCGTGCGTCCCACGGTTTTCTATTTACAGTTATTTATGCAAATACTGAGCGCATGCCTTCGTTTCTGATATTGATTGCAGCATTTATATCTCTGTTATGATGAGTTCCGCATTGAGGACAATCCCATTCCCTGACAGACAGGTCTTTTGTATCCGGATTTTTACAGCCGCAGATATTACAGATCTGGGAGCTTGCAAAAAACTTATCTATCTTTACAAACCGTTTGCCTGAATCAGCAAGCTTATACCGCAGAAATGTTGTGAACATACCCCAACCATTATCGGCTACGGATTTACCGAAATTAAGAGCCTGCGACATCGCTTTCATATCAAGATCTTCTACGCATACGCAATCATAGGAAGCCGCTATTTGTCTGGATTGTTTATGTAAAAAATCCCTGCGTTGATTTGCAGCCTTTTCATGGAGTCTGGCCACCCTGATACGCTGCCTGCTGCGGTTCCTGGAGCCTTTTTGCATAAGGGATAATTTTCTTTGTTCCCTTTTCAGTTTCTTTTCGGCCTGTCTGTAATATCTCGGATAACACGGCTCATAACCGTTGCTGTCCATGTATAATTCGTGCATGGAAAAATCAAGCCCTAAAAAAGTTGCCGGCATTTGCTGCTGTACTTGGTTTTCGTACTCAAACAAAATGCTGACATAATACTTTCCGCTTGGGACCTGGCTCACTGTCACGGATTTCAGTTTGTAATCGGATGGTATGGGTCTGTGCTGCTTCATTTTTACAAAGCCGGTTTTGGGCAGTCTGATCTGCCCATCGGAAATAAAAATATTTCCATTTACATAGTTTGTCGTATAACTTTTGCGGTTCGATTTTTTTGATTTGAACTTTGGAAACCCCGTTTTTGGCTGTTTGAAAAAATTCCGAAAAGCCGTCTGTAAATTCATCTGGGCATTGGCAAGAGCCAGGCTGTCAACCTCTTTAAGCCACTCAAATTCCTTTTTATACTGTGCGGGAGTATTGTTCAGCTTTTGTCCGGTTTCCTCATAATGCCTGATTTTATCGGATAACATACGATTATAGATAAATCTGACGCAGCCGAAAGTCCTGGCAAACACTGCACACTGTTCTTCATTTGGATATATTCTGAATTTATAAGCTTTGTTCAATGCTTTTCACCCTGACTTTCCATGTGTTTTTCGATTACTTCGACAGGTGCGCCTCCTGTTGTAAGCAAACAAAAACTCTGACTCCAAAAATATTCCTTCCAAAGCTTCCGGCGTATCTGCGGAAATTCCTTTTTCAGTCGCCAAATACTTTTCTGCGGTATTTTATAACCAATACAAGATATAGTATAACAAAAACATGGAATGTGCATTACTGTCCAATTCCAGGTATAATCAGCCTTTTTCTCTTTTCAACTGATTCTATGATAACAAATTGTTATATTTATGTCAAGCAAAGTAGGAACGCAATTCATCCCCCACTTTAGAAGTGGGGGACTTCTTGCTGAAAAAGGTTAAAGGTTCCCTTTATGCCGTATTTATTTAGGAGTTTCACAAATCTCACGTCCTGTATGACACCGTCATCGTAAGAGACCGTGAAAACTTTTTTCTTCCCTCCGGGATAAAGCAGCTTTTCCATATTACCTCCTCTTACCACAGCAGCCTGCCTTCATATTTAATTCAATTACATTGTCTCCCTATGAGGAACAACACGGATGGACTTTGAAAATTCCAAGCGAATCTCCTCATTCGGAATACAGACGGTCTTTGTCTCTGCATGGATTCATCTGATCATTTTCCGGCAGAATCTCCATTGAGTCAGCAGCTTCTTTTACATATCCACTCATTTTTTACTCCTTCAAGTGAAAATGCTAATAACCGTATTATACTCTATCCGGCAGAAAAAATATAGCAGGATTTCGATGATCTGCCGGCAAACAATGTCTTAACTTTGAAAAACCCGGCAGATCACAACTGGATCTCCGGGTTTTCTTTCATTCCGCACTATGATACCGGAAAAAATACTTTGCATTTCATATTCCTGTACCATACTATATGAGAAATTATGTTCTGGCGCAGACATGTGGGAATCGAACCCACCCAGGGCGCTGCTAACGCCCAACACTGGTTTTGAAGACCAGGAGGCACACCAGTTACCTTACTGCCTGCATGTTTTTATGGCAACACTGTAACACATTTTAAAAGAAGCGTCAAGCCCCGCCAAAACAGAGCCATGCTGCAGAAAGTCCGAAATTGACTGCCGTCTGATTTCTACGGCGAATTATAAAGCCGCCGCTTTTCCGAAACTGCACGCCGGATAACGGCACTCCTCACATCCAAGGCAAAGTCCTCCATGTCCGAGCACCGTGATATCTCTGCGCGTTACCGGCGCTTTCGCCGCGGCGCGCGGAAGCATCAGATCAAAAATGGTGCTTTTCGCGTACATGACACAGCCAGGCAGACCCATGACCACAGTCCCGTCCTCAAAATACGCCAGGCAGAACATCGCACCGGGCAGAACCGGGGCGCCGTAGGAAACAACTTTCGCGCCGCTCTCTTTGATCGCGCCGGGTGTCTGGTCATCCGGGTCAACGCTCATGCCGCCCGTCGTAATGATCAGTTCGCATCCCTTTTCCTTCAGCGCAAGGATCGCGTCCGTGATCATTTTCTTATCGTCATTGACAGTTATGTGATCGGTGACTTCGATCCCGTACTGTTCCAGTTTCTTTACCACCACCGGTGTGAAAGTATCTTTAATTCTGCCGTAGTATACCTCGCTTCCCGTCGTCACAATTCCTGCCTTTTTCAGCGTGTAGGGAAGCAGGCTGCACAGCGGTTTCTCTCCCGCTTTTTCCTTCACCAGCTCCATCTTCTCTTTTGCGATCACAAGCGGGATCACCCGCGTTCCGAGAAGTTTATCGCCCTTTTTCACCGGCGTGAAAGTGTGGCGCGAGGCAATCATGACCTGCTCGATGTCATTGATCTCGTTCAGACGGTTCACATCTATGCAGAAAAGGCCGTCGCAGTCTGCAATCAGATCAATTTTTCCCTCCTTGACAGGCGTCGGAGACATGTGTTCATTGATACAGACATCGCACAAGATCTGTGCTGCCTCGTTCTCGTGATAAACAGTGTCGTCATTTTCCCAGATATACAGCGTCTCTTTTCCCATACTGAGAAGCACCGGTATATCCTCTTCTGTCACAATATGTCCTTTTCTGAAACGGGCGTCTTTTGTCACGCCTCTGATAATCTGTGTCAGGTCATGGCAGAGCACCTGACCAACGGCATCTTCTGTTCGAATCAATTTCATTGTAAAACCCTCTTTTCTTTCTTCTTGCTGATAATTTACCAATATTCTTTCCCGGGGTGATCCCTCATAATGCCGCTTCCGTTCTGTCCCACTCAGACCGGAAACAATGACGTTTTCTGATCTGTTTCATTCGGCAGGGCCAGAGCCCTCTTCCCACCTTTCTCATTTGGACGGGAATCGTGCTCTTTTGCTCTGCCTCATTCAGGTCAGGAACAACTCCTGCAAAAATCCCACGGCTCATTCCGGATACAGAAGCAGTACATTCTGCGGCGCGATCCCCAGCATCTTTGGCATCTGCTGCGGTCTGCGGTCCTTCGGAATTCTCCACCAGAGGTCCGGCGTCCCTTCCTGCTGTCCTGCATACCGAAACATCATCCGCACCTCAAACGGCTCCTCCCGTCTGGCCAGATACACAACCGGAAACAGGTTCTCCCGCGACTTCGGATTAAAATAATGGGCACGGAGCCCTACCGCGCAGAGATCATCCCTCACCGGCTGCGCCGTCTTCAGGCAGATTCCCCACTCCGGCACATCCACTTCATATTCCCCGGCTTTTCGCGCGCCCGCGATATTCTTGCATCCTGTCAATATGGCAGCCGCACGGCTTCCCGGATCCGCGAAAAGTTTCTTTGTTCTTGCCAGTTTCAGCAGCTTTCCGTTGTCCATCACAGCCACATCGCAGCAGAGATAGTAGACTTCATCCCTGTTGTGACTGACCAGAATCACATCTTTTCCAAATTTCTGCAGAATATGTCTCACCTGCGTCTGAAGCTGTTCCCTCAGATAAGCATCCAGAGCGGAAAACGGCTCGTCAAGCAGCAGAAGCTCCGGCCCGCTCACCAGCATCCGCGCAAGCGCAACCCGCTGCTGCTGCCCTCCGCTGAGCTGATGCGGATATTTCTTCCTGAATTTCTGGATCTCCATCGCTTCAATCACATCTTCCAGCTTTTTCTGGCGCGCTGTCCGGTCTTTTTCCCGGCTCAGTCCGCAGAGAATATTTTTTTCCGCCGTCATATTCGGAAAAAGCGCATAATTCTGAAACAAATAGCCGACGTTCCGCTCCTGCGGCTTCAGGTTAATCCGCTTCTCGCTGTCAAACAGCACCCGGCCGTTTAAGACGATTCTTCCTTCATCCGGCTTTTCAATCCCCGCAATGCTCTTGAGCGTCATGCTTTTCCCGCATCCCGAAGCGCCGAGAATCCCCAGAATCCCTCCCTCATACTCCAGATCAATGCGGAGTGTGAAATTTCCAAGTTTTCTTTTTATATGCACAGAAAGACTCATGTCCCACCTGCCTTCCTGTTCTTGCTTTCAAGCATATTCACCGTCAGCAAAATTACCGCCGATATCACCAGATTCACCATCACCCACCGGAATGCTCCGGCCTCGTCGTTCGTCCGCCAGAGCTGATAAACCGTCGTTGATATGGTTGCTGTTCTGCCAGGCACATATCCGATCAGCATGCTGGTCGCTCCGTACTCGCCGAGCGCCCGGGCAAACGCGAGCACAACGCCTGCCAGAATCCCCTGTCTGCAGGCGGGCATCCGGATCCTCCAGAAAATATACGTGTTGGAGAGCCCAAGCGTCTGTCCCGAGTACGCCAGCGACAAGTCAAAGCTCTCAAAAGCTCCCCGCGCCGTCCGGTACATGAGCGGGAAAGCAACCACCGCCGAGGCCGCAATCCCGCCGTACCATGTCATCGCAAACTGAATCCCGTACCGTGCGAGAAACATCCCGAGCGGTCTTCTGGGACCCAGCAGGATCAGCAGAAAATATCCGCAGACGGTGGGCGGCAGGACCATCGGCAGCGTGAAGATCACATCCAGCAGTCCTTTCAGGACTCTCGGCAGTTTTGCCACATAATACGCGGCGGCAATCCCCGCAAAGAACACAATCACACAGCTCGCAGCCGCGATCCTGACGGAATTCCACAATGGATACCAGTCCATGTCCGCTCACCTCATTCTTTTCTTAACATTCCCATTGTTTCACTGCACCTGTCATTTTCCAGGTTCCGGACCATTTCATATCCCCTGAAATTCTTTTCCAGGACCATGCTGTTCTGAAATCTTGTGCCAGTGACCGAAACTGCAGAGCATGAATTTTTTCTCCTGAAATCATGCCGTTCTGAAATCTTCCAGAACCTTAGACAAAATTCGGCATTCTGGCTTGGCCTCTTCTGTCCACTCAAACTTTTGCGGTCCGCACCTGACCAATTCCATGGCTCTCAATCACGGCAGATCCTGTTTACTCAGTCATTGCTTCGGCCATCTCTGTCTCGGCTGCTTCTCCATCGCCAGCCGGATTCACCGGCGAGAACCCTACATTTTCAAACACAGCCATGCTCTCATCTGTCAGCAGATAATTGAGAAATTCCTGCGCCTCAGCCGCATGAGCGCTGTTCTTCATAACCGCCGCCGGATAGATGACCTGGCCGCACATCTCGGCCATCGCATAATCCTGCACAGTCAGCCCTGCGGAGAACGCATCCGTGCAGTAGATCACGCCGCAGTCGACGCTTCCCTCCGTGATCTGCGTCGTCACTTCCTTGACATTTGTGCCGTAGGAAATCACGCCGTTCGCGGCAAGTTCTTCCTCGCTGAGTCCGTAATACTCCAGAATTTTCTGCGTGTACTGACCAACCGGCACGTCGCTGTTACCCATCGCCATCAGAATCGTCCCTTCCTCAAGCGCCTTGGCCCAGTCGTCAAACGTCTCAATCCCTTTCGGATTGTCCTCGCTGACGCACAGCGTAACCTTGTTCTCAAGCAGATCGATCCGCGAGTCCTCCAGGACAAAATCAAGCCCGTCTGTGTTGACCTCGGAATCAGCCGTGATATCGAGCTGATTCATCTGAAGCTGTCCCGCTGAGATAAACAGATCGCACGCAGCGCCCTCCTCAATCTGAGTCTTCAGCGTCCCCGATGAGTCGAAGTTAAAGACCAGTGACACGTTCGGCGCGACCGCCTTGTAAAGATCACTGATCTCCGTCAGCGTCTCCGTCATGGACGCCGCCGCGAAGACCGTAAGCTCCACTTCTTCCGCATCCGCGGCCTGCTCTGCTCCTGCGCTCTCCTCCTGAACGGCATCCGCATCAGCTGATTCTGTGCTCTCCTCAGCACCTGCCGTCAGCACCTGTCCGGACACCAGACCAAGAACTGCCATAACTGCGAGTAACTTTGAAACCTTTTTTCTTTGCATCTTTTCTTTCTCCTTTCTTTTTCAGAAAATATATATTCAAAACGTGGATTTACACGTTTTGTGCAAAGAAAAGTATAAAAATTAATTTAGAAACGTGGATTTATACACCTTATACAAAAAATTTTTTATTCGGAAGAGTCCGCGCATTTATAAGGCGGCTTGTCTCCCTCCAGTCTTCCATAGTATTTCTCTACCACACGGTCAGCAGCCTTCCAGGCCTCCCGCTCCGCCTCTTCATAGACGGACAGCAGTTTTCTCCCTTCCTCCGTAAGCTCCGACCCGTTTCTCCTCATGCGGTGAAGAAATGTCATCCCCATGGCAGTTTCTGCATCCCGCATAATCCGCCACGCCTTGCTGTACGCCATTCCCATCTCCTGCGCCGCAAGATTCAGTGAATGGTATTTCTCCACACCATGAAGCAGATCCGCCACACCCCGGCCAAAATATTCACGAATCTCTGAATCCTTTCTCTGAATCCTGACTCTGGCTATATAAAAATAATCATTCATAAATGTCTCCATTCAGACAGGCTTCTTCAGGCCTGTCCATTTAAACTTTCCAATATCTTTCTCTTAGCCAGATAACAAGGCAAATCCCCCGCTTCCACGCCTCTCCATGAATATGTGACAGGATAGCCATTCCAGACCTCCGGGAGACACTGCAACGAAACCGCAGAAGATCCACATGCCTGTCCGGCATCCCCCCCTGACAGCACATATCCTTCCACAAGTAAACTTCCGTCCCTCTGCGTCGCTCTGTAATCGATCACTTCCGGAAAGGAAAAAAGCAGCTCGTCCAGTTCTTCCATGGAAATCCTTTTGTCTGTCTCCAGACAGGTTCCGCTCTCACACAAAGAATCTTCTTTTTCAATGCGCGTAACCTTATCAAGTCTGCAAAGTTCACTTCCACAGGGACACGGCTCCGAAAAAATCCGCGCGCGGTCCCCGGTACGGTACCGGATCAGGGGCATGGCATCCGCCTGTATCGTCGTGATCACAAGCTCCCCCCATTCTCCGTTGGGAACCAGAAATCCGTCTTCTCCGACAATCTCCGCAATGATATCATTCTCGCGAAGATGCATTCCCTCAAATGCAGGACAGGTCACTGCCCCTCCCATTCCCATCTCACGCGATCCGTAATGAGGATACAGCTTCGTGTGCAGGAGATTCTCAATCCCGCGCACGACAGAATCCGGACAGACATCCGCGCTGATCAGCGCCCTCTCCAGGGAACAGTCCGGCCGCATCCTCAAAAGAGACAGCAGCGGTACCGGCATTCCGACAAATGTCTGCGGCCTGTGCCGTTCCAGCAGATCCAGAAGTTCCCCGTAAGTTTTTCCGACTCCGCCCGGAACAGGTTCGGCGCCAAGACGCCTGATTGCCTCCGAGATCATTTCCCCAAGCCCGCTATGCCCTGAAAAGGGCATACAGATCAGCGTCCTCTCTCCCGGATTCACCAGTTCAGAAAGACCTGCCGCAAAAAATGAAATGGTGCGCTCATTATCCTTTTCTGAATAAAAAACCCGCTTGGCAAGGCCTGTCGTCCCCGAAGTCTCCTGCGTGCGCACACGGTCGATCTCCGCCTGACTCAGCAGCACCATTCGATTTCCAAAACGGACCATATCCTCCCCGGTTGTAAAAGGAAGCTCTGTAAGCTGCTCCAGACTTTCCAGTTTTTCCGGAAAGTTTCCGTAAAATCCGCCCCGCTTCTTTTCACGGGCAAGCAGGCGATTCAGCTTTTGCAGCTGTATTTCTTCTATATCTTTTCTTGTCAGAGAGGAACGGCCTTCTTTTTCCCTCACCCACCGATCCAGATTTGATTTTTTCATTGCTGTTTTCCCCCGACTCAGCGTTTCTTATCTGTACAACGTTCTGCCCTTTATACTTGTCAGATTATATGCACAGAACGGCACCATGCCATAGCGGCTGTCTGTCTCAAGTATATAACATCTCTTAAGACGCTCCAGATCAAGATTGTAAGCGTCCTGAAACAGCATCCCTGAAACAGCAAATGTATTGTTATGTATGTTCACAAGGAAATCATCCAGAGAAGACAGATCCAGCTGAAGCTGCGCCGTATCCTCGCCACAACAGCAGCCTCCGGATTCTTCCTCTGCCGCTTCGCCACAGCAACAGCAGCTTTCTTCTTCCGCGGCAGGTTCCGGCTCTCCGCAGCAGCTACTCTCTGTTTTTTCTTCCGCTTCTTCTCCACAGCAGCAACAGCTGCTTTCTTCTTCCGTGGCAGATTCCAGCTCCCCGCAGCAGCAGCTCTCTGCTTTCTCTTCCACTTCTTCACAGCAGCAACAGCTGCTTTCTTCTTCCGCGGCAGGTTCCGGCTCCCCGCAGCAGCAGCTCTCCGTTTTCTCTTCTGTTTCTTCTCCACAGCAGCAACAACAGCTTTCTTCCTCCACGGCAGGTTCCGGCTCCCCGCAACAGCAGTTTCCCTGTGCTCCGCTCCACTGTCGTGCAACGAACTCGCGCGCCTGCTCCGAAGAAGCTGTCGCCCTTGCCGCGGCATGCATCATTGGTTTCATGCTGCCGTCTGGCTGCCGCAGATAATTTGCCTGGAACGTACAGTAAGGATTCGTCGCATTCCCTCCGGTGAAATGCTCTGCCCGCACAACACCGTCTGTCTGCTGTTCCATGAGCAGGAGCATCTTTGGCAGCGTGACCCGATAACTCCCCTGCTCTTCCACACATCTCCCGAAATAACTGATTGGCTGGAAATGCACGCCCCGCACATACGGCATCCGGCTCTTTGCATAGGAAAGAATCGCTCCCACCTGATCTTCATTGACCCCCGGTGCGATCACCGGCACCAGCACAACGCCGAGCCCTGCCCTGGCACAGGCATCAATCGCCGCAATTTTTTTATCCAAAAGAGGTTTTCCTCTCAGAGTCTTGTAAACCTCATCGTTCATCCCGTCAAACTGCAGAAACACACAGGAAAGTCCCGCTTCTTTCAGCTTGTCAGCATATCCGGGTTCGTCAGCCAGACGCAGTCCGTTCGTATTCAGCTGGAAAAATGTAAAACCAATCTTCCTGCCTGTACGAATGATTTCAGGCAGATCATCCCGGACTGTCGGTTCACCGCCGGACAACTGAATATTAAAAGGTCCCCCGTGCTCCATCAGATACTCCATCTGCTTTTCCAGTTCCTCAAGGGGGGTATCCTGTCCCTGTTCTCCTGCACTTGCAAAACAGACCGGACAGCACAGATTGCAGCGGCTTGTCACTTCGAGAAGCACGCAGCAGCCTCTCCGTTCATGCGCCGCGCAGAGTCCACAGTCCTGCGGACACCCTTTTTCCACCTCTTTAGCGGCAGGAATTTTATCTGCCGGCTGGAGATTCTTCCCCCATGCTTCATAGCTCTCCACGGAACCTTCCCAGATCAGAGCCTCATACTCCCCATGCTCCGGGCACTTTTTTACCATGTAAATTCCATCATCCCGCACGATCTTCCTCGCCGGAATCACCTCGAGGCACTCCGGGCAGACACTTTCCGTCACGCCAATTTCCGAAAAGTCATTTGATTTCATTTGTTCTTTCTTTGCATATTCAGAACTTTTCTGCACTTCTTTTTCTCCTTACTGTGAAAGCTCCGGACGGCAGTCGTCCCGTCTTTTTCATCCGAGTCCGGCAAGCCAACGCTCCATCTCCTGCTTCTCGTCTTCCCAGTTTTCCTCCGTATAATTGATCTTCACCACATGGGCCGCGAGAATCCCCTTGACTTCCAGCGCCCCTTTTTTCGCGGAGAACACCGGACGCCGGAACTTATGATTTTCATGAATATCGAATCCTTCCAGCAATTTGGAAAGTTCACTTCCTGTGATTGGAAGCTCATATTCAAATGTCCGTGCCCCGGCAAAGCAGTTCTGCACTTTCCTGCACCGAAATTCCATTCCGATTCTCCTTCCTTCAGAACCACAATTCAGACGCTTCATTTTTCTGCATTTAATTCAATTCCACGTCACGAAGATATGTCCTCTGCCATCGCGCGCACCGCCTCGATCACCACTTCCAGTTCCTCTTTTGTCGTAAACCGTGACAGACTCAGCCGCACCGTCCCGCGCGGCATCCCGATATCTTCCATGATTTCCGGCGCACAGTGAAGTCCCACACGGCAGATTATATCGTAGCTTTCTGTGAGAATATCTCCGACATCGGCATTGGACATTCCCGGCACAGCAAAAGATACGACCGGGGTCACCGGTCCTTCCGGCAAAACAACCCTGCAACCCGCCTCCGTCAGCCCGGTCTTAATCAAATTCAGGAGATCATCCATCCGCTTTTTGTCGGCGGGATGTTCTTTGCTCCAGCGAAGCGCCGCAAGCAGTCCGTGATAAGACGGTTCATTTCCAGTACCCGCCTCCAGATGAAGCGGCATCTCCTCTGGCATATCGCGCAGATCGCTGAGTACACCCGTACCGCCGAGCAGATATGGCTTCAGGCTAAGACCCGGGCGCACATAAAGCCCGCCTGTTCCCTGCGGTCCTAGAAGATATTTGTGTCCTGTAAACGCCGCCATATCCACACCCCACTGTTCGAGCTCCATCGGAATCCAGCCAAGCGTCTGCGAAACGTCAAGCAGCACCGCAGATCCATACTGCTTTGCCAGAGCGGTCAGCATGCGGGCATCATTCACAGCTCCCGTCACGTTCGACGCGTGATTCAGGATACAGAGCTTCGGAGCATTTTCTTTTAGCGCTTTTTCCCATGCCTCCGGCTGTACCCGGCCAAACGCATCTGCACGCAGATAGACAACGCGGACTCCCTGCTGCTCCAGACGATACAGGGGACGCAGCACCGCATTGTGTTCCGAGCTGGTTGTCAGCACAACGCTGCCTGCCTCAAGCGGAAACCCGAAAATCCCTTCATTCAGCCCCCAGGTTGAATTACAGCCCAGCGCAATCTGCTCTGGCCACGAAACTCCCATAACCCAGGCCAGCTCTTTTCGCACTTCCTCAAACACATCAAAATCATTGATACCGCCCCGGTTCGCAGCGCCCGGAAGCTGACGCACCGCTTCCGCTATTGCCTCCGCAACCCCCGGCGCCTTGGGCCAGGAAGTCGCCGCATTATTCAGATAAATCCGTTTTTCACAGCTTTTCACCCGTTATCACCTCAAATTCCTCTGCCAGTCCGCGGCAGATCTGCAGATCCCGCAGAATCCGCGGCTTTACATTCTCATGTGCAAGCGCTTTCTGATACCGCTGTTCCAGTGTAACACGGCACGTTTCCCGGATCAGCTTATCCGCCAGGCAGACAATCGCAGATTCCCGGCAGATCGATATAGTTCCTTCCGAGACAATCTCTGAAAATCCCATATGCGCCCTCACAATCTCCGCCAGCGCAAGATACCCTCTCTCTTCCAGAAAGGCCCCAGCCGCTTCGGCATGATGCGGTTCCAGCCTCAGAAGGTCATGGAGATACCCGCCGCTCCGGCAGAGTTCCACATCGAGAAACGCTCCGTGTTCCACGAGACGCTCCGCCATCCATCCTGCCAGCTCTCCTACTGCGAGACAGTGCTCTCTGATATGATTCGGCAAAGATACTTCCCTGTAAAATTCCTCGCACACTTTTTTTGAAACGCCTCTGCGCTCCTTTGCCTGCCTCTCGAGAAGTGCAAATTCTGCACGGTAATCCGCGTCGTCGGACGCATCCTCACGATCCACGACAATTTTCTCTGCCGTCAGACCTGCCAGCGCTCCGCCAAGTCCGCGTTCCCCGCCATACTCCAGCACTGCCTGCCATCCCGTCTTCAGAATAAGCGGAGGATGAATCTGCCGCAATGTTGTGCTCTGCCCGGCCGCCCTCTCTTCCACAAACGGGATCAGCGCCTGGCACCCATCCCCCAGCCGCGAGAGCCTGCCGATCATCTTCTGAAATACCACCGGGGAAGTCATGGGCACATCCGCCGGCAGGAAAAAAACTCCATCCGCACAGCCCAGTCCGGCAAGTCCCAGCCGCACAGAGGCAAACATATCGGTGGAAGCATAGTCCCTGTTCTCGACTACGGAAACATTCATGGAGGCCAGTGCTTCGCAGACTTCCTTCCCGCGGTATCCTGTCACGACTGTGATGTCCCGTATCCCGGCGTTTCTCATGCTCTGCACCGCCATAACGACCATCGGAAACCCGTTCAGTTCCATCAGCGGTTTAAACCCATCCATCCGTCTCGAAAGTCCCGCTGCCGTAATCAATCCCGCAAATTTCATCCCATCACACCGTTTTCCTGCAAAATCTCAATACATTTCGTAAAAACGCCTTCCACAATCTGCGGGCAGCGCTGCATCTTATTTGCCGGATTTCCCTCAAGAATATCATCGCAGCGGCAGCCTCCATACTCTTGTCCGACCGCTTCTTCAAACCAGCGTACCAGTTCTGCCGTCACAGAGGACGCATTCGGATCCTCAATCTCCTCAGCCTCCCCTTTCCCCAGGAAATATCCCAGAAAACAGCAGCCGCCTGTCAGCGCTCCGCACACATGTCCTGTAAATCCAAGTCCGCCATTCAGCCCGCTCATCGCCCGTATAAGATCCGGGTCTTCTTTTCCTTCTGATTCAAGCGCCAGAATCAAAAGAATCTGCGCGCAGTAAAATCCCTGGTTCGACAATTCCAGCATACGGTCAAATAAATCCATCGCGTCCTCCTTTCCCACACTCATTCAGACGGCTTTCTCAGTCAGGCAGTCCATTCTTTCCTGCTTTCCTGCCAGATCCGGTTTTTTCAGCCATGCGATAAAATATCCGCACTTTGCCCTGCCTGCCGCCCGAAAAAAATTACAGAGTTTTTCCTGTGCGTTGCCATTCCACAGGCTTTCCAGAAAAAATTCTTTCCAAAGCTCTGTTTCATCCCGCACGGCCTGAACTGCAAATCCTGAATTCCTGAAAGCTGTTTCCCAGCATTCCCAGGTAAGCGGCCCTTCCATGGACATCGCAGGCGCATTTTTCCTTTCAAAAAAGATATCTGAAACCAGAAAATTTCCACCTGGTTTAAGCACGCGCCACGCTTCGCCCAGCGCCGCCATCCCGTCGCCGCATACGGAAATGCTGCATTCCGCAAGGCACACATCAAACACTTCATCCATAAAATCCAGCCGTGTCATGTCCTGGCACAAGACCCATCCCGAAGTACATTCCTCAAAACGCCTTGCTGGTTTCCCAATATCCGGAGCCGTTTTGGGAACCTGAACTTTCTGTCCCCTGAAACATTCTGACAGCTTCCTCTCACATGCTCTGTCCGGCTGAGTTCTCTGTTCCCCGGAACCTCCCGCTGAATTTTCATTCGCATCAAGATCCACTCCGACTGCCTGGAATCCCCGGCTGTCCAGATACCGCACCGATTCTCCGCTTCCTGCGCCAAGATCAAGTATCCAGGCCGGAGGCACAACATCCGATAACTCCAGAAGACGTTTTGTCAGGCTGATTCCTCCGGGATGTGATCCCATCAACTTCATCTTTCTCTTCTGACCTCCCTGTCTACTTGTCTTCCAGGCTCCGCTCCACTGTCAGCACTTTTCCCAGAGCCAGTTCCTCAGGCACATAGATAAATCCGCAGTTCGGACAGACCGGCAGTTCCACCGGAAACGCATTTCCGAGATATCCGAAAGTCGCCCGTCCTTTGACCAGAGGAATCCCGCACTTCTGACATTTCAATTTTCCCAAAGGATCTACGGAATGATATGTCTTTTCTGACAAATGCTTTTTCTCCGCCATAGTCTTCTCCTCACGTTTGCATTGTTTACTCTACCGTCATCCGGTGGCTGTAGGCTCCATGCACCAGATAACTTCCGTCGTCTGTCTCGCTGAATTTTACCCAGAACGTCACATTCCCAATCCGGGTATTCGTAACCAGCCAGCCGTTCTCCTCATCAAACACCGCGCTTCCCGTCTGCCGGTATGACTTCAGTACGTTATCGATATCGCTCTTCAGAATCATGCGCTCATCCATCAGCGCTTCCACACCGTCCGCGTAAATTACCGGAAGCATTTCTTCCATATTAATATCTTCCTTCCACAGTTCTTTCAGCATACGCTGTTTTAGTTTCAGTCTGTTCGCCCGTCTTGCAGACAGATCCGGTATCGGCTCTGGTGTAATCCCATAGGCAAGCTCAAGAATATGACGGCTGTCTGCCCCTGCACGCGCGAACTGATCGCGGCACGCCATACAATAAGTAAGCACCATATGCTCCGCCCGCCCTGCCGCAAAAGAGGCCTTCTTCGCGGATACTTCCGGATTCGCATACTTCACCAGACCGCCGTAGCCGCAGCACGGTGTGACATCCCTCGTAAAAGGCGCTTCCTCAATCTGATATCCGAACGCCCGGACAAACTCGCGGACTTCATCCTGCATCCTGCGGTTTCCCCGCGCTCCGCAGGCATCGTGAATCGAGACAATCCGTTCTCCGTTCGTTTTTTCTGATTCAGCTATCGGTTTTATGCCCAGTTTAAGCAAAACCTCCCAGATACCTGCAGTCGGAAGCTTTGTAAACTCTTCCAGAGTCTTTTTGCAGGTCGGACATGCGCAGATCACTTCCGGCTCTCCCAGTTCCCGCCATACCTGCGTCACTTTCTCAACTGCTTCCGCCAGGAGATCCTCACGGGCAGCCCAGTGGGAAATTGCCCCGCAGCAGCCAAGCAGAAGCCCGACGCCTCCTTCAAGCCGCTCGCAGAGATCACTGTACGCGGCCTCCACCGTCACAGGAGAGACAGCGGCAGCCTGGCAGCCCGGGAAGAACAGATAGCGGCATTTTTCAAATCCTGGCTGAGGCTTTGCCAGAAATCCTTCCCCGTTTGAAAACTGCTGATCAAGCAGCGCAAATTCATGAGCAGACGGCGGCATCTTCTGCGTCTCAACCATCGTATGTCGCGCAATCTGGCAGACATCCGGATAATCAAAACCATTCGGGCAGGCCGCTTTGCATTGCCCGCATTCATCACACGCATTGATCATGCCGTTCGCCATATGATTTCCCATGACAATCGAGAGATTATTGTAAATTTCGCGGATCGCACCTTTCGGGTTCCTCTTAAAATGCTGGAGATAAACACATCCTTTCACACATTCCAGACACTGACACTGAATACATCTTGCCGCTTCCGCAGCCGCATTCTCTTTTGTAAGAATACTGACATCCGTCACCCTGCCCAGAGCATCCGCTCCGGGGATCGCCGTGTGCAGTCTCCAGGAATCTTCCGCCGTCTTCTCTGTGCTATTCTCTCTGTTTTGAATTTCCGGTCCGCTCCTGCCGCCCAGACCGTCAATCCCGTCCATCGTCACATACAGTCTGCTCTCATGGACTTCCGGCTCCTTCACGTCATCCAGCGAAACGCCCTGCATATATCTGTCCGCAAGAAGAGAGGCATGTTTTGCAAAAGCCAAAAGCCACGCCGGATCCGTCTGTGACGGCGCTGTAAAAGCATTTGGGATCTTTTTGTATCTGTCTGTCCACAACTCCGGCGAAATACACATGGTATCCGCTTCCTGAGCCCATTTTTCAATTTCTTCAAAATCGGGAATTTCCTCTTTCCCGCTCACAAGCCTGTCGGCACCCGCTGCTTCTTCTGACTGTTCCCCGGACATCTCCTTACGTGTAATCCGAAATCCGGTGAATGCCGCCAGATCACTCTTAGCCTCCTGTTCTGTCAGTCCCCGCTTCATCAGCGGCTCCTGCATGGATCCACAGTCTGTATGCCACCAGATCTCATAACCCTTTTTGCCGAGTTCCCAGCAGCAGGCCAGCGCAAACAGATCATTGCCGACAACCGCCACACGTTTATTCTTCCTTGGAATCATAAAACGGCTCATCGCGCCGGAACCGCCATACAGCGCGCAGGCTTTCTCAATCGCAGGCATGGATATCCCGTCGCTCTGGCATACGGATTCCGTTGTTCCATCCAGATCCTTCGATGCAGATGTTTCCCCACCCGGCTTTGCAAGCGTACACTTTCCAATACAGTTTCCACTGCAGCTGCCTGCCAGCAAATGCAGAAACGGAGTCACCGCGCGAATTAACGCAGCCGCTTTTGAGAAATTTCCTTTCGCCGCATAACCGCAGATCCCCCTTATGTCAAGATGCAGAGGACAGGCTGCCTGACAGCCCGGAGGTTCTTCCCTCGTACAGACGCGTTCCCGCTCATGCAGTTCCTCCTGGCCGAAGGCCTGCTTCATCAGATAATGCTTTCCCACAAACGTATTTTCTTTTTTCTCCATTATGATCTCCATATACTGCTGTCCACAGTTTTGCGCGGCGCAGAATTATCTGAAAACAATAGCGCCCATATATCTTTTTTTGAGAATAAATGCAGGTAAAGAAAGAGGTGCCGCAACGTGAAGCCTCTGCAACACCTCTTTAATTATATCACAATTGCAGCAAAACGCCAGAATTTTCAGGTTTTCGCCCAAAATTGCTGTTTGCGTTGTTACTGTTCACTTCCCTGCAGGCTGTAACCACCCGCATTTCGCGAAGCTTTATTGGATCAAAGTGCGTCGATCGCCGCTTTGACTGCCTCCGGAAGCGCCGGGATTCTCGTGATACGTGCGCCTGTCGCGTTGAAGATTGCGTTCAGGATTGCCGGATGCGGAGCGGCCAGCGGGCCCTCGCCGCAGCCTGCAGCGCCGTACGGTCCAAGTGGACGCGGATGATTCTCCTGATAGATCAGTTCGATGTCATCCGGAATGTCGTTCGGATAAGAGATACCGCACTTCTGCAGCGTCGTATGTTTCTTCAGATCCTCGAAGTCCTCAGTCAGAGCAAGGCCGATGCCCTGTGCGATTGCACCCATAACCTGTCCGTCAACAACGCTCTTGTTGATGATCGTACCAAAGTCGGATACCATCGTGAACTTGATCACCTTCACCTTACCGGTTGCCATCTCAACGCGGACTACCGGAAGGTTGATGCAGTACATGTAAACTGAGAACGGATTGCCCTGTGCTGTCTCCATATCGCAGTCTGAGCATGCCGTAGCAACCCACTTGCCTTCATACTTCAGCGGAATATTCTCCGCCTTCATCTCATCATAGGTGCGGAAGCTGCCATCCGGCTTCTTCATCGCATTGATCAGCATCTCGCAGGCAACGCGCGTCGCGTTTCCGGTCATGACGTTCGAACGTGATCCGCCTGCCGGGCCGGAGTTCGGAGTAAGGCCTGTATCATTCATGACAAGCTTAATCTGATCCGGTGTGATGCCGGCCTGACGCAGTGTCTCATGCGCATGAGTCAGCGTACCGATATCAGCGCCCTGTCCATGATCTTCCCAGGAGTTGTAAACTGTCACGGTTCCGTCAGCGTTCAGCTCTGCCCATGCTTCGGAAGAATCAACGCCGTCAAGACCGCAGCCATAGATACCAAGAGATACGCCGACACCATATTTATACTTGCCGTCCTCACCCTTCGTTGCATTCAGTTCTTCCACATACGCCTTGTTCTTCTGATAGTACGGACGTGCCAGATCAAAAAGATCCTCAAGGCAGTATACATCCGGCTTGCAGCCGTTCGGAGTTGTGGAACCAGCGGATTCCTTGTAGCAGTTCATTGCGCGGAACTCGAACGGATCGATTCCCATCTTGGCCGCCATTACATCCATTGCAATGTCGCCGCCCATGAAGGACTGCGGAGCACCATAACCGCGGAATGCGGCGCCGTATGCATGGTTCGTGCAGACTGTTCTGGAACGGTTGCGGATATTCGGAATATCAACGCCCGCGCCTACGAACTGGCTGAGACGCATGGTCAGCAGATCGCCGAACTCAGAGTACGGACCATGATCGATCAGGTTGTCGCCTTCGAGAGCAAGGATCTTGCCCTTCTCATCAGCAGCGAGCTTGATGTGCATGAAGCCCGGGCTTCTCTTTCCTGTGTAGGTGATCATCTGATACATATCAAAGTTCAGAGCTACCGGACGGCCTGTCACGAGCGCCGCGACACCTACCAGAGCCTCGATTGTCGGAGAGAACTTATAACCAAACGTACCGCCTGTATGGAGCTGTACGATGCGGAGCTTCTCAGGCTCAACACCGATACCAGCGCAGATCATCGCGTGATGCAGATGGATACCGATGGATTTGGAGTGGATCGTCAGACGGCCCTCTTCATCCATGTATGCGTAAGCAACATCCGGCTCGATCGGCAGATGCGGCTGACGTGAGCAGTAAGAATCGATCTCGACGACATTCGGAGCGCTCTCCATGATCGGAGCTGTCTCGTCGCCCTTGATGCAGTTCGTCTCGTAGTAGACATTCGGTGTGCCCGGATGAATCTCGATTGCGTCGGGAGCCATGGCTTCCGGAGCGGACATGTAAGCCGGAAGAACCTCAAGGTCTACCTTCACTGCCTTTGCCGCTGCTTTCGCGTGTTCTACCGTATCCGCACAGACCATCGCGATTGCGTCGCCATACTGGAACACCTTCTCGTCGCAGAGGATCGGACGATCCCAGCCGTCGCCCTTGTTCGTCGGGAATGTGATAAGGCCCGTGATTCTGTTCTTGCCCGGAACATCTTTATACGTGATAACCTTGGCAACACCCGGCATCTTCTCCGCTTCTGAAGCGTCGATGCCTTTGATCAGAGCGTGGGAAACTTCCGCCTGTACCAGAGCGATCTGGAGCGTATTCTCCGGCAGAGTCTTGATTTCGTCAGCGCCGAAATCCCATGCTCCGGTAACCTTCGCAATGCCTGACGGACGTGCATATGTTGTGCCGAGGATCTTGTTGTCTGTCGGAACGAACATCAGATCTTCCTTGCTCATCTCACCGCGCATTACCTTTGCAGCATCCATGACTGCGTCAATAAGCGGCTTATAACCGGTGCAGCGGCAGAGATTCCTGTTCTTGTTGAACCAGTCGCGAACTTCCTCTCTCGTCGGAGACGGATTGTTCTCAAGAAGCACTTTCGCGCTCATGATAAAGCCTGGTGAACAGAAACCGCACTGTGCACAGCCGTGAGCTACCCACGCAGCCTGCAGCGGATGCAGGTTATCCAATGTGCCGATACCCTCAATCGTCTCGATCTTCGCGTTATCCGGCACCTTTGACATCTTTGTGATACAGGAACGCGTCACCTTGCCGTCCATAATAACGTTGCAGGCGCCGCAGTGGCCCTGACCGCAGCCAATCTTACAGCCTGTCAGAAGCAGTCTGTCGCGCAGTACCTGAGCCAGCGTCTCATTACCTTCCAGAACGAGAGTTCTGGGCGTGCCATTGATTATGAGTGGTTTCTTAATCATTTCTTACCTCCTTAACAACATTCACTTGTAACCAGCTTTCTGCCATCTGACGCAAAGCAGATGACAATACCTTTATTTACACAAACAGAGAGCCGTCACTACCTGTATATGTCTGGAGGCCGCTGTGAGAACGCACAAAATCCGCGCAGTGCGTTTCATTGCATTTTCACAGGCCGAAAACAGTCTGAATGAATCAGCCGTTTTATAAATTTTTATAAAATCTTACTTTTATTAAAATTTTAAAATATATATAGTAAATCCCTTTATTGTCTGTTATAATTGTAAAAAATTAAGGGAGGAATATTCAATGGAGTTACATGAAATACACGCTGAAAGTGTTGTCCTTGAAGTTACTGATGAAGTGACCGGCGAAACATTCCGCCGCGAGCTTCCGATCGAGTTCTATGAGAATGCTAACTTTCTCCGCTTAAGAGGAGAAAATTTTGAGGGGAATCCAAGCGAACTGGTATTCATCTCAGATACTGGAGCTCGCCGCCTGCAGGATCTGACCGGCCGCGGGCCAAACCAGGATCCCTGCGGCTCGCACCGCTGAACAAATGGTTTTAAGCTTTTAAAATTGTTCCCTGTCTATTTATTTCATGAAGACCCGGTTTCCATTAAAACCAGGAGACAAATTCACCTGCCGGATCAGCCATGCACAGGAGATACTGACGTGTATGAGCAAAAACAACAGTGCGAATGAACATGAGCGACCCATGTGGGCTTCCATTCATCATAATCGTCCGCAAGCAGGCACAATAAACAGGGAACTAATTTTGTCTGTTCAAAGATTACGCAATGAATTTATTCTATAATTATTCCGTAATCGCCGCAAGTCCGGCTTCCGCTACGGAAGTGTCTTCTGCCACACTGCCGCCGGAAACGCCAATTGCGCCAATCTGCGCGCCATCCACGTCATATACAGGGATACCGCCGCCAAACTCTACGATACGTCCTGCATGGCTGACTGCGATGCCCTGGAGTTCCTGTCCTTCCTGCGCCAGTTCTTTTACATCCGCGCTCGGCATCTTCAGCGCAACTGAAGTAAACGCCTTGTTTGGAGCGATCTCAAGACTCGCGAGCAGAGAATTCTCCATCCTGTGCAGCAGTACAAGATTGCCTCCCATGTCGACATAGCTGATCACCATCGGGGCATTGATCTCAATCGCCTTCTGCTCGGCAGCTTCCACCATAACCATGGCCTTGTCCAGAAGTACGCCTCCGGAAGCCGCTGTCAGCTCTTCTCCCGCCGAATACGCATCCAGCCCCGCCTGCGCGACCGAAGTGTCCTCTTCCACGCTGCCGCCTGATACGCCGATCCCGCCGATCTGCGTACCGTCTGCGTCATAAACCGGAAGGCCTCCTCCAAATTCTACGATCCGCCCTGCATATTTGACTGCAACACCCTGCAGCTCCTGGCCTTCCTGCGCCAGTTCCTTCACATCTGAACTCGGCATCTTCAGCGCGACCGCCGTAAATGCCTTATTCTGCGCAATGTCAAGGCTCGCCAGAAGGGAATTCTCCATTCTGTGGAGCAGCACAAGATTGCCATCCATGTCTACAACAGAAATAACCATCGGAACGCCAATCTCCTCCGCCTTGTTCTGGGCTCCGGCAACCATAATCTTGGCCGCGTCAAGCAGTTCTCCCGTCACAGTATCTCCCGCAGGAGCCTCTGCCTCCTCCGCCGACATTTCTGTCTCAGTCCCAACCGCCTCAGTCTCTTCAGCGGCAGACTGCATTGCCATCATGCCGGACATCATTGTTCCTGCCAGCAGCAGCGCCAGTAACTTTCTTTTCATGTTCCTTTTCCTCCTTTTTTTTAAATACATAAATATATGATTACTTAACATCATTTCAATGTTTTGTAAGATGATTCCAAAAAATACAGGCTATTTTCTGTCTTTTTTACTAAAATTTCTTTTCTGCTATTTTATATACTTGAAAAATGCATATATAATTTTTAAAATCATTTTTCATTATAGTTTATTTTAGCCAAAAGTCAACTTATTCGTCGTTTCTTATTTATTCTATTTTAAGAATAAATAAATTTAATGTGTTTTAACGCTTTATCCAGATAAAATTTATCGACTATGTAATTGTATTCTGTAAAAATTATTCATCCTCAAAATAGAATAATTCGAAAATACAGGAATATATTGACATTTGTTTAAAATAAATATATAATGTCGAAAATGATATTAAAATTGTTTTTTAATTTAAATTGTTTAAATTGTTTTGATTTTTGCTTTAAATTGTGTTAATTGTTTTAAAATTATATTTAATTTTCTCTGCTATCGTCGAAAAATCGGATTTTTAGATAAATTATTTTAGAAACCTACATAAAATTCCGAAGCAACTACAGTTTTTTCATCCCATTATAGCCTTTTGATTACGATTTCAATTTCATAATTATATGTATATTAAAAAATAGACTCTCGAAATCTTAAGCTGACCAGCTGTGGTTCACCAGTTTCCCGCATTTATTAATTATCTTTGAAATAAAAACGGGGGTTTTACGAAAGCAATCGCAGAAATTTGTCTAAAAGCCCTGAGATTATGAGAGACTAAATAAATTTATTTAAGGAGGACTTGAAAATGGCTAGATTTACACTGCCAAGAGACCTGTACTACGGAAAGGGCGCTTTGGAAAACCTTAAAACTCTTCCGGGCAAGAAGGCTATCATCGTATCAGGCGGAAGCTCAATGAGAAAGGGCGGCTTTCTCGACAAGGTAGAGAACTACCTGAAAGAAGCGGGTATGGAAATCACATCCTTCGAAGGCGTTGAGCCGGATCCGTCAGTTGAGACTGTTATGAAGGGCAAAGCTGCCATGCTGGAATTTGAGCCGGACTGGATCGTTGCGATAGGCGGCGGCTCACCGATCGACGCGGCAAAGGCCATGTGGGCATTCTATGAATATCCTGATACTACGTTCGAGGATCTGATCACACCGTTCAGCTTCCCGAAGCTGAGAACGAAAGCTCATTTCTGCGCGATCTCCTCTACTTCAGGTACAGCGACAGAGGTAACTGCATTCTCGGTTATCACCGACTATGCAAAGGGAATAAAATACCCGCTCGCTGATTTCGAGATAACGCCTGACGTTGCTATCGTTGATCCGGAACTTGTTGAGAGTCTCCCCGTTAAGCAGGTTGCATATACAGGAATGGATGCGCTCACACATGCGATCGAGGCATATGTTTCAACGCTCAACAGCCCGTTTACCGATCCGCTCGCAATAAAAGCGATCGAAATGGTATTCGATTATCTGCTTCAGTCCTACAAGAAAGATATGGACGCAAGAGAGCAGATGCATTATGCACAGTGCCTTGCAGGCCAGGCATTCTCGAACGCTCTGCTTGGTATTGTTCATTCGATGGCGCACAAGACAGGCGCTGTATTCTCGACAGGACATATTCCTCATGGCTGCGCAAACGCAATTTATCTGCCGTATGTTATCAAATACAACGCACATGTGCCTGAAGCTATGAGAAGATATGCAGATATCGCAAGACGTGTAGGCCTCGGCGGAACATCCGAGAAGGCTCAGGTCAACGCTCTGATTGACAAGATCGAAGAGTTTAACCGCGCTATGAACATTCCGAAGACTATTCAGGAATTCGGCGTTAAGGAAGATGAATTCCTTGAGAAGCTTGACGCTATCGCAGAGAACGCTGTCGCTGACGCATGCACAGGCTCGAACCCGAGACCGATCACTCCGGCACAGATGGCACAGCTGTTCAAGTGCACATTCTACGGTACAGAAGTAGACTTCTAAGCCGACGGTCAGCTCAGTAACACTCTGCGGGCCGGAGTACCGGTATAGCGCTGTACCAGATTTTCCGGCGGAAAACGCACGGGTGAATATGGAATAAGTCAATAAACGGGGGCTCTTACGGGCCCCCGTTTTTATTCTGCATTTATGCGCAGGCCCGTGTAAGGAAAACAGCTGCTGACGCAGCATACGGGCCGCACGGCGGCAGGAAAAAAACTGCCTCCTGCTTAATCAGGCAGAAGCATTTTTGAAATACAAACATCGGAGGTCTAAATGAAAGTTATGATTTTCGGCTGCGGACAGGCCGGTCGAATGGCCGCGAACTGGCTCGCTCCCAACTGTCAGCTTATCGCCTTTACTGACAACAACCAGAACAAGTGGAATGGCTGGATTGACAGCATTCCCGTGGTTTCACCGGCACAGATCCCGGAACTTGCGCCCGATCTGATCTGGATCGCCGTCCTGAACCGCGAGGCCGCTTCTTCTATCGAAACTCAGCTTCACGGACTTGGATACACCGGAAAAATCCAGAGTCTTACACCGCTGCGCTCCACCGTCGATCTGAGGCTTGCACATCTGCGCCTGATCGCCCGTGAGATTACAGACCGGAATCTGCCGGGGGCCGTCGCGGAACTCGGCGTGTACCAGGGGACTTTCGCCGCAGAAATCAACCGGCTGTTCCCGGACAGAAAGCTCTACCTGTTTGATACTTTCCAGGGATTTCCGCTAAGAGATCTGGAAATTGAAGCGCAAATCCTGGCATCTGCTGATTCTTCCGGATACACCCAGACATCATCCACTGCTTCGTTCCGCCCTGGGACTGAGAATGAAAAACCCCGGACGCCTGGATTTCACCGGAATTTCAATGACACAGACATTGATACGGTCCTCTCCCGCCTTCCGCACCCGGAGCAGGCCGTTTTATGCCCCGGATACTTTCCGGAAACTCTGCCGGAGGATCTTCCGGAACTCGCTTTCGTCAGCCTCGATGCGGATTTATACGAACCGACCCGCCAGGGACTTCTGGCGTTCTGGCCGCGTCTTGTGCCCGGCGGAATTATTCTGATTCACGATTACAACAGCACCCAGTTTGAAGGAGCAGGACGGGCCGTGCGGGAATTCTGCACGGAAAACCATCTGATGACCGTTCCTCTTGCAGATCTGCACGGAAGTGCGGTCCTTTTAAAACAATGCAGTTGATTTTTTGCCCGGGATTGATATATTATTAAATTAAATTTTTATTATTGGTTTTTGTTCTATTCATGGAGGTGTCTCATTATGTCCGAATTTTTTGAAAAACTTGCAGACTGCAATCCCAATCACCAGAACATCGTCTTCACTGTCATCGCACCGGAACCTGCCGGGGAAAAGGCTCTGCTTTCTGACCACAAATTAATCTGGGAATCCACAGAAAACGGCTTTTTCTCCCGGAATTTTGAGAAACTGTCCGAAATAACCGACAGCGGCGTCGCTGTCATTGAGGGGAAACAGGTATTCTGTGAATATCTCGGGCAGGAAAAGCAGCTTGTCGTCTGCGGAGCCGGCCATGTCTCGATCCCGGTCATCCGCATTGGCCGGATGATCGGCTGTGCGGTGACTGTGCTTGAGGATCGTCCTAAATTTGCCGACGACGCCAGAAGAGCCGGCGCGACTGAAGTTCTCTGTGAACCATTCGCGGAAGGACTGAAAAAAATCCCCGGCAGCAAGAATACATTCTTTATCATCGTGACCAGAGGACACCGCTATGATCAGACATGCCTGGAACTGATTGCGCAGAAAGAGCATGCCTACATCGGCATGATCGGAAGCCGCGCAAGAACCCTCAGAGTCAAGCAGGCCCTTGCCGAAAAAGGTATCGACCGGGCGGTCCTTGATTCTGTGTACACTCCGATCGGTCTGAAGATTGGCGCCGATACTCCGGAGGAAATTGCCGTTTCCATTATGGCGGAAGTCATCCAGGTCAAAAACAAATCGCTGCGCCGGGGCAGTTATTCCAAAGAAATCATCAACGCCGCTCTCGATGAAACGGCAAAAGACATGAAAAAAGTTCTGGCGACGATCGTCACCAGAAAAGGATCCGCTCCCAGAGAGGTCGGAACAAAAATGCTGATTTTCCGGGACGGACGCACATTCGGCACGATCGGAGGCGGCTGCCTTGAGGCTGATGTGTTCCGCAAAGCCGTCTCTCTTCTCTCGGATGACGACCGGAAAACCTGTCTCTACCGCGCGGATATGACCGGCAGGGACGCGGAAGACGAAGGAATGGTCTGCGGAGGAATCATCGACGTGCTTCTGGAAATAATCGAGTAGGAGGCGGCTTTCCCTCCTGCTTGCCGCGCGGCCTGTATGCTGCGTCAGCAACTGATTTCCATGTGCGGTCCTGCGCATAATCATCGGATAGGGGAGATTTTATCCTCCCCTTCCACACCACGCAGCATACCGTTCGGTACTGCGCGGTTCAATAGTTT
>CANQAR010000031.1 GCA_947588845.1 uncultured Lachnospiraceae bacterium
TCTTCTCCCGTGTACGTCTGATCCGCTATCTCATCCACCGTACAGTCCTCCAGATTCAGAGGCTGAATCCGGAACGTCACAGTCAGTTCTCCCTCACAGTTTTTCCGGCCCGTAATTTTTGCGGCAGCTGTTCCGACATCTGTATTACTCTCGTATTCCACCGTATAATCTGATTCATCTATCAAAAATTCGCCGTTTTTCACTGTCACAGATGGACGAATCTCTTCTCCGGTGTATATCTGATCCGCAATTTCGTCCGCCGTACAGTTCTCCAGGTTCAGAGGCTGAATCCGGAACGTCACAGTCAGTTCTCCCTCACAGTTTTTCTGCCCCGTAATCTTTGCGGCAGCTGTTCCGACATCTGTATTACTCTCGTATTCCACCGTGTAATCTGATTCATCCAGCAAAAATTCTCCGTTTTTCACTGTCACGGATGGACGGATCTCTTCTCCCGTGTACGTCTGATCCGCTATCTCATCCGCCGTGCAGTTCTCCAGATTCAGAGGCTGAATCCGGAACGTTGCAGTAAGTTCTCCTTCACAGTTTTTCTGCCCCGTAATCCTTACAGAAGCTGTTCCTGCATCCGTATTACTCTCATACGCCACCGTGTAGTCTGACTCATCCAGCAAAAATTCTCCGTTTTTCACTGTCATGGAAGGACGGATCTCTTCTCCGGTGTATGTCTGATCCGCTATCTCATCCACCGTACACCCCTCCAGATTCAAAGGAAGGATCGTAAATGTCCCGGTCAGTTCTCCTTTATAATTTCCCTTCGCGGTAATCGTTACAGAAGCCTGTCCCGCATTTTCGTTATTGCTGTATTCAACCTCATAATCCGTTCCAGGATCCAGTTCTTTTTCTCCGCAGACGACTGTCACCTCCGGCTTGATCTCGGAACCGGTGTAAACCAGAGCATCCTGTTCCACCGTCACACTGGACTCGCTGTCCAGTTCTTTTGCGGCAATCTCGAACTCTTTCGTAATCGTCCCTTCATAATTCCCTGCCCCGGTGATCGTCACCACCGCAGTCCCGGCATCCGTATTATTCTCATACGTTACCGTATAATCCGTCTCCGCAGTCAGGACTGTTCCATTCATCGTAACTGTCGGAACCGGCTCGAAGTTTTCCCCGCTGTAGGTGTAGGAATCCTGTTCCAGCACAACCTGCGCAGGATTCTCAGCAGAATCGATCGGTATTCTGACAACTGTGACAGGAACTGTGATCTCTGTTCCCATGACGGTCGTCGTTATCTCTGTCGTCCCAATCCCGACAGCCTCTATCGTTCCCTTCCCGCTGTCAAGCTTTATATAATTTTCCCCGGTATCTGCGGATGTCCATTCGTAGGACAGTTCGACCGGACATATGCCGCCCAGCCAAGTTTCAACAGTCTGAATCCCGCCCGTAACTCCCGGCAGTTCAGCAAATCCCCCATAAGGCAGTTCAATAGAATTCACCGACGGCTCTGCCGATTTATTCGTAATCACAGAGGAATCCACTTCAATCTCCACTGTCGTCTCCGAATCATTAGCCGGCGTTGGACTGGTACTGCCTACAAGATCACGGAACAGCTGCACCCAGTAATGATACCCATTATAGTACACATGGCCGATCCCGACAGCCGTCACATCACTGCTGAGCATATTTCTTCTGTGTCCCTGCCCCTCATAGTCTTCATTCGTTTCCTGCCAGCCCTCAAATACATCGGCGGCATCCATATAGCCGGCCGCAATATTTTCGGCAAACGCATACCATCCACCATAACCTGAAGCCACCAGTTCTGACGCATACCCGCTCATATTTGGTCTTGCGTGATCATAGTAAACCGCAATTTCCATCGCCCTCAGCATGGCCGCTTCTTCCAGCTGATAATCATAGACCAGTGGCTGTAGCCGCCCCCGCAAACTGACTTCCTGTCCGTTTTCGCCGTAGTACCACGCGTCGGATCCGGTTCTGAAATCATTGATCATTTCCAGCATACTTCTTGCTTCTGTCTGTCCGTATTTTCCTGTCACCTTCACAGCCTCAATCTGCGCGGATGCCGTAAGACCTCCCAGAAACAGAGCCGCCAGCATTGCCAGGCAAATGATGTAAATTTTCCGTCTTCTCTTCATCCTGTTATTCCCTCCCTGTTGTTTGTGATGCTGCCCTGCAATACAGGGCGTAAATATCTGCCGGGAAAACAATTGTCCTCAATCTTTCCCGATAATCCCAGTATACTCTTTCCGCCGGCAAAGTCAACAACTCTTCACTTTACACTTCATTCTCTCTCTCATTAAAGCTGCGGTTACAAGATAGTCAGACTCTGTTATTTCTTAAAAAATCTGTCGACATTTTCCGCTTCTTATATTATAATATACGCGTTTGTTATTTTCCTCAGGCAGTAAGTTATCACAAATCCGCATAAATCCGGCACACTCAGCGCCGACCAGAACAAACGGAGACTGCCGCAGGGACAGAGACCGGGGGAACTGCTCCGGTCAAAATATTCTGACAACAGAGGTGGAGACATTGGCTATCAATTTTGTTAAGAAGCTTCCGATTCCGCAGGAAGTCAAGAAACAATACCCTCTTTCCGAGAAGGTTATTTCTATTAAAAAGGAGAGAGACGCCCAGATCCGCAAAGTATTCACGGGAGAATCCGACAAGTTCCTTGTGATCATCGGACCGTGTTCCGCAGACAATGAGGAATCTGTCTGCGATTACATCATGCGCCTTTCCAAAGTACAGGACAAGGTCGGCGACCGCCTGATCCTGATTCCGCGCATCTATACGAACAAACCCCGCACGACAGGCGAAGGCTACAAAGGACTGGTCCACCAGCCGGATCCCGAGAAAAAACCTGATCTGCTCGCCGGTATCGTAGCGATGCGAAAGCTTCACGCAAGAGCGATCGAGGAATCGGGCCTTACGGCCGCGGACGAGATGCTCTATCCGGAAAACTGGCGCTATATCGACGATCTGCTCTCCTATGTCGCAATCGGTGCGCGTTCTGTCGAGGACCAGCATCATCGAATGACCGTCAGCGGCATGGACGTACCTGCCGGTATGAAGAATCCGACAAGCGGCGATCTTTCTGTCATGTTTAACTCAATCGTTGCAGCGCAGAACAAGCACAACTTTATCTACCGCGGATGGGATGTGTACACAGACGGAAACGATCTCGCCCATGTAATCCTGCGCGGCGCTGTAAACAAGCATGGAAACTGTATACCAAACTACCATTACGAGGACCTGATGCTGCTTCTCGAGATGTACGGCAAGCGCGGACTGAAGAATCCGGCTGCCATCATTGACACAAACCACTCCAATTCCAACAAAAAATATCTGGAGCAGATCCGGATTTCCAAGGAAGTGCTGCACAGCCGCAAATACAATCCTGAGCTCCGCTCTCTCATAAAAGGGCTGATGATCGAGAGCTATATCGAGGACGGCGCTCAGACAATCGGCTGTACACCGCATGTGTACGGCAAATCAATCACCGACCCCTGCCTTGGATGGGAAAAATCAGAGCAGCTGATCTATGACATCTACAAAGACTGCTGAGATGATACAGATCCGCCAGGCAGCTTGTGTCACAGGACGAATTTTCCTGTGAATCGAGTTGGATGCGGCTTTCCCTCCTGCTCGCCCGTGCGGCCCGGTGCTGCGTCAGCAACTGATTTCCATGTGTGGGCGTGATTGAGCAGGAGGCGGTTTTTCCCTCCTGCTCGCCGCGCGGCCCGTGTGCTGCGCCAGCAGCTGTTTTCCTTACACGGGCCTGCGCAAAAAAAACGGACAGGGATAAGGATAACTGATCTCTGCCCGTTTTTTACATTCTGTTCTCCTCAGTCTGTTTCATTCTCAATTCCCCGGATTTCTCTGCCGTTCAAAACCTTCCTCCGGAGGATGCGCACAAATTTGAAACGGAAAATGCCGCTTGACCGGCGCAAATTCGGCGCGGGGAATGAACAGAACGAAAATCACATCCTGGGATGTACCTGCTCATACATGTTTCGCATACGTCCGATATGCAGGCCCTGGTAGATCTGCGTCGTCGATACATTGGAATGACCAAGCATCTCCTGGACAGATTTGATATCAGCGCCGTTTTCCAGCAGATGCGCCGCAAAACAATGACGCAGCGTATGAGGAGTTATCTCCGCGTAAATCCCCGCTTTCCTCGCATACTGCTTGATCAGTTTCCAGAAACCCTGCCTGCTCATGGGATTTCCGGAACAATTGACAAACAGATACATCTGCCCTTCCTCTTTCAAAAGTGCTTCTCTTCCTTGTTTCATATAGCGTTCCAGAGCTTCCTTCGCGCTGACGCCAAAGGGAATCACACGCTCTTTTTCTCCGTCCCGGCAAATCACATAATTCATCTTCAGGCTGACATCCTTCAGCTTCAGAGAAATCAGCTCGGACACTCTCATGCCTGTCGCATACAAAAGCTCCAGCATGGCACGATCCCGCAACTCTTTCGGGGAATCTCCCGACGGCTGTTCCAGAAGCCTCGTCACCTCTTCCGCAGTCAGGACATCCGGCGCTTTCTTGTCGATATGTGGCGCCCGGATTGTCTCCGTCGGATCATTCTCCATCTTGTTCTGACAGCAGATATACCGAAAAAAAGCTCTCATCGACGCTACATTCCTTGACACAGTAGCCGCGGACAGCCCTTTTTTCTCAAGATCTGCAAGATAGGACGACAGATTCCGCGGCGTAACTCCTGCAAGAGAATCAACTCCTGACTCACTTAAATACATTTCCAGTCTTTTCAGATCGCGCTCATAAGAAACCACCGTACTGCGCGACGCATTTTTTGTGTTTTCCAGATAATCCAGAAACAACGGTATTTCCAGCTCCATTTTTATCTCCCCGTATTTTTCCTGGCGGACTGTGCCGCCGATTCTCCACAGAGCTCTATCTCAACCCCTGCGCTCTGCTCTCCTTTCTGTTTCATTTGTTCCCCTTCATTTCCGCGGACTGCAGATCCTCACATGTCCGTATATGACTGACGGTTCCAGGCGTTTTACATTGCAAAAACAATATGTTCGCCGCAGAACCGGCCAAAACAACGTGAAAACTGCCGCGGCAGCGAGCGAAACCGTTACAGTTCACTCTCCCATTAAATTCGAGGTGATTTTCGGACAAAATGTCCGGAAATCCCGAGGTCTGAGGCGCGAAATGCTGCAAAAGCAGCATTTTTCTGTGCATACCTGAGTATGCAGAAAAGCCTCCAGTGGAGGGTTTTCTGTATCGCGAAGCGTTGTTGCTGGTCACGGAGTGAACAGTAACGCGAAACCCGTGCAGCGTGTCCCGGCTCGTTATGTAACGTATTATACTCAATTTCATGTGTGATTTCAAGGGGATTTTACAGATACTGCAGGAATATCTGAAACACTTTCAAACCGATTCCCGCCTCCACGACAGAGCCTGCCGCCATTAGAAGCAGCATGCCGGTCAGCTCCTTCCAGTCCGCCAGCCTCATGGTCCGGACCGGCAAAGAATCTGCACGATGCAGCAGCCGCCTCTTTTTTCCAAGAAATTTTAATTCCCGCGCAAGCGCAGACAGATAAAGCAGCCATTGCGGAAGCAGGCAGCATAAAAACAGGAGGAACCCCATGTACCCCTGACGCAGAACAAAAACAGAAAGCAGAATTCCCGACAGAAGACTGATCCAGAACAGATACGCCATGTGCAGGAACAGACCGGGAGGCGTGTAGCAGCTCATCCACAAAAACAGGATTGTCCGCAGACGCACGCCAGCCACATAAGGAAGAAGTGACAAAATATCCAGCCGCTTCATCCCAAATTCTCTCAGCCCGTACATGCTGACCAGCCCCGCATAGGAACCTCCCCCTGTACGTATCAGTTCCGGTATCAGAATTCCCAGAAAAAAACCTGTCACGGCAATAGCCGCAGTCATAATATGAAATCGCTTCACAGATCGTTCCCGTTTCTTCTTTCTTCCATTTTATTGCCCGCATGATCCAAATCATGCACAAATTTTGTGAATACCGGAAGGGACTGCGATCGAGCAGGAGGCGGCTTTTCCTCCTGCTCGCCGCGCGGCCTGCATGCTGCGCCAGCAGCTGATTTCCATGTGCGGGCCTGCGCATACAAAACCCCATATACCGCACTTTCCAGTCTGCACGATATATGGGGCTACTCAAAAATTCTATTTCGCGTAATCGACAACCCTGTTCTCTCTGATCACGCTTACCTTTATCTGGCCCGGATACTCCAGCTCGGCCTCTATCTGCTTCGCTATATTCCTTGCCAGAAGTACCATGTCTGCATCAGAAACCTGATCCGGTACTACCATAACACGAACTTCTCTACCCGCCTGAATAGCAAATGATTTCTCAACACCCTTGAAGGTGTTCGTAATATCTTCTAACTGTTTTAATCTGTTTGTATATGTTTCAAGTGTCTCACGTCTTGCACCCGGACGTGCCGCCGATATCGCATCGGCCGCCTGTACGATACATGCAATCAATGATTCCGGTTCAACATCTCCATGATGCGATTCAACAGAATTGATCACAACCGCCGACTCCTTATACTTCTTGCACAGGTCGGCCCCAATTCTGATATGAGAACCTTCAATCTCATGGTCGATGGATTTGCCAATGTCATGCAGTAATCCAGCACGCTTTGCCAGTCTCACATCCACACCGATCTCTCCGGCGAGCAGCCCTGCCAGCTGTGCCACTTCGATGGAATGCTTCAGTGCATTCTGACCGTAGCTTGTCCTGAATTTCATTCTTCCGAGAAGGCGCACGAGCTCAGGATGAATGCCATGAACTCCCACTTCCAGTGCGGCAGCCTCGCCTTCTTCCCGAATAATCGCCTCAACTTCTCTTTGTGCTTTCTCCACCATTTCTTCAATTCTGGCCGGATGGATTCGGCCATCCACAATCAGCTTTTCAAGAGCAATCCTTGCCACTTCTCTTCTGATTGGATCAAAGCCTGATAAGATGACTGCCTCCGGTGTATCGTCAATAATCAGATCCACTCCGGTAAGCGTCTCAAGGGTACGAATGTTTCTTCCTTCCCTTCCGATGATCCTTCCCTTCATTTCATCATTCGGAAGCTGTACCACAGAGATGGTCGCCTCTGCTACATGGTCCGCCGCGCATTTCTGAATCGCCGTAACCACATATTCCTTTGCCTTCTTGTTAGCTTCTTCCTTTGCCCTGCTCTCAAGCTCCTTATAGAGCTTCGCAGTGTCATTTTTCACTTCATCTTCAACAGTTTTTAAAAGATATTCTTTTGCTTGTTCAGAGGTAAGTCCTGAGATTCGTTCGAGTTCCTGAAGTCTTTGTCCGCGAAGCTTTTCAACTTCTGCACTTTTCTTCTTTAGCTCTTCTTCCTTCGCCGCAATCCCCGCTTCACGCCGTTCCAGAGAATCCGCTTTCTTATCAACGCTCTCTTCCTTTGATAAGACGCGTTTCTCATAGCGCTGCAATTCTGTTCTGCGCTCTCTCGTCTCTTTTTCCAACTCATTCTTCGTCTTCAAAGATTCTTCCTTCGCTTCCAGAAGTGCCTCACGCTTTTTCGTCTCTGCAACTTTCAGTGCGTCGTCGATAATCTGTCTCGCCTTTTCGTCAGCGCTGCCAATCTTCGCCTCAACTACCTTTTGCCTGTAGTTGATTGCAAACAGACCGGTTACCGGCACCGCAATCACCAGGGTGATCACAGCAGTAATAATTACTGCTATAAGCACAGGAGCACCTCCTTATTCAATTTTCATTGTTCGTAAACAACAGTTCAATTCTATACTGTTTTAAAGGTTATGTCAAGCAAATGTGACCGGGTTTTTATCAGTTTATTTTTCCTCCTGCCGCGCGGCCCGTGTGCTGTGTCAGCAGCTGGTTTCCTTACACGGGCCTGCGCATAGAATACAAAACAGGCGAAACCTGCATCGCAAAAGAGTTTCGCCTGTTTTATTGCGCCGCTCAGGCGGCATTTTTCCGCTTCAAATTCGTGCACGTCTCCACTTCGTTCCGGTCGGCGCTGGACATTTCAGCGCTGTCCCTTGTCGTACGGAATTCCTTCCGCCTTCGGAGCCCTCGACTTTCCTGAAGTGAACGCAAGAACAATCAGTGATATGATATAGGGCAGCATATTATAGATGCTTCCCGGAAGCTTCAGAGCAACCAGCACGTCAAAGCCTGTGTAAACATTGGAAAGCGCACGGAACAGTCCAAACAAAAGCGCCGCGAGCGCGATGCGCATCGGCTTCCACTGTCCAAAAATCATAACGGCAAGCGCCAGGAAACCAAAGCCGGCAACGCCGTTTTCGAACTTCCACTCGCTGACGCCTGCGGTGATGTACACAATACCGCCGAGTCCGCCGAGCATGCCTGAAATCAGCACGCCCGCGTAGCGCATCTTGTAAACGCTGATACCTACGGAGTCCGCCGCCTGCGGATGCTCGCCGCACGCCTGAAGCCGGAGACCGAAACGTGTCTTGTAAAGCACTACATAGGACGCCGCCAGCGCGATAACCGCCACCAGCATAAACCAGTTAAACTCAAACCTGCCGATATTGACAAGAAACGCCTTCTTCTGATCAATGTACTGGATCGAAGAAGAAACATTGCTCGCGTCCTCGGCCGAGTTGATCGCACGCACCATAACAGTCGCCGCCGCCGTGCCGAGCAGATTCATCGCTGTGCCGACCAGTGTCTGATCCGCCTTGAAATTGATCGCCGCCACCGCGAGCAGAAGGGAGTAAACCATGCCGGCCGCAATACTTGCGAGAATGACCAGAAGAATCATCACAACCGGTGACGTTCCTCCGCCAAGGAATTTCATCATCAGCGCGCCGCCAAGCGCTCCTATGACCATGATACCCTCAAGTCCGATGTTGATTACACCACTGTGCTCCGAAAAACAGCCTCCCAGCGCAACCAGAAGCAGAACCGAAGCGAATATCAATGTATATTGAATCAATAACAGCATTATGCCTCGCCTCCTTTCTGACTGCCTTTCACTCTGCGCTCATCCCTCCGGTCAAGCATCCTGTTCATGAAAATCTTGAAGAAGAACACGAAACCGCAGAGGTAAATGATCACAGCCGAAATAAAATCAGAAATCTGCGCGCAGTACAGTGTCTTGTCCACATATGCTCCGCCGTTCGTGATATGCTGAATAAAATAGGAAGAGAATACCGCGCCGATCGGGTTCAGACCGCCGAGGAAAGCCGCTGCGATCCCGTTGAAGCCCATCGCCGGAACGCTCGTCTGCGTACACATCCACTGCTCCATCCCGCTCAGGTAGAAAAATGCGGCGCCAAGTCCCGCAAGGGCTCCGGAAATCATCATCGTCAGGATAATGTTGCGCTTCTCGCGCATACCGCAGTATTTCGCCGCCTGCTTGTTGAGGCCGGTTGCTTTGAGTTCATACCCGAATTTTGTCTTCTCAAGCAGAATCCAGACAAGTACGGCCACCACCACGGAGAGCGGAATTGCGATCGTCACATACTGATTATTCGAAAACAGGGTATTCAGTCCCATCTTCGGCAGAAGCGCGGAAGGATTTCCGCTGGTGAGCTGTACGGTGTAGGGGCTTGCCGGCTCCTTCACGCCGGTCAGAATCATATTCACCGTATACAGACCGATCCAGTTCAGCATGATGCAGGAGATAACCTCATTCACATTGCAGTAGGCCTTCAGGAAACCGGAGATGCCTCCCACGAGAGCCGCGGCCACAACCGCTGCCAGCACACAGACATACCACGGCATCTTGAATCCAAGCGCAAAATACAGGCACGCACCCGCGCCCGCCACATACTGGCCGGCCGCTCCGATATTGAACAGACCTACCTTGTACGCAAAGAGAACCGACAGGGAGCAGAGCACCAGAGGAGCCGCCTTGACCAGCGTGCTGCCGAAATACATCATCGCCGCCATCGGGCTCGGATAGTAGAGGAAATTCTTCATGACTGCGACGATCGCTTTTCCGGCGCCCGCTGGATTGATGATCAGCAGGGCGATATATCCAATCAGAAGTCCGATCACGATACAGACCAGAGCCGCGATCAGCGACTGAAGACTGCTGTTGCGCAGCAGGCCGCCTTTTTTCTTTTGCCCGTTCATCCTACTTCTCCCCCTTTCTCTTCGCACCCGCCATGTAAAGGCCGAGTTCCTCGACCGTCACCTTCTTCGGGTCAAACTCACCGACAATCTCCCCTTCGTACATGACGAGGATTCTGTCGGAAACATTCATGACTTCATCCAGTTCAAGACTGACCAGCAGCACGCCTTTTCCGGCGTCCCTCTGGGCAACAAGCTGCTTATGTATGTACTCAATCGCTCCGACATCCAGGCCTCTGGTCGGCTGTACCGCGATCAGCAGTTCCGGATTCCGGTCGATCTCTCTGGCGATGATCGCCTTCTGCTGATTTCCGCCGGACATCGCACGCGCGACCGTGACAGGCCCCTGTCCGGAACGGACATCGTACTGCTCAATCAGGCGCTCCGCATAAGAACGGATCGCTTTTCGCTTCAGGAATCCGGCCTTGTTTGTAAATTCCGGCTCGAAATATCTCTGAAGTACGATATTGTCCTCCAGCGTATAATCAAGCACAAGGCCATGTTTATGACGATCCTCCGGAATGTGGCTCATACCCAGGATCGAGCGTTTGCGGATGCTCTCGTTTGTGATATCTTTCCCGTCCAGTGTGATTTTCCCCGACTTGAGCGGTTCCAGGCCAGACAGTCCGTACACGAATTCCGTCTGCCCGTTGCCGTCGATCCCGGCGATGCAGACAATCTCTCCGCGGCGCACCTGCAGCGAAACATTGTTCACCGCGTTGTTCTTGTGACGTCTGGAGGCGACCGTCATTCCCTGAATATCCAGGACGACATCTTTCGGCTTTGCCTCTGTCTTCTCGACCGCAAATGTGACATTGCGTCCCACCATCATGGCCGAAAGTTTTTCCGGCGTTGTATCCTTCGTCTCAACCGTGCCAATATATTTGCCCTTGCGAAGCACGGAACAGCGGTCGGATACCTGCATGATCTCCGAGAGTTTGTGGGAGATAAAGAGAATGCTTTTCCCCTCCGCCGCCAGATTCTTCATAATCTGCATAAGCTCCTGGATCTCCTGCGGCGTCAGCACCGCGGTCGGCTCGTCAAAAATCAGAATCTCATTGTCTCGGTAGAGCATTTTGAGGATTTCCGTTCTCTGCTGCATACCCACTGTGATATCCTCAATCAGCGCGTCCGGATCTACCTGAAGACCATATTTTTTCGAGAGCTCCAGCACCTTTTTGCGCGCCTCGCTCTTCTGCAGAAATCCATTCTTTACAGGTTCCACTCCGAGAATAATGTTGTCAAGTACGGTAAAACATTCCACCAGCTTGAAATGCTGATGGACCATGCCGATGCCCAGATCATTCGCGTCGTTCGGATCCTTGATCTCCACCTTTTGGCCGTCCTTGCGGATCTCTCCTTCTTCCGGCTGGTAAAGTCCGAACAAAACGCTCATCAGCGTGGATTTTCCGGCTCCGTTCTCACCGAGCAGCGCGTGGATCTCGCCCTTCTTCAGCTGAAGCGTGATGTCGTCGTTGGCGATGATCCCCGGAAAACGCTTCGTAATGTGGAGCATTTCAATGGCATAATTGTCCATTGCGCATTGTCCTCCTTTCTGTTTTCTGAAAAAGAGCGGGCACGAAGACCCGCTCTTTCGCTGATTTACGCGAGCAGAAACCGTCGCACATGTCCGCATGTGTCTGACAAACCTCGCGATAACGAGCGAAACTCATGCAGTGTGTTTCGACTCGCTGAGTTCCGTATAATTATTTGATATTACCCTGGTCATTTACTGTGATCTCAACCTCCGGCATCGCGGAAACGTCGTTGGATACCGTGATGTCGCCCGCAAACATGGATGCGACAAGCGCTTTGTAGTCATCCTGCGTAAAGCTGTCGTTCCACTGGGTGCTCTCAAGCGGAAGCTGTACATAGTTCTCTTCCGGAGTCTCGGATACAAGGCCAAGGTTCTGGATCTGGCCCTTGTATGCATCCCAGTTGTCATTCAGGATGATCTCGGAGAGGATCGTATTGACCGTCGCGCCGAGACCCTTCATCGCGGATGTGATCGTCATGCCATCGCCGTACGCATTGATGATGCCCGCCTGGTCAACGTCAACGCCAATCACCTTGCCGCCGTCTACCTTCGCCGCAGCCTCTGCCGCTGAAGTATAGATGCCGCCGCCGCACGCGAACACAGCTTCCACACCGGAAGTCTGATACCAGGTATCCATGGCCGCCGTGATGTCCGCGTCGCCGTAGAACTGATTGCCGTACGCATACTCAACCGTAACGTCGCCCTGGATGCCGAGCTCAACAGCCGCATCGTTCACACCCTGCACAAAACCGTAGCCATAACGGATAACCGCCGGAACAGCCATGCCGCCCAGGAATCCAAGGTGCTTGTAACCAAGCTTCACCGCAGCCTGTCCTGCCATGTAGCCGGACAGCTCTTCCTGATAAACCGCGATATAGACGTTGTCGCTGTAATAATACTCTTTTACATCCCAGTTGTCCGGATTGTAGTCATACTCTCCGCCGAGAGCCGCTTCAAGAATATCGCCTGCTCCTACGTCAAGAGCCACGAACTTGACGTCCGGATACATCTCAGCACGCTCAACGATCGTACCTGCAAACGCATAACCCGGCATAACGATGATATTGTAGCCTTCCGCTACTGCCTGATCCACGCTGGCGACACGCTCCGCAGTGGAATCTCCGGTCGGTTTGAAATACTGGAACTCAACTCCGTTCTCATCACAGAAAGCCTTGCAGGCTTCATATGTAGTCTGGTTGAAAGACTGATCCGTGATGTCGCCGTAATCGGTAACCATCGCGACTCTGTAGCTGCCCGCTTCATCTGCGGACACCACGATACCCGTCAACGACAAAACCATTGCGCAGGCCATAAGTAATGACAGGAATTTGCTCAATTTTTTCATTTCTCTACCTCCATATAAATTTTATGCAATCGGTACATTCCGCCGATTATTGTAGCAAAAGAATTATATCGTATTTTTCCCACAAAGGCAAGATGATTTTTACTATTTGTCTCAAATTTTTCTGCTTTTTTGTAATTCTTTGTTAAAATTTCACAGCAGACCTTCATGTCCTGCAGACAGGACAGCGCCATGAACGAAAGAAGGTTAAAAAAGCGAAAATTTTATTGTGTAATTTTCAAAAATAATTCTTTACTATTCAGCCATTATCGTATATAATAAGAAGCGTTCGAAACGTCGGGGTATGGCGTAGCTTGGTAGCGCGCTCGGCTGGGGGCCGAGAGGTCGCAGGTTCAAATCCTGTTGCCCCGATATATTGTAAAAACAGAGCCGTAGAAGGCTCTGTTTTTTCGCCCTGTGACACAAAAAGCACATCATGTCTCCGCCTCCCGCAGCCTTTCCACAATACTCGCCTTCTCAAGCTTCCGGCAGGCGAGATACGGCAGCAGCACAGAGGCCGCCAGAAACACCGGCAGCAGTACCAGATATGGAAGCGCCGTAAAGCGGTACTGGAAAAACATAATCATCTGTTCGAGGCTGCTCACCGCGAAATATCCTGCGGCGCTGCCGAGCACAACGCCGAGTACGCCGGAGATCAGCGCATAATACAGTCCTTCGCAGACGAGCAGCTGTATCAGCTGTTTCCCAGTCAGGCCAATGCTCTGCAGCATCGCGAACTCGTGACGGCGCGCCTGGATGCCGGTCAGGATCGCGTTCAGGAAATTCAGGATGCCAACCAGCGCAATGACCGCCGCCATCGCGACGCCGATCAGACCGATCGACTGCTGCATGCTGGAAAATTCCGCACGCAGCACATCTGCCGAAAGATATCCCATCTGCGTGTTGACATTTTTCGTGTACTGTTTCAGAAAACCTTCAAACGCCTCCCTGTGTTCCGGTTCCACGTCGTAGGAAACTGCCAGCAACTGGCTTGCCTCATACTGCTCCTGCTCTTTCATATCCGCAAGCGGCAGTACAAGCTGAAGAGAATTCGAGGTGTATCCTCCGTCCATCATGCTATGCGGCAGATTGACGACCGCCATCACCTCGTACTCTTTTTCCCTGCTGTTTGTCATATCCCAGTACAGGACATTCCCGTCCTCATCTTCCTCATAATTATACTCTGAATCCTCCGTCACCATTGGGATGCTGATCCGGTCTCCCACATGATACAAAGATTCGCCCGTATGCGTATTCCCGTAAAATTCCCCCGCCAGCACATAATTCCCGCTCTGAAATTTCTCCGCGTCAATCGTTCCTTCCAGTACGGAAATCTGTTCCAGCAGACCGGGTGTGTACGCATACGCATCCAGGGAAATCCCATATTCCCCTGTTTTGATCCGCTCAATTATGTCGCTGCGCAGACCTCCGAACTTACTGTCCGAATAGACCAGCCCCTGTTCATCCAGCGCGGCAAATTTCTCTCTTGCTTTTTCATTTAAGCGCAGTTTCGGGACTCCGTATCCCACCCAGATTTCATTCCGGTCCGTGATTCCCTTCTGTTTGTCCGCCTCCGCGATATAGGATTTGTCCAAAGACATATCCGCAGTGATACGGGTTCCGGTCAGATTCGTGTTCGCAAGCAGAAAATCTCCGGTCAGACGTGTTTCAATGTAGGAATCCAGGCGAAAGCTGTGCATCGCGGTCAGCACAAAAGAAAGCAGGATAATCGAGAAGGTCATCGACAGTATGACCGCGCAGGTCTTTGCTTTGCTGCGGCCAAGGTTCGCAAGCGCCATGCGCGGAATCCTGCCAGTGAAAGCATTTCTTTTTTGATTTTCCAGAGTTTCAGAATGCCGTTTTTCTTCCGTCCGCAAAGCGTTTTGACTGTTCCATGATTCCTCTGTCCTTATTCTGACAGGGTGTCTTTTTGCCTGCTTTAAAATTCTTTTCCTTTTGCCGGATAGCCGGGAACGGGATCCGGAAATCTCCATCCCTGTGTAGCGCACCGCTTCCACCGGCGAAATTCTGCCCGCAATCTTTGCAGGCTTCCGGCAGCTCACATATACGGTAGCCAGAGAAAACAGCGCTCCAAACACAAAGATCCACGGCTCAAAGGAAACGCTTATCCGCATGCCTTTCATGTCCAGAAAACCAAGCGCAAGCGGAAACAGCAGTTTGCCGAGGATAAATCCCAGGAACAGCCCTGCTGGAATCCCGACCGCCGAGAGAATCCAGGCCTGCCGGCGCACCAGCTTTCTGATCTGTTTGCCGGTCGTCCCGACTGTCTTCAGCAGACCGTAAAACCGGATATCTCCCATTATTGATATCTGAAAGATATTATGGATGATCAGATAGCCTGTGAAAATCACAACAAGCAGCGCACTGACGCAGATTCCGATCTGGAACGGGTCCAGGTTTTCCATGCGGCTGCTCATGTAGGCCCAGTTGATTCCATAATTAATCTCTTCTTCCGGCTCATACCCGGCCTCTTCTATGACCGCGCGCATGCGCTCCTCGATTCCCCGCGAACTGCCAAACCATATATTTACATTATAAAGTCCCTCACCATTGCCTTCTGGATGAGTCTTTCCCCAGGCGGCAAAGTCTTCATCCGTGAGCGTGCCGCGCAGTTCCTTCCAGTAACTTTCTGAGAGGTACAACTCGCTGGCATGGCTGACGTAATCCCCGCGATACCAGCCGCAGAGCGTAAACGTTTCGCTGTGATGTTTTCCCTGAAATTCAAACTCGATCGGCACCTGCGCGCCGATTTCCGGTTTTGCGCCAAGCGCTTCCAGCACAATCGTATCCGCGATCAGATCAGACCGCTCCTTCGGCATCGTTCCTTCCTCCAGCTCAATAAAGGAGTTTTCCAGCTCATCCTCGCCGGAGGCATAGCGCAGTTCACTCTGGCGTGTCGTTACGTTCTCTGCAGTCCCGATATAAATATTCCAGGAAAAGCTTTTTATCTGCGTATTTCCAGTGATTCGTTCCATCTGTTTCCACGTTACATTTTTCAGGCCGGCATGCGTGCGTGTTCCCACCTCGCGCATTGTCTCCTCTTCCGCAATCTGGCCCACTCCGATCATGAATGTGAATATTCCGGAAAACAGCAGGCTTGTGAGAATGATTGCCAGAATCGCGATCCGGTTGCGCACACGGCTCTGACGCAGGCTGCGTACGGACAGGCGGCGGATGATTTTCCGATTGTTATTTCTCATGCCTGATTCCTCCCCATGCGTTTCGTGCAGTCATTTCCTCCGTGTGTTTTCCGGCTGAATTCTGCAGTCGTCTTCCTGTCGCGTTTTCTGCCGCTTTTTGTTCATCTGCCCCCACACTGATCCGCTGCTCCCGCTTCTCTGCCATGCTTTTCGCAGCTGTTCCATCGCGCATTCCGCTAAAACCATGCTGCTGTGTCCCTGTCCCATAGTTCTGTGCAGAATTTTTCCCATCTTTCCAGATCTTTCCGTCCTCGATGCGGATCACGCGGCTGCAGAGCTGCGCCAGCGCCTCATTGTGCGTAATCATCACGATCGTCTGCCCGAACTGCTCCCCGGTCACCTTCAAAAGTCCCATAACCTCTTTCGAATTGCGTGAGTCAAGATTTCCAGTCGGCTCGTCGGCGAGAATAATCGCCGGTTTTGACGCCAGCGCCCGTGCGATCGCCACGCGCTGCTGCTGCCCTCCGGACAACTGGTTCGGCATGCTGGCCTGCCGTTCGTAAATCCCCAGCGTCTCCATCACCTCACGCACAAATTCCCTGTCCGGTTTCTCCCCGTCCAGTTCCAGCGGCAGCACAACATTTTCATAAACGTTCAGCACCGGAACAAGATTGTAATTCTGGAAAATAAAGCCGATATTCCTTCTTCGAAAGATTGTCAGCTCTGTCTCCTTCATTACGGAAATATCTTTTCCATCCACGATCACCTTTCCTTCCGTGGGATAGTCCAGTCCTCCCAGCATGTGCAGAAGCGTCGATTTTCCGCTCCCGGAAGTGCCGACCACCGCGGCAAACTCCCCTTCCTCAATGCTCATGTTGATCCCGTCGAGCGCTTTTACCAGACCGGCTCCGTTTCCATAATACTTCTTCAGTCCGATTGTCCTTAAAATTTCCAAAGCCTTTTTCTCCTTTCATGGCGGTGACAATTCTTCAGATTCCATAAACAGCACGACCGTCTTCCGGATATCCGGACTTTCTCCCGGTACTCCTGTTTTTACTTTTATCCTGCTGTTTTCTCTGCAGCCTGTACTTCCAATTCTACCGCCTTTTCCTGACAGAGCCCTGACAAACCCATGAAAAAATACTGACAGTTTTGTCAGTATTCGCTCATTCCTATCATTCATTTCTGAGTACTCCTCACTTTGCCTTCGCGCAATTCAAGAAACTTTCTTCGTTCGCTTCTCTCATTGCCTCGGGCGCGTTCGGGCATCTTACGCAGGCATTTTCTTCGCTCATTTCTCTCACAAAGAACTCTGCTCGTTCAGCAGGAACACAGAAAAACAGCTTCCGCCCTCCGGATTTGCCGAAACCGTGACATATCCTTTCTCCTGCGCAAGAATCACCTGCGCCAGATACAGACCAAGCCCGGTTCCTTCTTCTTCTCCCATATGCCGTCCGCGGTAAAAACGCTGAAAAATCTGGTTATATTCCTCCTCCGGCACACCCGGCCCCTGATCCATAATATTGATCTTGGTGTAGATAGACAATGGCTCAATCCCAATCTGAATCCGCGATCCACAAGGACTGTACTTAACCGCATTTTCCAGTATATTTGTAAGCGCCTCCGCCGTCCACTTCCGGTTGTGGTACAGTTTTCGGTCCTTATCTGTCTCCGTCTCAATGGATATTTCCTTCTCCTGCGCCTGACTGTACACGGCGCTGATACTCTGCGCAAGTGTCGGCCGTATATCCTGCATTTCAGCCTGAAAATGCAGAATTCCATGTTCCAGCCGCGAAGATTTTATCAGAGCCGACAACAGCCACTGCATCTTTTTTGTCTGCTCTTCCATATGATCCAGGAACCTTCTCCGCTCCACATCCGAAAGACCATCCTCTTTCAGAAGTTCTTCATCCATAACCAGATTCGCAAGCGGTGTTTTCAATTGATGCGACAGATCAGACAGAAGTCCTGCCAAACTTTCCTGATCCTTCTGCGCCTGCTCCCGAAGAGAATTCGACTGCCGCAAAAGTTTCCGGAGCTGTCCTTCCAGTTTGGATTCCCGCGTATCAGAAAGCGTTTCCTGTTCCCATACGCCGCTCTGATACATCCGCAGCATTTTCGACATTCGTCCGATCAGCCGGCGGTAATACAGGAAGCTGCCGGCGCCTGCCAGAATCCCAATCAATACAGCTATGGCAGCCGCGATATACCAGATATCAAATCCCTTCATTTTTCCTCACTTTTCCTCCACGCAGATTTGAGAAACTTCCCTTCGCTCGTTTCTTTCATTGTCGCGGGCGCGTTCGGGAGACTCACGCAAGCGTGGTCTCCCTCACTTTGCCTCGCGCAGGATATACCCCATACCGCGCACAGTCTGAATATATTGTGGTCTGGCCGGATCATCCTCCAGCTTCCGGCGCAGCCTGCGCACTGTCACCTGCAGGGTATTTTCATCGACAAAACTGCCTGTATGATCCCAAACATGAGCCAGAATCTGTTCTTTGAGCAGCACCTGTCCGCAGTTTTCCATCAGATAATACAGCAGCCGGAATTCTGTCGCGCTGCACTCAATTTCTTTTTCTCCCCGGAAAACTTTCACGCTGCCGGGCAACAGGCGGATTTCTCCCACATTCAGAACATCCGAACCCGGAATATTCTGAGGACAGTTCTTCTTAGCTTCAGAAAAATTTCCGGCGCTCCTTAGCCGATCCTCGTCCATTCCACCCGCACTCCTGCGCAGAACCGCATCCAGCCGCGCTTTCAGCACCGCCAGCGAAAACGGTTTGGTCAGATAGTCGTCCGCACCGCTCAAAAGCCCCTGCACTTCGTCCGTCTCCATATCGCGGGCGGTCAGCATCAGAATCGGCGTTCGGGAAACTGCGCGGATCTCTCTGCAGAAATCCATGCCGTCTCCATCCGGCAGGTTCAGATCAAGCAGAACCGCGTCCGGCCTTTCCTTCTCAAACACCCTCCGCGCATCCGCGATCGTCCCGGCGGCAAAAACCGTGTGGCCGTCCCGCTCCATCGAAAACGTAATGCCATCTGCCAGCCCGCGGTCATCCTCAACAATCAAAAGTTTCACGCCATTACCTCCTCCTGTTTGGCTTCACCGAGCGGGCAAATGCGCCCCTCAGACACCAGAAAGAAAGGGAGTACAGCTCACGCAAGCGCCACCCTGCACCGCTTTTTATAACACGCGATCCCATACTTCAAGATCTTCTCCACCCCATCGTCCTCCAGATCATCCTCATATCCGGTATGCTCAATCTGCCTCAGCGCTTCCTCACACGCCCTCTCCAGATCCCCGTCATGCGCATATTTCACTTCGATAATAATCCCCATGTCCCCCGTGTCCGGCTCCGCCAGGATGTCCGCATATCCTTCTCCCATCTCGCGGTTCGAGGTGACTCCCCACCGACTCTTCACTCCCAGGATCCCAAGCAGCACGCCATGATAGAAGTTCTCCTTCATTTCCTTCCTCACGGCTGTGTCGCGGATGCTGATCGTCCTTCTCAGGTAATCCGTGAAGATCCGCTCTACATTCTCCGCCTCCCCGTTTCGCAGGGCATCACAGAAGCGGTTCAGCGTCTCCCCGTCCTCCCGCACGTTCTCCTTGAAATACTCCATGATCTGCGTCACAAAGATGTCGCGCACCGCCAGATTGGGAATTGCCAGCTTCATAATCCTTCCCTCTGGCTTCCCCCTTTGAGTCAGATAGCCCGTCGTAAAGAGCAAGCTCCAAATGTTGTCGACCGTCTGGTATATCTCCGGGTAAGTCAGTTCCTGCCGGATCTCCTTTGTGACGGTCCCACCTTCTACCAGACGCTCGATCTCCCGCTTGAGCGTCGCCGCGTTTCCCGTTTCCTGAATAAAGCGCCTCACTGCGTCATTGCTGCTCGTGTTGATCCAGTAATTCTCCGGCTGCGCGTCTCTGTCACCCAGTAAAGAATCGCAGTAGTTCAGAACATCCCACGGACAGTAGACATCCACATTTCCAAAGTGATAGCCGTCATACCACTCTCTGGCCGCATGATAGCCGTCCGGATAGCCATAATACTCCAGAAGTTCCTTTACCTCCGCATCCGTAAAACCGAAATACTCGTCAAAATGCACATCCGTAATGGAACGGACCTTCAGGTTGTTCAGCCCGGTAAAGATACTCTCCTTTGAGATCCGCAGACACCCGGTCAGCACCGCGAACTTCAGGCTGCTGTTCGTCTTCAGCGCCTGCCCTAGAAAACTGCGGATCAGGGAGATCATCCGGTCATAGTACCCGTTTGCGTGGGCTTTCGCCAGAGGAACATCGTATTCATCGATCAGCAGGATCGCTTTTGTACCATGATGCTTCTCCAGCAGTTCTGACAACATCTTCAGACCGTTGCCAAAGACGCCTTCGCTCATATTATCATCCAGAAGTTTTCGGTAGTCTGCTTTGTCCTGTTCACTCAAAGCATCACTGTTCAAAAGATACTGCATCTTTCCCGCCGCGCTTTTCAGGGTCATCGCCGCCATTTCGAACGCCGTCTCATAGGTACGCGCGTCGATCCCTTTCAGAGAGATGAAGACGACCGGATATTTCCCCATATATTCCTCACAGAGCCCCTTCTCCCCCGCGATCTCCAGCCCGTCAAAAATGCTTTTATCCCCCTCCAGGGAGAAAAAATGCTCCAGCATGCTCATGTTCAGCGTCTTCCCGAATCGCCGCGGACGGGTGAATAAATTTACTTCTCCCCAGTTGTTAAGCAGATCGCGGATCAGTCCGGTCTTGTCAACGTAGTAAAAATCGTCAGAACGAAGTTTTTCGAAATTTTCAATCCCGATCGGAAGTTTCTTCCTGGACATCTTCATTTTGCCAAACCCCCTTTCATTTCTCATGTTTATATCCATTCCTTTCGCTTTGCTCAGGCATAAAACATTATGAGATTTTTTACTTACCGCCCACTGTCTGCAGATGCATAAGCTTCTCTTCAAGCTCCCGTATCTTCCGCTCTGCTGCTTCCGCTCGGATTTTCTCCCTGTTCGCCCGGTTCCTTTCCCTGACTGTATTTACACGTTCTTCCGCTCTTCCTTCTTTTCTTCCTTCCTCTCTGATCCTGTCCATCACTTCACACATGATTCTCTGGCCTCCTTCTTCTTTCTTTAAATATCTCACTCTTTCTGATAACGCCCCCTGGCTCATGTCTTCTGGATCCGCTGTCAGAAAATATTTCATCAGTTTCGCTGTCTCCGTCCCGTCATCCACCGCCGCGTTCACATACAGGATATGCTCCCCGTCCTCATACACCGGTCTTTCCTTGTATGTCTGACCTGTCCTGATCCGGGCCGGCGTTTTTCGGAACAGAAAGAAGATAAAAGATTCCCTGTTCCCATTATACCCACAGCGTTCTTTTCCATCAAGTATTTTTTGTTTATAGTATCTGATTATTTTTTATATGCTGTATTATTTTGGATTAACCTGGATTTTGTGAAAATTTTTAAATTTTAGAATGTTGCTCGATATTTTTATTATTCTTTAATTGTATCATATATATATTGAAATTTTTATACTATCTTTTTTCTATCTGCTTTGGCTGGTGTGATCTCCTATTACATCTGTAAGTGGTAGACGGAAAGTTATAACGGCAGCCAACCCATAGATACATGACCATTTACATTTAAAAACAGGAAGAAAGCCCTCAAGTCCGATACACTTGGGGGCCTTCATAAGCTGTCCATAAAACCTGTTTCTTATCCGTAACCAAGACAGTCGGCACCTTTTCCAGCCGCCAGATCACACGGCTGAAAACAGCCTCAATAGAACCATCATTCTACCGGCACAAAGTACAGATTCTCCTCGGCAATCGGCTGTTCTCCTTCCGGATAAGACTTGACAAACGCAAGACTTTCCACCTGATCTACATCGATCACACGGTTCAGAATCGTCTTAGACTCATAAAATTCATAACTTTCGTCTGTATATCCCGCAGATCCTCCGTTGGAAATACTAGTATAGAGCGTTCCGTCTTTCAGGCGCACTCCTGTGAAAAACGGAGGCTCCGCGTATGTGCTGCTGACAATCGGTTCCCCATTTTCATTCGTTCCCAGCTCTGTCTCTTCCTGCATCGGGAAATCATAGACCACAGATATGGAAACCGGAGAGAGTTCCGCCTTCACCACGGACGCGCCGCTGTCCCCCAGCGCTGTGTCCATCTCGCATGTCTTCATTTCCCCGCTTCCTTCCATAGTCCAGTCGAAGCTCCAGGTTCCTTTTGCATCCGGTATAAGTTCTTCCGCCTTCCCCGAATAAGTACCCAGATCCTTCAGCTCCACATGGATCGGCTTGTCGATAAAATACCCTTTCTCGTCACTTACCATCGTAACCAGATATTCCAGACTCCCATCTTCCATCGTGTAAGTGATCTGATCACCGCCCGTATACGGCGTGCCGTCCGCAAACACTGCCTTTCCGTCATTTCCCGCAACCAGACCATCATAGAAAGACGAGCTCCATCCACCGGGGAAATCTCCCTTTCCATCTACCTGAACAGCCGTCTGTCCAAATCCCGGCTCTTTCCCGGCCGCAAGCTCATAACCTTCCACCTTAAAAGCCAGATGCGCACAGTTATTGTCCACAATGCTCTCCTCCATCGTCACCGTGACTCCGTTCTGTGTCACGGACTGTCCGACCGCAGAAGCAATCCTGCTTTCCTCCAGTTCCTTATGCTGCTCCTCTGTGATCCGCAGATGTTCCTCCAGCGCTTTGCTCCACTGCATGTAAGCCGCGGTGCTGATACCGGCTACGCCGACAAACAGGGCGGCCGCCGCCGCGACCGGCCATTTTATCCTCTTTACAGATTTGCGGGACGCCTGTCCCTTCTGATCCGGAAGATGAGAAAGCGTATCCGTATATTTTTCCCATACCATCTCCGGAACCTCGATATCTTCCCGCAGTCCTTCAACCATATCTTCAAATCTGCCCATACCATGATCTCCTTTCAAACTGTGTATTTCACTCTGTATGCCTGATTCCTCCTCATTGAAATACGCTTTTCATATCACCCAGGAAGACGGCATCCTTCCCGTCCGCCGGAAACTGCCAGCCCGCATATACTGCGCTTCCAGTTTTTTCCGGGCCGATGCCAGTCTGCCCCGCACGGTATTTTCATTTACCTGAAGAATCTCCGCAATCTCCTTCGTCTTGAACCCCTGCACGTAGTACAGAATGATCACCGTGCGGAATTTCTCATCAAGACAGCTCAGAAACTCTTCCCACTCCGCGTTTGCATAGCCATCCTCCTGTGTCCATGCTTCCGGTGCGTTTTCCTCCGGCGCGCTTCGCGCTCTCTGACGGCAGATCGCATTGCAGTTGTTAATCAGGATACGCGTCAGCCATGTCTGAAAATATTTGTCCTTTTTCAGTGTGTCAATCTTCTCCCAGCACATAAGGACTGTCTCCTGCATCGCGTCCGCGGCATCCTCATCATTTTTCAAAATGGCTTTCGCGATCTTGTACAGGGACTGACCCTGCTGCTCCATCAGCTGGCAGAATGCCTCCTTGTCATGCTTTCTGGCTTTTCTTATCAGCAAATCCATTGTAATTTCCTTTCTTTCTTCAGAGGTCCGGATCTCTTGTTTTACAATAATTAGATGGAGAAAGCGGCGTTTTTGTTTGCCCGTTCTGAAAAATAAAAGATATGTTTGTAAACTACTGAACGGTAAAAAGAAACTATGAAAGAGTTGAATTGTCTTTAAAAGAAAGAGAAATGGCACCGTATCCCTACGATGCCACTCTCTTGTAAACTATTTGCAAACGCCGACCTTTTCCCGCGGCAGTCCCTCGTCCGTAAACGTTCCTTTCAGAGCAAGCTCCGTCGGAAGGATCGTCAGCAGCATGACTGTACACTGCACTATGCACAAAATTATACTGACCGTTCCAACCACGCCCTCTGAGCTTTTATAAAACGGAAGATGCAGGGCAAAGGAAAACGGTAGCATAATCCATCCGGCTTTCCACCACAGCTGTCCGCAGTACTCATTCGCGAATTTCCATGTATCCATATTTTTTATCGAGCGCGGCGTATGATAGCCGCTCAAACTGCTGATCTTCCGGGAAGAATGTTTCCAGATCACTCGTCCTCCGATGATCATGGCCAGCGGGACGAGCAGATCACAGGCAAGCATAAAATACCAGAACCACATAAAAATTCCCCCTTCTCTCTATTTCTCCACGGCAAGCAGCGTCCGGAAATCATCCCCGCTTTCTTATATATGCAGAACCTCCGGCTCATGCGTAAAGGAGCTGAACGTCGCTTCCGCGTCTTTGAAATAGAAGACCTGCGTATTCCCGTCGTCCGCGGCATACATTTTCTGCAGGGAAGGATAGGCGTCCAGCATGGACTGTCTTGCTTCCACACGGTCATCCTCGACCAGCTCACCGGCCACACGCAGCCATTCTCCCTTCATAAACGCGCAGATCTCAGCCTTCGGGTTCGCCAGAAGCTGCTTTGAAACGCTCTTTACCTTGCCGGTCTGAATATACAGTTTGTCCTCAAACACATGCGCCGTGCCAAAAGGACGCACTCTGGGCTGATCTCCCTCCACCGTCGCAAGATAATATACATTTGCTTCCTTCAAAAAACTGACTACTTTTTCCATGTTCTTATCCATGACTGTACCTCCCATTTCTTTTTTGCATGTCTGATTTTTTTTAATTATATGCTTTCGCAATGCAGGATTCAAGATATAATTTCAAGATTCATTTTTACCGTCGTTTCAGCTTCCCCCATACTTTTTTCATCAGACCTTTTTTCATATCTTTTCCTGCCAGTATGGAAAACTGCATTTCATCTCCTGTTATCTGTGAACCCATAAGGTTTTCTATAAACTCAAAATACCCATTTGATCCTGCCTGTTTTTCCCAGATGTCTATGGACTCTTTAATTCTTAACAGGCACATAACCGGTTCTTTATAATATTCGTGGAGTTTTTCCGGATCGGTCTGGTCCCCGAGAATCTTTCTGATATCCTCGTTTGTAAAGGGATCAAACGCCATTAACAATGCCTGTTCCAGTTTCGCGGTATCTTCATCACGGAAATTTTCCACATCATAGTTCTCCCCCGTACACCGGTTTTTTATATCAAAGAGCACGAGCGCAATTGCCTCCCGCAAACGGCGGCTGTTTGATTTCGGGTTCGCCCGATGTATCTTCAATGCGTTGCCTTCCATTGGGAAAAGCATCATTTCATGGCCTTCCTCTTCTCCTTTTTTAATCTTTCCAAACTCTTTCTCCATCTGGGAATAAATTTTCTCAAACTGATACCTCTGCATTTTCTGGTTACTCCTTCCTGTCTCTTGTAATAATTTCTGTTTTCTCCGCTCCTGTTCTTTGGTGTATGTGGTTCCCTTCATTCAATGATCATTAAGCATTTCGACTCCCAATCCCCCCTTTCACCAGCCCTTCCACCGCGTTCGTGTACCGGCCGGTCATCACAAGGCTCACCGTCGACTGGATAAACGAGCCGATGCTGCTGATCTTCTCCGGCGGGGCGGCGTAAATCACCTGAAACTGATTTTCTTCCAGATATTTGACCATCTGTTCGATGCGCTCCCGTGAGAGCGCGGAGAACGCCTCGTCGATAAACGCCAGCCGCGCGCAGCAGACGTTTCTCGGATAGCACTGCAGCAGGCTGGCCGCCAGAATGATAAAATACGGCGTCTGTTTTTCCCCGTTGCTTGCCGACCCCTGTTTCTTCGAGAGATCCGCCACCACCTCGTCGCTGCCTTGACGGCTCACGATCTCCATGTCATAGGAAAAGTATTTGCGGTAATCTGTGTACTGCGACTCATCTTCTTCATCGAGAATCATCGCCATGAATTCCTGGATATCGTGCTCCATCTCCTCGTCATCCCGCGCGGAATTCATATAGACTTCCGGCGAATTCATGTAATTCTCCAGCTTTCTGCATATATTGAAAAAGACAGCGCGGTCCGTTTTCTCTTTCATGATAAACTTATAGGTGTCATTCCCGAACGGAATCTGCTTCAGTTCCCGGTTGATTGAGTCAATCTCCGCCCTCGCTTCGCGGATCGTCTCATTAATTTCCGCGACAAAGTCATTCATAAACGCGCTTTCCAGCTTCACCGCCTGCTCCTTAAGCTGCTGGTGCGCCTCCTCAATCCTGATGTTGGCAATATCCCGGTACTGTTCCCGGTAAAACGGGATATAGGCGACACCTCTCCTGCTCATATCCAGATCCGCCAGTCTGCAGTACTCAAGCTGTACGCTCTCGAGCTGACTCACACACTCAGACAGATCACTGCGCTGCTTCGCCACTGTCTTCTGTGTGATCACCTGCCGGGAACCTCTCTTCTCCTTCAACTTCTCATACTCTTCAATCATCGGCCTTTTCAGATCCATGTGCTCCCGGCATTTCTCCTCATACTCTTCCCGCAGCATGCGGATATTGTCCGAAAGCGCTTTTCTCGCCTCTTCCTGGGAAGACATTTCGGATCTGCATTTCCCGATATCTCCCACAACCGCATCCCGCTGTTCTTTTACCTGCTCATATTCCCTGCGGGCATTCTCCCTCTCCTGAAAAATCGTCATAAAGTCCGGATTTTCCCGGATCTCTCTGATATTTTCCCGGACATTTTCCCGCTTTTGCCGTGCCTGGGCAAGATGCGTCCCCGCGAGAAAATCATAATTCTCCTGCCGCCAGTCGATCGCTGCAATTTCTTTCCTCCAGCGACGGTTCTGATCCATTTTCCTTCGGTTCAGGTCACGCTCTGCCGCCAGTTTTCCCCGCTCCTGCTCCGCTTTCTCCAGCTGACGTCTGACGGCGTCCGTTCCAAGGCAGAACTCCGTCTTTTCAATATCCATACAGGCCGCGGCGTAACCTTTCGCCAGCATTCCATTCTGCATCAGCCCGCCTTTTGGATATTCGTGCAGTTCCTCCAGGGTATCACACAGATGAATCCCGTTCAGCAGATAATTTGCGTATCTCCTCGCGAAAACATTCGGGATATCAAGAACCGCGGCCGCGGAGCCTTCTGTGATCTCCGTATCGGGAAGCTTATCCGTAATGACGACATTCACTTTATATATCTTATGTTTCATCAGAATTTTCATCGCTCTGTGACAGTATTTTCCGTCCACAATGAGAAAATACCGCTTCCTGCCAAGAAATGTCTCGATGGCCGCGCGCCATCCGGCATCTGTGATCCCGCGCACCAGTTCTGCAAATACCCGCACCTCTGCATGGATCCCCTGCCGCTCCAATTCCTCGCTGATCACCTGTTTCGCGCGCTGTACTTCCCCGGGAAATACCAGACGGTTCGCTTTCAGGGCCCGGATCCGCTCATCCAGTTTCTCAATCTGATGTTCCAGATCCCTGACAGCATCCCTGAAATGAACTCCATCGGCTTCCAGAATCTCGTCCTGCTGCCGCACCATGGACGCAAGTCGAAGAAATGTCCCGACCTTTTCATCCTGGTTGTCCGTCTCAGACGCAAGTTCTCCGAGAAGCTTCCGGTCTTCCTCCGAAACGGAAAGAAATTCCTTCATCCACCGCATCATCTCCGCAATCTGCAGCTGAAGCCCGATCACCTTCGCCAGGCGGCTCTCATATTTCTCCACATCCCGGTCAAGCTCCGCCTCCTGTCTTTCAAGCGCATGCAGACTCTCTGTCATACCGCGGAAGATATCATTGTTCTCCGCGATCCGGTAACGTTCTCCTGCCGCTTCATACTTCGCGTCAAGCTCCGCGCGCCTGTCCTCCAGCGTCTTCTGTCTGTGCTTTAAAGTCTCGATCTTCAGCTGAAAGCCTTCCTCCTGCACCTCCTTCTCCTGAAGTTCCTGATAACAGAGCATCAGTTCCCGGATATGAAAACTACGCAGTTTGTTCTCATATTCCGTACTTTTCTTTTCAACCTCCTCCAGCTTCGCGCGGCTGCTTTTCAGATTGTCATAGATCGCCCGGATCCGCTCAAACTGACTTCTCTGCTCGCGCAGTTCTTTCAGCGACTCGACAGGCCCCGGTTCCAGCACACATTCCTGAATAAACTGATCAATGTTATTCTCCGGATTGAACGCCATCATCTTGACAAGCTTGGAGCGGTATTTCGCGGCGTTGCAGCGCAGTCCCAGCGCGCGCAGCAGCTGTTCCACGCCGCGGTCTCTGCCCAGAAACTCTGCAGATTTCAGAACTCTTCCGTTCACGGAAAGTCCGCTGCGCGGGGTAATCTTCAGGATCCCTCCTTCTTCCCGGACAAAATTCATGTCCTCGATCCCGGCATCCCGGCAGATAAACCAGCTCCCCTTCTGAGAAGTCTCATTTGCCGACTCGATACAGACACCGACGACAAGGCTGGACTGCTCGACCGGCGACCAGAACTCCATCGCAATGTAGCTGACCACCTCGCCGGTCCGAAGATAACGCTTGTCCCCATTGCTTCTCGTGTCGCCGCGGACATACGCGAGCACCGTCCGGTCACGGTCCTTCGCCGCCTTGTTAAACTGCGTGTTGCCGGTCAGAAGATAAGTCATCGCGTCCAAAATCGTCGATTTTCCGCTGCCGTTGACCCCTGTAAACAGTGTGGACCCTTCCAGACGGATACAGATATTCTGAAACCTTGACCACTGCACTAAAAGCAGCTTCGTCGCCGTTTTGCGGTTAATCTGCCGGTTCATCTGTCTGTTCATCTGATTCCTCCCCCTCATCAGTCGGATCCCCGCCGTCCTCGTCTGGTTCCTCCCACATTCGCTTTGCCGTCACGCTGACAAAACGGTCAAATTCAGCCGGGTCAAGCGCAAACTGCAGAGACGGGTACAGCAGAATCCGGCAGTCTTCCTCCCCGATTCTCCCCTTTACATCGACCAGGCTGAATCTTGAGAAAAGCGCCAGGGCGCCGCTCACCGTGCTCTTATCGATCTGATCCCGGATTCCGTATTTCTCCAGCTCAAACCGCAGTTCCGTAACCGAAATGCTCACTGTCCTGGATAAGTTTCCCTCCCGCAGCCTGTCCGCATACAATGTCCAGAGACAGCAGAGCAGGATGCTCTCCGCCTTTTTGAGCACGTAATGATTGATCTGCATCCGGCCGTTCTCACTTGCTTCCCGGCAGTTGCGCAGCATGACCACGCCGTTGTCGCGGTCCACAGAAATGTCAAACCCGATATATTTAAAATAAAGGGAAAACACATCAGGGTTCCTGGAAATAAAATAATAAGCCCGTTTGCTGTCCTCATCTTTGTCTCTCACAATAAACGTTGATTTCAGCAGCCTGCGGCAGGCCTTCTGGAACAGATCCCGCTCCGACGATGTGTATAGTTCCCATATTTCTTCCATTCCCATAACTTCTTCCTCCTGTCACGACCGGCCTGGTCCAAAACGAACCAGACAAGATGACCCTGTAAATCCCGTTTTCCTTCTGTCATAACGTCTTGATTTATAGGGAACGACAAAACGATTTTCGTTTTGCTCGTTCCCGGCGGCATACATGCAGACTGACTGTGATACCCTGCAGTACAATCCCCGGTTGTTTCAGATTTTTTTAATAATTTCAAATCTGCGCAGCAGCAGATTCTGCGTCTCAAGATACCCGTCCAGTGCCCGCACCTCGTAGCCGTTTTCCTGTCCGTACGCCACAGCCGACAGCGCGCAGAGAAGATCTCTCCGGCTCTCCATCGGCAGCGCATCACTCTCCAGCTTTCTTCCGGTTCCCAGCGCGTTCTCAAGATACTCTTTCATCTTCTCTTTGGAATAAGGATTGAACGCCTCTCTCTCCTGAGAAGCTTTTGCTTTCGCGATATCCTCCACCGTCATCTTCTCAATCTGCGCGGACGTCTCATTCTGCACCACCTGCTGCCTGCGCGGAAACCGGACAGAATCCGTGTCTATAAATTCATGCGGTTCAAGCAGAAACAGACCGGCCGCCTCCGCGGGAAGCTCCTCCTTCCAGCCGATCTCGTCCATCTCTTCGGCTAGATAACGGATCGTCCGCTCGATGCTTCCGCGGATATTTAATTCCCGGTTCCGGAGAAATCTCGCCCTGCCGACCGCAATCTGCAGATAAACATTGATCTTATGCCGGATTTCCTGCATGATCTGGTCATAATCCTCCGTCAGAAAACGGCGCGTCGTCTGCAGCATCTCAAATACCTGATCCTCCGCCTCTTTTTTGCTCAGCCCTTCCTCCTCGGCACATCCTTTCACAAGCCGCTCAGACAGCCTGCCGTCACTTTGTATATCCATCAGCTTTCCCTTGATAAACGTCCGGTAGATATGGATATTCTGCTGTTTTGTCAGACGTGCGTATTCCCGCACAAAATTTCCCTCACAGTATTCAATAATGTTTTCTGTCAGACTCTCCAGCGTTTCCTCCCGTACCATCCGCTCGATAATTTTTTTGATGAAGGTGGACAGCCGCTTCAAAGCCTTCGCCAGCATTTTCGCGTTGCGGTAGATATTTTTCAGCCCTTCAGCATAGGGATCCTGACTCCACTGTTCCCCACTGCGCAAAATGCTATAGATATTAAAAATATAACTGGAAAATTCCTCGCGCTCCGGCTGCCTGAGCTGCTCCAGAAACTCCGCCAGGCGGATTCCCTGCTCCGTCATAATGATATGTTTTTCATACGTGGCGTCGTCGCTGTCTTCCTCAAGCCATCCGATCTCCTTCGAACAGAATCTGCGGAGAACGGCGCTGGCCATATCGCTGTAATTCTTCCTGTCTGTCAGCTCTTCTCCGAGTTCTTCCTCTGTCACATGGTTTTCCAGCAGGTAGACGGCAAGCGCATCGCGCAGCTGATTCCTCGCAATACGGTATGAGATCTCCCTGTCATACTGGTTATAGATGATCTGGAGACAGTCAGAATAGATACGGTTGCTGCTGCCGCTCGCAAGATTGTTAAAAAAACCGGACGGAATTATATCAAATAAATTTACCATTCATTTTTCCTCTGCATGATACTGGAATCAAAAAATGCCGTACGGATTGTTCCGCGCTCTGCACGCCCGCAGTCCTGCCCGGCCTTTGGAACTCACAGGGGCCAAAAGACACCGGAACAGTCGGAGACGGCAGTGTTTCCCCGTAACATTATAGCAAAACAGGACAGAAAAAGGAAGAAAAACGCGCTCCGGCACAGGTAAAATTCCGCAGACTGTTTTTTATTTCATACATAAATGCATAAAACCAGAAAAAAGATTGTCAAGTTTCAATTTATTTACTATAATCAGACTAATTTCAACACAATTTCGACATCATTTCAACTGGTTTTTATTGTACCATTACTGCGGCGGTACAACAAATTCATCAATCTGCGGTCATTTTTTTACAAGGAGGGAAAATCTATGGAATGGAAAGACAGATGTTTCAACGCACTCGACGCCAAAAAATTATTTGATGATTCCGGGCACCGGACACGCTTCAAGGAACTGACGGACTGCTACGCGTCATATCCGTTCTTCACGCCAGGCCTCTGTAAATGCATGTATCTGTCGGCCATGGATGACGAACATTTCTGTGTCATGCTGGAGACGCTGACCGATCTTGCCCTCGGAAAGGACAAGACCACGGAAGAGATGCGGATCAAGGGAGACGCACTCGTGGAAGAACAGACCACGGAGGAATACTACGTCTATCTTCTGTCGAACGCTTTTCTCGACGACGTTCCGTTCCATCTGGATGAAACTGTAAAATTATCGCCCGCGTTTGACCACATTATCCGGCGCGCTCTGCTCGCGGCGGCTGTGATCGATTCCATCTGACAGCGCCTGTATACGGACATCCCGCGGCAGCTGCTGTGACCGGTGCGATAAACATTTCTGGATTTCTGCGGATCCATTTCCAGACTTTCACGCCAGCGGCACCACGGATAAAAAATTCACAGATTTCCCCGAAGACGGGGGCTTTATTCACCTCCGTCTTCGGGGGATTTTTTTGTGTCACAGGAAATTTCGCAGAGCAGTACTTTCTCAGGATCCTGAGATCGTACCTCCATTTGGATGCAGCACCTGTCCCGTCATATAGGAAGCGTCCTCCGATGCCAGGAACACATAACACGGCGAAACCTCACAGGGCTGTCCTGCCCGCATCATCGGCACCTTCGACGTTTTGCATCCAAATGTGGTGACTTCTTCCGCGGAAAAGGAAGCCGGGATCAGCGGCGTCCAGATGGGCCCCGGAGCGACCGCGTTGACCCGGATGCCCTGTTCCGCCAGCGACAGAGCCAGAGAGCGGGTGAGCGCCACGATCGCTCCCTTGGTCGCGCTGTAGTCGATCAGCTGTTTATTTCCTTCATATGCCGTGACCGAAGTTGTATTGATGATCGAATCCCCCTCCTTCATATGCGGCAGCACCGCCTGTATCACATGGAAAAAAGAGATAATATTATTCTGAAACACCAGATCAAGCTGCTCCGGCGAAATATCCAGAATACTGTCCTGTACAAACTGAACCGCATGATTGTTCACAAGAATGTCAATCTTTCCGAAACATTCCAGCGTCCTGTCCACGCACTGCTGCACAAAACTCCGCTCCTTCAGATCTCCCTGCAGCAGCAGACATTTGCCGCCCATCTGAAGAATTTTCTCCTCTGTTTCCTTCGCGTCGCGCTCCTCATCGTAATAGACAAGCGCCACTTTTGCGCCTTCCCGCACAAAATCATAGGCGACAGAACGTCCAATTCCACTGTCCCCGCCCGTGATAAGCGCTGTTTTGTTCTCAAGCCGCCTTCGGCCTGCCGGACGTTCCGAGACCGGTCTCGGATTCATCACATACTCCAGCCCTGGCTGTCTGTCCTGATGCTGCGGCGGAAACACGACCGGACACAACTCATTTTCACTTTCCAGCACAGGCGGAACCGGCTGATTCATGCCTTTGCAGCCTTCCTCATTTTTTCTCCGCTCGCAGGAAGAGGGGCTGTTTCCGCACACATCTGTGTTCCCGCCTGCGTTTCCATTTATTCTGCCATATGGATAATTCTGCATATATACACCTCCTGCCGCTATCATATGCGCAGGAAGTGTTTTTTATACCTTAAAGCTGCCCAGTGGCAGGTCGTCTGCATGTCACAGGAAATTTCGTCCTGTGACATATAGGGAACGACAAAGCGATTTTCGTTTTGCTCGTTCCCTGCGCCGAATTTGTGCCGCTCAAGCGGCATTTTTCCGTTTCAAATTCGTGCGCGTCTCCACTCCGTTCCGGTCGGCGGGTGCACAGCACCGACCATTACCGCATACATTCATTTTCAATATAGCTCCTAAGCTCCCTGTAAATCTGATCCTCAAGCGGCGGGCAGCCCTTGATGCAGAAATCAAAGCCGGATGTACACTGCCCGATCCCGAGCCGTCCTCTCTGGCCGCGGTACCCCTGGCCGATACAGATTTTCGTATCAAGATACTGCAACAGTCCTTCCTCTTTCAGCTTGTCGAGAGCCGGCAGCAGATAGCCGTAGCAGGCGCTGCAGGAATCTACTTCCTCCACCGCGTCCTTCAGTTCAACAACCTTGTTCGCGTACGGAAGTTCCTGTTCCGCCCACTCGCTCACGGGACCGCAGAGACGGATCTCCGCCTTCGAGACATCCGCGCAGCCCCTTCCAAGGCGCTCCGCCAGCCCGATATAAGGCACCTCGCTCACATCATAGTGCAGCAGGCGGCAGACATAGGCATCCACGAGCACCGGATCAAGCGCCGCCATGACACAGTTGCGCACCACCGGATTGCCGCCGTCCTCAAAATTGAGGTCCCCGCAGATATGATCCACAACAATGAAATCCTGATGAATCCCCATATTCAGATGCGCAATCGGCTTGTGCAGTCCCATCGAATGGAAGTGGCGCTTCTCCTTGTTCGGAATCAGCCCTTTCATATTCTTGAGCGCACAGGTAATCTTCGTCTGGCAGTGTCCCTTGAGTACCGGAACATTGATCAGAAAATCCAGCGCTTTCGCGCTGTCGCAGATCGCAATCTTCATCCCGGCGCAGTCGTACGTCTGGAACTTGTCCTTCTGCGTGTCAATCAGCTCAACTCCATACTTCTTCGCCAGCTTGTCGTACCCGCAGAGGCGGATCACATCGGATGTCCGCGAGCCCACCCAGGAACCTTCGAGAATCACAAGCTGCGTACAGCCACGCTCCTGCAGATACTCGATGATCCCCGCCACGACCTCCGGGTGCGTCGTCGCCCCCTGCGACGGCTTTGACGGTGAGACAAAGTTCGGCTTGATGCCGATGCGCCAGCCTTTGTCCCGGATCATGCCGATCAGGTCCGCTTCCTCCAGAAGTTTTTTTGTCATTTCCAGATAATCTGTGCCGTAAGTTTTTAAAATCTGATTCTTTTTCATTTTTGGTCTCCCTGTATTTCTTCTGTTATTACATAATTTTTCTTTATAGCGGCGCCATGCGCGCAGTCATAAAGATTTCCTTCCCGACTTTTATCATCCGTTCCATCGCGTACGCAAAAAATTCCCGGTAGGCGCTGCAGAACCTGTTTTCCCGCTCTCCTTCTCCCATGGAGTAATCATTTTTGCAGCCGCCCCGGCACAACCCATAGAAGGAGCACTCCCGGCATTTTCCCGGCTTATACGTCTCAGTGAGAAATTCCGTCATTTTTCCGCTTTTCGCAAGCTCCGTGAACGACGCCTCGCGGATGTTTCCCAGATACCAGTCCCGCGACACAAAAAAATCGCACGGATAGACGCTGCCGTCATTTTCAACCGCAAAATAACCGCCGCACTGCCCCATGGCGGCACAGGAGGATGCATACCGTCCCATCAGAAGATTCAGATAATCATCCAGATGGCGCACACTGATGTAAACGCCGTTCTGCCAGTCACGGTACCACAGGTCAAAGACCGCCTTCAGGAAATAGGCGTATGAATCCGTAGAAAGCTGCCAGCTGGCCGTCTCCGCAGGCGGAATGCACGGGATAAACTGCAGATACGCAACCCCCATCTCTTTCATATACCGGTAAATCTGCTGCGGCTTTTTTGCAGCCTGCTCTGTCACAACGCACAGCACGTTTGTCTCCACCCTGTGTTCTCGCAGAAGTTTCCAGGCGCGCTCCACGCGCGAAGCCGTACCTTCACCGCCATGGTCAAGCCGGTTGGCGTCGTGGATCCGCGGCGTCCCGTCAAAGGACAGTCCGACCAGAAAATGATTTTCCGCGAAAAACCTGGCCCATTCACCGTCGATCAGCAGCCCGTTTGTCTGTATGGCATAAGAGACTGCCGTCCCTCTCCTTTTTTTCTCCCGGACAAGCTCTGTAAACCTGCGGAAGTACCCGAGACATGCCAGCGTAGGCTCTCCTCCTTGAAAGGTGATCCGCAGAGAGGATTTTGCCTCCGCGCATGCCCTTTCGATCAGCAGCTCCATTGTTTCCTCCGGCATGACTCGCATATCCAGTTCCTTATAACGATTCATCTCATCGCGGTAAAAACAGTACCGGCAAGCCATATTACAAAGGCCGGAAGCCGGTTTTACCAGCAGGCTCAGATTATCCATTCGGCCGTTTCCCCTCTGTTTTTTCAATCCAGCGGAACAGTTTTTCCTTCTGCTCCCGCTTTATGTCCTCATATTCTTTTTCATCGATCAGGTTGTGGAGCTCCCACGGATCCCGGCGCAGATCGTAAAGGTAATCATCCTCATAGTAGTCCGCCGACGCCTGCGCGCCTCCGTCAATGCCCGGCGCATACACCGCGTACTTGTAATCCGGCGTGCGGATCACGCGCCCCACGCGGCTCTCCGAAATCTGCGCGTAAATTTCATTGGGGCGGTCCGGATTTTTGCGCGTCACCACATCGAGCAGATTCTCACCGATCATCTGATCCCCGACATCCACGCCCGCAAGAGCCAGAATCGTCTTCGGCAGGCTTTCCGTGCTGACCAGTTCCTCCACCGTGACGCCTCCCCGGTACGGACCGCCGGCAATCACCAGCGGCACACGCAGGCAGCTGTCGTGGCCGGAACGCTTATAATCGTCGGCGCCGTTTAAGTGACTGTCCCGGTTCCGTGTCCGGAAATGCGACCCATGATCCGAGAAAAAGAAAATCACCGTATTCTCGTAAAGACCCTCCGCCTTCAGCCTGCTAATCAAGCGTCCCAGATTCTTATCCAGGCTGGCGCACGCGCCAAGGTAGTCCGGATATTCCTCCCGCGCGTCGCCTCCCAGCGCCTCCAGATCAGGCGGAAGCACAAAGTTTTTGTATTTTTCCTTTGATCCATCCGGTCCCTCATAGTGTTTGTGATCATTCTGGTGATGCGGCTCAATCTGCGACACCGTCATGAAAAACGGCTTGCTCTTATCCCTCTGGTCAAAAAACTCCAGGGCAAAATCCGCGATGCAGTCCGCCCGGTATCCCTTAAAATCAAGTTTCCGGTTATTCTCGTCAAAAATATAGCCGTCGTAGCCGTGAGACGTAAACTCCAGCACATCCGCGGCGCGCCAGAAACCGGTATAACCGCCGCGGTATTCCAGGGGAACCGGCGTGACCGTGTGATCGATGACCGGCGGCTTATCTAGCGCTCCGTCGCTTGCCATATGCCATTTACCGATATAGGCCGTCTCATACCCGGCCTCCTCCATATAATTTGCCAGCGTTTTCACATCATGCGGAAGCATGATATTGTTGCGGAAACACCCTGTGTCCGTCGCGTATTTTCCCGTCTGAAGAAGCGCCCGGTAAGGTCCGCAGACAGGCTGCGGCGAATACGCCTGCGGAAACGCCACACCCTCCCGCGCGAGACGGTCCAGATTCGGCGTGATGTCAAGCGGCTGTCCGAAGCAGCCGCAGGTGTCCGCGCGCTGCTGATCTGTAAAATACAAAAGGATGTTCCAGGCCATAAGTTAATCCTCCCCTGCCGTATTTATCAGATAAGAAATTAAATCCCTCCACTGATATGAATTTGCTGCTCACCGCCCAAAGAAACAGGAGTCATTACCTGTCTGATATATCATACCACTGTATCTCGCCAGGCGCCAGAGTCATCTGGAAAGATCCTCTGTCGGTGAAGACCGTCGTCTGCTGAAGTTCATAACTGTTATTTACCACACAGTAACAGCCGTTGTCCGGATAGGCATGGAGCTCCGTGCTAATATTGGAAGAAAACCATTTCTCCAGTTCTCCTTCCCCGTGGCTGCTCCAGAGAACCGCCCGGTGCAGAAGGCGGTTGTTGTCAAAGGAGTACGGCAGCCCGGACAGATAAACCGCCCTGCCTTTTCCGAAATCACGGACAGCCATCTGCACTTCTCTGTCCCGCTGGACAAGAACCGTTGTTCCCGGAAGAGCGTAGATGCTCTTTTTCCCTTCACCAAAATCCACAGGACCTTCGGCATCCGCCAGAATAAAGTGCCCCGGGTGCTCCTCCCAATTGTATTTATCATAGTTGAGCGTGAAACCGGTCTCCTTCTCCACTCCCAGAACTCCTGTCAGCTGGAGATACCTGCCCTGGTACTGATGCCCGGAGGGTTCGCCCACGCCGATGAATCCGCCGCCATTCCAGACAAAACGCTTAACAGCGCTGGAAACGCGGGGATCTTCCCAGACTGCGCCGCCGGTGTGGGCCGTATCCCCGTCTCCGATATTCAGCAGCACATCGACACCGTCCAGCACAGAGGGATCCTCCAGAAGGTCATCGAAACTCAAAAACTTCACATCATAAGGCGCGCCGGACAGGGCTTCGATCACACCGGCATAAGAGTAGTTCTGTTTCTGATACAGGGCATGATGAACCATATGGCATCCCCAGGAACGGGCCCTGCCCCAGCAGTTAAGCACCGCGACCTGCCGGACACACCATGGTTTCTTTCCCTGAATGTTATCATAAAGTTCCCGGAACTCAGCACATACTTGCTCCACATAGTCGATGAAATCCGGGAACTGGCAGGCCAGCTTCAGGTAGCCGCCATAGCCGATCCGGTCTACAGGTTTTCGCAGGATCGCCCGCCGGGCCGTCAGCCAGTTTTCTTTTGCCTCCCGCACGGGATCGCCCCCGGGATGGAAGGTGTCCGGAAAGAAATACGGCAGAAATCTTCCCTCCGTGTATCTTACCCCGGGAATGTCGGAAATCAGCCGGAGCGTGGAGCCGTTGCCCACGCTGCCCACCACCGCGTCCAGACCTATGGAGGCGAACTCGTCCATATATGGCTCTGTGCCGATCCAGTGATCCCCCAGGAACATCATGGCTTCCTTCCCCATCTCGTGCGTGATGTCCACCAGCTCTCTGGCAAGGGCGGCCACCTCCCGCCGCTGGAACGCCAGAAAATCCTTGTATTCCCTGGACGGAACGCGGTATTGGTTGTTGTAGTATCCCTGATCGATGATATACTCCGGACGGAAGGGATATCCGACCTCCCGCTCGAAGCGTTCCAGAATATAAGGGCTCACGGAGGCAGAGTAACCATACCAGTCCACATACTTCTCCCGCTTAAGCTCATCAAAGACAAGCGTGAACTGATGGAAAAAAGTGGTGTAGCGGATCACATCCACATAAGGATGCTCCCGGATAAAACGGCGCAGCCGTTCCAGAGAAAACGCGTGGGTTTTGGGCTGGCGCACATCAAAGGTAATCTGATGCTCAAAATCCTTCCATTCGTTAGTAACGGCGTTGTACATGTGCACCGGATCCCAGATGAGATAAGCAAGAAAGCTGACTGTATAATCGTGAAACGGCTCCGGCTTTTCAATCATCACGCATCCATCCGCGCTGTCATAGCGCCAGGCATCCGGTTCCAGAGGTCTGGCCGCCGTGCGATCCATCACCTCCCACCAGCGGCGGATGTCATCCCGGTCGTTCACCGCCATCAGTTCCGGGCTCACCCCCTGCATAAGAGGAATGGAAAGCGGCCCCTCTCCTGCCGCGGTGTAAAAACCGGTCATAATATAGCACTGCTGCACCTCGTCGGGATTCGCCTCCGCCCAGGCGTTGTCCTTCCGGGTAGTATAATAAGTAGCGTAGATTCTGGCGTCCACATCCTTTAGCTGTTCCGGAAAATCAGTGCCGTCGCAGTCACGGACGGCATCCGCGCCCCACCGGCGCAGAATCTCCAGCGTCTCCGGAACCACATCCCGGTCAGTGGGGATTGTCACGCGGCCTTTTGTCTTTTTCATGGATGAACCCTCCTTATTCAAAACTCGCTTGCGAGTTTTGCGCTCGAGATTCAGATCTGCGTCAGCAGACATCTTCGCTCCGAATCCCTGCGCTCTCCACTCTGTTATCCCTTTACTCCTCCTGCCGTAACGCCGGAAATAATCCGCCGGGACATGGCCAGATAAAGCAGGAACGTCGGAAGAAAGACGATAATCACCGCCGCAAACATGCCGCCGTAGTTTCCGCTGTACTTCATGGAGTTGACGATCTGCAGAAGACCCACGCCCACAGGGGTCATCTCCTTGCTGCTGGTAAAGATCAGCGCCATGAAGAACTCGTTCCAGACGGAAAG